>JAYRRO010000285.1:0-7385 GCA_041910095.1 Dehalococcoidia bacterium
ACGGACGGCGGCCGGGCCCCGCGCGACGGCGGCCGCCTCATGCGCGAGCAGCCCCTGGCGTACCAGCTGGTGCTGGCAGTCCCGGCGAGCGACCTCACCCACGCCTGGCTCGCGCTGATCCCGGGATTGGGGATGGCCGCGAGCCTCGCGCTGCCGGCCGCGGTGCTGCTGGCGGTGCTGCTTGCGCGTTCGATCACGCGGCCGCTGCGCGACCTCACGCGGGCGACCGCGCTGGTGGCGGAGGGCCGCTTCGATGTGGCCGTACCGGCGGCGCGCGGCGACGAGGTAGGCGAACTCGCATCCTCCTTCGCGACGATGACGCGCCACGTGGGGGAGTCGCAGGCCGAACAGCGGCGGCTCATCGCGGACGTTTCGCACAACCTGAAGACGCCCCTGACCTCGATTCTCGGGTTCAGCAGCGCGCTCGCGAACGGGCATGCCGCAACACCCGAGGAGTCGGCCCGGATGGGCGCCGTCATCCACGACGAGGCCGGGCGGCTTGCCGCGCGGCTGGGCGACCTCCTGTTCCTCTCGGAGCTGGAGGCCGGCCAGGCCCTGCTCGATGAGGGCGACGTGGCGCTGAGCGCGCTGGTGGAGAGCGTCTTCCGGCGGGTCGCGGGGGCGCCCGGCGATGAGGGCCCGCGCTGGGAGACCGCGATCGCGCCCGGGGTCATCGTCAGCGGCGACGCGGCGCGGTTGGAGCGCGCCGTGGAGAACCTGCTGTCGAACGCACGCAAGTTCTCGCCGGCGGGCTCGGTGGCGCGGGTCTCGTTGAAGGCCGAGGAGGGCCGGGCGCGGCTGCGGGTCGCAAACGATGCGCCCGGGCTGGACGCCGGCCAGGTGCCGCGGCTGTTCGACCGCTTCTACCGCGCGCGCCCGAATGCACGGCAGGGCACGGGGCTCGGGTTGCCCATCGCGCGGGACATCGCCCGGCGGCACGAAGGCAGCCTCGACGCCGCGCTGGACGGCGGAGTGCTTACGTTCACGCTCGACCTTCCGCTCGCACCGGAGTAGCGCGCGAGGAGCTGCCCGCCACGGGAAGATGCGAACGGGACCGGCACGATCGCCGGTCCCGTTCGGTGTGGGTACGGGCGGGTGGTTTAGACCTCGCGGAATTCGCCCTCGACGGTGCCGGAATCGGCGGGCCCCTGCGAGGGATCGAAGTCGCCGCCGCCGGCGCCATCGGGGCCCGCGGCGGACTGGGCGCCGTAGACGGCTTCGCCGATGCGCTGCATGGCGCGGCTGAGCTCATCGAGGCTCGTCTGCATGCGAGCGGTGTCCTCGGCCTGGATGGCGGCACGGACCTCGGCGATCTTCGCTTCGACCTCGGTCTTCAGGCTCGCGTCGATCTTGTCCGCGTTGTCGCGGAGGGTCTTCTCGGCCTGGTAGGCGGTGGTGTCGGCGCTGTTCTTGAGCTCGATCGATTCGCGCTTGCGGCGGTCTTCGTCGGCGTGGAGTTCGGCTTCGCGCTGCATGCGGTCGATTTCGTCCTTGGAGAGGCCGCTGGACGCCTGGATGGTGATGCGCTGCTCGCGGCCCGTGCCCTTGTCCTTGGCGGAGACGTTCACGATGCCGTTGGCGTCGATGTCGAAGGTGACTTCGACCTGGGGCACGCCGCGCGGGGCGGGGAGGATGCCATCGAGGATGAAGCGACCGAGCGACTTGTTATCGGTCGCCATGGGGCGTTCGCCCTGCAGCACGGAGATCTCGACGCTGGGCTGGTTGTCGGCGGCGGTCGAGAACGTCTGGCTCTTCGACGTCGGGATGGTGGTGTTGCGCGAGATGATCGGCGTCATGACGCCGCCAAGGGTCTCGATACCGAGGGTGAGCGGGGTGACGTCGAGGAGGAGGACGTCCTTGACTTCGCCCTTGAGCACGCCGGCCTGGATTCCCGCGCCGATTGCGACAACCTCGTCGGGGTTCACGCCCTTGTGGGGCTCCTTGCCGAAGAAGTCGCCGACGAGCTTCTGGACGGCGGGCATGCGCGTCTGGCCGCCGACGAGCACCACTTCGTCGACGTCCCCGGGCTTGCGGCCGGCATCCTCGAGGGCCTTGCGCACGGGCGCGAGCGTGCCCTGGAGGAGGTCGCCGACGAGCTGCTCGAGCTTGGCGCGGGTGAGGGTGACGTTGAGGTGCTTGGGGCCGCTCGCATCGGCGGTGATGAACGGGAGGTTGATATCGGTGGACTGGGCGCTGGAGAGTTCGATCTTGGCCTTTTCGCCCTCGGCCTTGAGGCGCTGGAGGGCCTGCCGGTCCTGGCGAAGGTCGATGCCCTCGGCCTTCTTGAACTCGTCGATGAGCCAGTCGATGACGCGCTGGTCGAAGTCGTCGCCGCCGAGGTGGGTGTCGCCGTTCGTGCTCAGGACCTGGAAGGTGCCTTCGCCGAGTTCGAGGATGGAGATATCGAAGGTGCCGCCGCCGAGGTCGTACACGGCGATGACTTCGTCTTCCTTCTTATCGAGACCGTAGGCGAGGGAGGCGGCGGTGGGCTCGTTGATGATGCGCAGGACATCGAGCCCGGCGATCTTGCCGGCGTCCTTGGTGGCCTGGCGCTGGGCATCGTTGAAGTAGGCGGGGACGGTGATCACGGCCTCGGTGACCGGCTCGCCGAGGTAGGCTTCGGCGTCGGCCTTCAGCTTCTGGAGGATCATGGCCGAGACTTCGGGCGGGCTGTACTGCTTGTCGCCGAGCTTCACCTTGGCATCGCCGTTCGGGGCGGAGGCGACGTTGTAGGGCACGAGCTTGAGGTCGCGCTGGACCTCGGGGTCATCGAGCTTGCGGCCCATGAAGCGCTTGATGCTGAAGACGGTGTTGTCCGGGTTCGTGACGGCCTGGCGCTTGGCCACCTGGCCGACGAGCCGTTCGCCCGTCTTCGTGATGGCGACGACGCTGGGCGTGGTGCGCGCGCCTTCGGCGTTGGGGATGACCACCGGCTCGCCGCCTTCCATGACGGACATGCAGCTGTTGGTGGTGCCGAGATCGATTCCGATGACCTTCGCCAATGTGGTTCCTCCGGGGGAGCTGTTAGCTGTTAGCGGCTGGCTGTTGTTACCCTTCGCCGACGATGACCATCGCGGGGCGCAGGACGCGGTCGCCGAGGCGGTAGCCTTTCTGGACGACGTGCAGGACCTTGTTGTCGTCGCCGGGCTGGCGGGCGACGGCTTCGTGGTTGGCGGGGTCGAAGGGTTCGCCGGCGGCGGCGAGTTCGCTCACGCCCATGGCTTCGAGCATGTGCCAGAACTTGCGCTGGATGGCGACGACGCCCTGCACCCAGTTCAGCCCGGCCAGGTTCGCATCGACGGAGCCGACGGCGCGCTCGAGGTCGTCGTAGACGGGCAGAAGGTTGATGACGAGGGCCGCGCTGGCGAAGCGGGCGGATTCGCCGCGCTCCTGCTCGACGCGCCGCTTGTAGTTGGCGAAGTCGGCCGCGGAGCGTTGCCAGCTCTTATAGAAAGAGTCCGCCTTCGCGAGGGCCTCGGCGAGGTCGGGGTTTTCGGTGGCCCCGGTCGCGGCATCGGCGACGGCGTTGGGTTCGTTCACGGGTTCATCGGCCATAGTGCCTCCATCCTGGCCGCCCGCGGGGGACGGCCGTGCTCGCTGGTTCCGGTTATTCGTAGAACTTCCGCAGAAGTTCGGTGAGGACATCGCCGACGTAGCGAACGTGGGCGACGGCGTCGGTATAGGGCATGCGGGTGGGCCCGAGGACGCCGACCACGCCGCCTGCGCCGCCGGGCACGCCATAGCGCGCGAGGACGAAGCTCATGTCCTGGTAGGGGCCGACGTGGTTCTCATCGCCGATGACGATCGCGACGCCCGCGTCATCGATGGCGGCGGAGGGGATTGCGCCCCGGAGGCGGGTCTCATCGACGGCCTCGAGCGTATCGAGGATGCGGTCGCTGTCATCGAACTCGGGCTGGCGAAGGAGGTCGCGGACGCCCTCGACGACGGGCTCCTCGACGGATTCGCGGGATTCGCGCAACAGGAGCTCGACGACGGCGGCGACGACGATGGCCTCGACCTGCCCGAGCGGCTCGGCGGCATCGCGGATGGGGATTTCGGAGGCGTGGCGGCCGCCGAATTCGCCATTGAGGCGCGAAGCGAGCCGCGTCAGCTGGTCCTGGTTGATGTGGACCGGGAAATCGAGCTGGCGCTGGTGGACGGCCGAATCGCTGGTGACGACGACGAGGAGGGCGCGGTTTTCGGAGAGCTCAACGAGCTGCAGCTGCTTGAAGCGGGCTTCGTTGATGCGCGGCTGGGTGACGAGGGAGACGGTATGGAGCGAATTGGCGAGGACGCTGGCGGCAAGCCCGACCCATTCCTCGAGCGAACGCGCGCTCTGGTGGAACTGGTGGAGGATGGAGATCTGCTCCTGCCGGGAGAGGTCGCGCTCCTGCATGAGAGAGGAGACGTAGTAGCGGTAGCCGGGGTGGGAAGGGATGCGGCCGGCGGAAGTGTGGGGGTGCGTGATGAAGCCCTGCTCTTCGAGGGCGGCCATCTCATTGCGGACGGTGGCGGAGGAGAGGCCGAGGGCATGGCGCGCGACCAGGGCCTGGGAGCCGATGGGGGTGGCGGAGTCGATGTAGTCATCGACGATGAAGGCGAGGATGCGCGCGCGGCGCTCTGACAATCCCATTATCAACCCTACCCGCCCATCTTAGCACTCTCAGCATGGGATTGCTAAGGGTGTTGGGTTAAGGGTAGCAGGGGCGGGGAGGGGCGTGAAGTGGGGGGTGGGGCGAAGGCCGCCCGCCAGGCATCCTCCTGGCAGCGCCCTTGCAACGCGTAAGCCGCTAGGATACCTTATTCACTCAGAACGCTCGTTCGGGGGACGGATGGCTGTATACGACCATGCGTTCTATAAGCGGCTGACCAAGAACGACTGTGGCCCTAAGACACACCAAGGGGGCCCGGCGATTCCCGTAGGCCTTCGGCCCTACTTCCCTCCCCTGCCAGATCCTAGCTTAGCACCCACTGAAGAATACTTCATCACTCTGGATTTGATGGATGGGTCCACGCCAGCGGGTGTCGTAACGAGTCGTTGGCATTTCCAGACTTGGACCAACAAGCGGCGGCCTGAAACGAGGCTGACCAACGGCATCAAGCCACGGCTCCTGAAGACGGCCAAGCCCGGCGATTACGTCGTGTTTCAGCGCCAATTGGACCGGATAGACCGATATCGAGTAGAGCTGGTCCGGCAAGGCACTGCCGAGCATGGTGGTATTCTCCCCGCCGATTCCCGTCGGGCATGGGGCCCTCTCAGTGAAGTGCCAGCGTCGCTCACCGCAATCCATGAATACATGGAAGGAATTGGGGAACTCCTGAGTCGCCCTCTTCAGTTGTTCACCGCGCGACAATTCGACTCGCCTCATACGCGCCTTCTCCGAGATGCTGCTTTCGGGCGCGTCGTGAAGCAATCCTACGACGCGATGTGCGCTCTTTGCCATGTGGGTTTGGTGAATCCCGTCGATGACGCGGGCCATGAGCCCCCGACAGAACCGGAAGCAGCCCACGTAGTTCCAGTGGCTGCGGGAGGTTCGGACGATGTGCGCAATGGATTGTGCCTCTGCCGTCGTCACCATTGGGCATTCGATGTAGGATTGATATACGTAGACGCAGATCGGCGATGGGGGGTTACCGAAAGAGCGCAGAAGGAACCAAGAAACCACGATCTGGTGAGTGACCACGGGATTCATCTCACCGATCCTGAAGACAGCCGATGCAAAGTGGCGGACGAGGCATTGGCTTGGCATCGCCAGAACGTTGTCTTACCGTGAAAGCCCTTCGCATCATCGACCTCTTTGCCGGAATCGGAGGGATTCGCCTCGGGTTCGAACGGGCAGGCAAGGACCTGGGCACATCGATGGAGTGTGTCTTCACGAGCGAGTGGGATCCCTACGCCCAGAAGACCTATCGTGCTAACCACCAGATGTATGGTAGTGATATTTTCGGCGACATTACTAAATGCGACCCCGCCGAAGCATATGTTCCTGATCATGACATCCTTCTGGCTGGCTTTCCGTGTCAGCCCTTCTCTATCGCCGGCGTCTCCAAACACAATGCACTTGGCAGATCGCACGGCTTCGAACACAGAACCCAAGGAACGCTCTTCTTCGATGTCGCTCGGATAATCGCCGCGAAGCAACCGACCGCGTTTCTCCTGGAGAACGTTAAGAACCTCAGAACCCACGACAAAGGACGCACGCTCCGAACGATTCTTGAGGTTCTGCGCGACGATTTGGGGTACTACGTTCCAGACCCGCAAGTCATCGACGCAGCCAGCGTCGTGCCTCAGCACCGGGAGCGCATCTATATCGTCGGCTTCCGCATTCCGACACCCGACTTCAAGTACCCCGTGCTCCCAAAGACACGTCCGCCGTTGGCGTCGATCCTGGAATCGGACGTTGACCCGAAGTACATCCTCACCGCTCACCTGTGGGAGTACCTGCAGGACTACGCTGAGAAGCACCGTGCGGCCGGCAACGGGTTCGGATACCAGGCGGTCGACCCGGCGGCCGAACCAGATGTGGTGACGCGCACGCTCTCGGCGCGGTACTACAAAGATGGATCGGAAATCCTGATCTGGCGCGGCGAAGGGCAGCGGCCACGACGGCTCACTCCCCGAGAGTGTGCCCGTTTGATGGGATTCCCGGATTCGTTCCAGATTCCGGTCAGCGACACGCGCGCGTACAAGCAGTTTGGCAACTCGGTTGTTGTGCCGGTGGTGGAAGCGATCGCGCGGGAGATTGTGAAGTGGATTCAGCCCACACAGCTGGAACTCAGGCCACCGCCCACGATGAAGCAGACCGCGTTGCTCGAAGAGCCCGGGCCATACGCCGTCGTCTCCTGAATTGGGGCGACGCGAACTTCCAGCGCTTTTCGTGGCGAGATGAATCAGATCCATGGCTCACCCTCGTGGCCGAGACGATGCTTCAGCGCACCCGGGCAGACCAGGCTGAGCGCGGCCTTGCGGCGTTCGCCGCGCAATACCCGACGGCCGCGGCATTCGCCACCGCGACGGACGAGCAGGTCGCGCGGGTGACGCACGGCCTCGGGCAGATCTATCTCGACATCTCCTCGAAGCCCGCCCCGGACGACTTCTCGCGTGACCTGGTCCAGCTCCGTCGGAGCGAGGTCTGTCGCGGGTGCGCGTCGCGGGACGTCTGCGCGGGGCTCTTCGACCCCGTCCGCGAGGACGTCTTCGGGCGCGACGACGCGCTCGTGCGCGACCTCCTCGCGGGGCTCGAAGGGGACCTGCTCGACGTGGGCTGCGGCGAGGGGCCCTACGGGGAGACCCTCGCGTCGCGCGCGGCGTCCGGCGCGATCCGTTACGTGGGGGTCGACCCGGACGCGTCGCGCGTCGCTGCGCTGCGGTCGCGCTGGCCGTG
>JAYRRO010000286.1:0-1743 GCA_041910095.1 Dehalococcoidia bacterium
CGATACCCACAGCGACCAGCTCAACGACCAGCAGAACCTGCTCGAGACGCTCGACCAGGGCCTCACCGCCTTCTACCAGGACCTCGCCGCCCACGGCAAAGCCGACGATGTCCTCATCCTCACCTGGAGCGAATTCGGCCGCCGCGTCCAGGAAAACGCCAACGGTGGCAGCGACCACGGGGCCGCGAGCGTCTGCTTCGCCCTCGGCAACAGCGTCCGCCAGGGCCTCTACGGCGATGCCCCGAACCTCGCGGAGCTCGTCGACAATGGCAACGTCCCCTACACGACGGACTTCCGCTCCGTGTACGCTACGGTCATCGAACGCTGGCTCGGCACCCCCGCGAACGTGCTCCTCGGGCAGTCCTTCCCGCAGCTCGGCTTCCTCGCCGCCTGACGCCCTGCCGGCACCGTCTCAGCCGCCCCGGCGACTCCGGTCCCGGGGCGGTTCGGCATCACCCGGGAGCGCTACTTCGCCCGGGCCTCGCCCTCCACCCGCGATGTCACCGCCGCGAGTAGCCCGCTCGCCCGCGAGGCCTGCACCCGCAGCTCATCGCGCGAATTCCCCAGCATCACCACCGTGCGCGAAAGCCGCCCTTCCACCTCCTCCGCGATCGCGTGCAGCGCCTGCTCCGCCGATGCCAGCGCGGCCGCCAGCTTCTCCAGGTCGATGTCCCGCGACGTCCGCAGCACCGTCTGGAACACCAGCAGCAGGTACGGCACGAACATGCTGTACCCCACCAGCGCCACGTTCATGCGCGCGCACTCCCCCTGCACCCCCGCGCAGAGGTCGTACACCGCGTCCGGCACCACCGCCACCCCGAAGTTGATCGTGCGCTCGGGGTCGAGGTACTTCGTCACCTCGCGCGCCTTCTCGCGCACCGTCTCCTCGATTCGTCCCTTGATCCGCACCTGCTCATCCGGCCCCGCCGCGATGAACTCTTCCAGCAGCGCCGTCGCCGGCCATTTGCTGTCGATGGGGAGCGCCAGCCCGTTCGGCAGTCTCAGCGCGAACTCCACCGTCCGGTTCCCGACGCGAAAGCCCCGCAGCTGCCACTCCGCCGGCAGCCGCGAAAACACCAGGTCGACCAGGTTCTCGCCGGCCACGCCTTTTGCCGCCGTCCCCGCGATCACCTGCTCCAGCCGCCGGATCGAATCCGCCGTTTGCTGCTCCAGCCCCTCGCGCGACGACGCCCGTGCCTGCAGCGCCGTGAGCCCCTCGCGCGCCTGCGCAAGGTCCGCGCGAATCCCCTCGGCCGTGCTGCGCAGCCCCTCCGCCAGCGTCCCCGTCCGCGCGAGCCCTTGCCCGAGTACCTCCTGCCGCTGCTCGATGGCCCCAACCCGCGACTGCACCGCCAGGATCCGTTCACCAAGGACGGCGGTATCGCCGCGGAGGTCACGCATCGCCTGCGCCACCTCCGCCAGCGGCCCGGCTGCATCGCCGTCTCCCAGCCGCCGCCGCGAAAGCAGCAGCGCCGCGCCCACCAGCGCGCCGCCAATCACCAGTCCCACCGCAATCAGGTCCACGGGACGCATTCTAGGCCCGACCACGCGACATCCTCTGTCGCGAACGGCACAACCCTGCGGCACTGACCACGCGCCCGGGGTTGCCGGCTCAGCACTCAGCACTTACTACTCAGCACTCGCCCCTACAGCGGCCGAATCACCTCGCCCGCCGACGTCCACCCACGGCCCGCCACCCGCACCGCGCCCAGTGCCACCACCGCCGCCGCCGTCACCGCGTAC
>JAYRRO010000287.1:0-2411 GCA_041910095.1 Dehalococcoidia bacterium
AGCTTGCCCTCCGAACCCACCTCGCGCGCGACGCGCGTCACTTCGCTGGCGAAGCCGTTGAGCTGGTCCACCATCGTATTGATGGTGTCCTTGAGTTCGAGGATCTCGCCGCGCACATCGACCGTGATCTTCTTCGAAAGGTCCCCGTTCGCGACCGCCGTGGTCACTTCGGCGATGTTGCGGACCTGCGCCGTGAGGTTGCCGGCCATGAAGTTCACTGAGTCCGTGAGGTCCTTCCACGTGCCCGCGACGCCCGGCACGCTCGCCTGGCCGCCAAGCTTGCCCTCCGAACCCACCTCGCGCGCGACGCGCGTCACTTCGCTGGCGAAGCCGTTGAGCTGGTCCACCATCGTGTTGATGGTGCCCTTCAGCTCGAGGATCTCGCCGCGCACATCGACCGTGATCTTCTTCGAGAGGTCCCCGTTCGCGACCGCCGTGGTCACCTCGGCGATGTTGCGCACCTGCGCCGTGAGGTTGCCGGCCATGAAGTTCACGGAGTCCGTGAGTTCGCGCCACGTGCCGCCCACGTCGCTCACCTGCGCCTGCCCGCCGAGCTTGCCATCGATGCCGACCTCGCGCGCGACACGGATCACCTCCGAGGTCACCAGCCCGAGCCGCTCGACCGTGATGTTCACGAGCTTGCTCGCGCGCAGGTGCTCGCCCTTTAGCGGCCGCCCGTCCGCCTCCAGCGGCACCTGCTGCGAAAGGTCCCCCCGCGCGACCGCGCCCAGCACGCGCGCGACCTCGGCCGTGGGCCGTGCCAGGTCGGTGATGAGGCTGTTCACGGATTCAGTGGCGCTGCCCCAGCCGCCGCGCAGCTCCGGCAGGACCACGCGCTCGCCCAGCCGTCCTTCGCGGCCGACGACGCGGGAGACGCGCTTCACCTCGGTCACGAGCTGTTCGCTGTTGGCCGCGACATCGTTGAAGGCGTCGGCGATTTCGCCGGCCACGCCGTGCCATTCAAGGGGCAGCCGCACGCTGAAGTCGCCCCGGCGCATCGCCCGCAGGGCCGCGAGCAGTTCGTCCTGTTGAGGGAACCCGGCGTCGTCCCCGGCGCGCGTGATGACTGCTGAGGCCATGGCATTCTCCGCGAATGAGAGGCCCCGCGCCGCGGATTACACCACGGCATCAGGCGCGCGCTGACGCGCAACGCACCTCTCGCATGAATAGCCAACCTAACAACTCCGATGCCATCGCCCGAGAGGTGGAATCCCCCGTGGCGTTTCAGCTTTATCGCAATCGCACGTGCTTGCGTTGCCGGATGTAACAGCGCCCCGTCAACCGTTGTCCCCGCAATTTCCCGTTCGCGAACGACCAGCGCCGATGCCGGCTTAGGGCGCGCACTCCCGCGGCTGCGACAGCTTGGCTCCGCTCCGCTCCGTGCATACCCGTTTGGCGATATTCACCGTCAGCCGTCCCTGCTCGTCGATGTCCACGGGGTGGCGGTCGAGGTTCGGGCCGTCGGTATCGAGGCGCACCCCCGCGACGTCGTAGACGGCGTTGTTGCAGGACTCTCGGAAGACGAAGGTCGAACCCGCCGCCGCCGGGCTCATGCGGCTCGCGTACTGCTGCACCAGCGCCGCGCGGGCCGGGTCCGCCGCGGCGAGTGGCTGTACGCGGCAGCGGCGGCCCTGGTTCGCGCGGTTCGCCGCGTCCAGATCGTCCAGCGCCAGGTACTCAATCTCGGTCAGCCGCACCACGAACAGGTTCCGCGCGGGCACGAACTCCACCGACCCCACCGCGTAGGCGCGCGCGTCGTCCAGCGCCACCGTCGTGCTCCCCGATGAGAGCCACGCCACCAGTACGATCGCCAGCCCGATGATGCCCGCGCCGATCGCCGCCATCAGGAAGCAGCCCAGCGCCACCGGCTGCCGCATCGTGCCCACGGGGCGAACCTCGTTCACCCGCTCACCCTACCCGCGCGCGGAGCCACCGGCCACCGTCGCCTTCCGCCCGCCGCGCGCGCATACTCAGCCCGTGTCCGTGCTCCTCGACCTCGATGCCCGCGGCGTCGCGACCATCACCCTCGCTCGCCCCGAGCGCCTGAACGCGATCAACATGGCCATGCGCGACCTGCTTTGGACCTACTTCGAGACCTGCCGCGACCTCCCCGAGGTGCGCGTCATCGTCTTTCGCGGCGAAGGGCCCGCCTTCAGCGCCGGCGCCGACATCTCCGAGTTCGGCACGGCGCCGTCGGTCATCGCCTCGCGCCGCGCTCGCCACGAACGCGACCTCTGGTGGGAACTCATCACCCACCGCTGCGTGACTATCGCGCGCATGCACGGCTTCTGCTACGGCGCCGGGCTCGAACTGCCCCTCTGCTGCGATTACCGCGTCGCCGCCGACACGGCGCGCTTCGCCCTGCCCGAGGTTTCGCTCGGTTACATCCCCAGCGCCGGCGCGACGCAGAC
>JAYRRO010000288.1:0-14799 GCA_041910095.1 Dehalococcoidia bacterium
CTAGGCCTGGGCGGCCGGCTGCGGGCGGCGATGGCGGTCGTACATCGAGCCCGTCTGCGCGATCGGCTTGAAGGCGTTCTCCATCTGCTTCCCGCACTCCTCCAGCGACCAGCGCTCGTTCGAATGGATCGAGCGGATGGGCTCCGGGTTGGAGTAAAGGGTGATGTCGTAGCCGCTCGCGCCCACGACCCAGCCGCTGAGCCAGCTCGAGGCCTTCGAGGCCATGTACGTCACCGGGATGGCGACGTTGTCCGGCGAGCGCCGCGGGTCCTCGACCTGGTCCGGCACACCGCCGCGGCGGCGCTCCGTGGGCACCGTCGCCGTCATGCGCGTCGCCGCGCCGGGGGCGATGGCGTTCGCCGTCACGCCGTAGCGGTGCAGCGAGTTCGCGCAGGCATAGGTGAAGCCGACGATGCCGAGCTTCGCCGCCGCGTAGTTCGGCTGGCCGGGGGCGCCGAAGAGGCCCGAACCCGAGGAGAAGTTGATCAGGCGGTAATCGCCTTCGCGCGCCTGCCGCCAGTAGATCGAGGCGAACTTCGTGGTGTTGAACGTGCCCTTGGCATGCACGCTCATGACGCTGTCCCAGTCGTCCTCGGTCATGTTGAAGACCATGCGGTCGCGGAGGATGCCCGCGACATTGACGAGCACATCGAGGCGGCCGAATTCGTCGAGCGCCGTCTTGATGATGTTCTCCGCCGCGTCGTGGTTGGCGACGTCGTCGTAGTTGGCGATGGCCTTGCCGCCGGCCGCCTTGATGTCGTTCACCACGCCCGCGGCGGGGGTGTTATCGGGCATGGAGCCATCGACGGCCACGCCGAGGTCGTTGACGACGACGGCGGCGCCTTCGGAGGCCATGAGGCGCGCGATGCTCGCGCCGATGCCGCGGCCGGAACCGGTGACGATCGCGACGCGCCCTTCGAGAGAGTTACCCATGGATTCGACTTCCTTCTTCATGGATTGGCGGCTGCCCGCCGTGCAACCGGGGAGTATACGCCCGAGGGAAGAGAAAGGAGAAAGAGGAAGGAGGAAAGGGGGCTCGAGGCTCGAGGCACGAGGCACGAGGCACGAGGAAGGGGCTACCCCCGCGGGAGTCAGCCTCCCGCGGGGGTAGCCCCTGGTCACTGGTTACCGGGGACTGGAAACTGGGAACTCCTCAGCACTCAGCACCCAGCACTCCTATACTGCGACGTCACCCCGTTCGCCCGTGCGCACGCGGACGGCGGTCTCCACGGGGATGACGAAGATCTTGCCGTCGCCGATATTGCCCGTGCGGGCGGCGCGAATAATGGCGTCGATCGCCCGGTCCACCGCCATGTCGGCGACCACCACTTCGACCTTGATCTTGGGGAGCATATCGACCGTGACGGTTTCGCCGCCGCGGCCCTGGTGGACGATGCCGCGCTGCGCGCCGCGGCCGGTGACCTGGATGAAGTTCATCCCGTGGATGCCCAGGTCATCGAGGGCCTGCTTCACCTCGTTCAGCTTTTCCGGCCGGACGATGGCTTCGATCTTCTTCATCGGTTCCTCTCCATGGGTGTGGGCGGCTGCCCGGCGCACATCGGGTGCGCCGGCGGCGTGCGGCGAAGCGTATCAGGCTGAGCGGCGCCCCCACCCGCGGGTGGGGGCGCCGCCGGGGACCGGGACCGTCAGGGAGTGGCCGCGCCCTTTTCGAGCGATGCCGCGTACGTGGCCGGCGGCGCCGGGAGAATCGGCCCCGGAGCCATGGGCACGCCGCCTTCGTCCGTCGTGTATGCCCGCTCGCCGTGCTGCGTCACGTCCAGGCCCAACTCCTCTTCGTCGGCGCTGACACGGATGCCAACGGTGAGATCGAGCACCTTGAGGAGGATGAAGGTCACGATGAAGGAATAGGCGCCGATGACGCCGACGCCCACGAGGCTGTCGGTGAGGCGGTTCCAGTTGCCGTTGATGAGGCCATCGGCATAGGGCAGGCCGCTGACAGAGGCATCGGCGAAGATGCCCGTCGCGACGGCGCCCCAGATCCCG
The DNA here is from genome assembly GCA_041910095.1 of Dehalococcoidia bacterium. GTDB lineage: Bacteria > Chloroflexota > Dehalococcoidia > Tepidiformales > Tepidiformaceae > Amarobacillus. The sequence continues at coordinate 2,005 of JAYRRO010000288.1, forward strand.
CCGACACCGTGCACGCCCACCACGTCCAGGCTGTCATCGAAGCCGATGCGCGCCCGCAGCCGCACCGCGCCGTAGCAGAGCACGCCCGCCACGCCGCCGATGAGGATGGCCGACATCGGTTCGACATAGCCCGAGGCCGGGGTGACCGCGACCAGGCCGGCCACCGCGCCCGAGACGCCGCCGACGACGCTCGGCTTGCCGCCCGCCCACCAGTTGATGAGCGTCCAGAGGAGCGCGGCCGTGGCCGCCGCGAGAGCCGTGTTCACGAAGGCGTAGACCGCCTGCGGCGTCGCGCCGCCCGCGCTGCCGGCGTTGAAGCCGAACCAGCCGAACCAGAGGATGGCGCCGCCGAGCACGACCATCGTGATGTCGTGCGGCTCCATCGATTCCGAGCCATAGCCCTTGCGCTTGCCGAACACCAGCACCGCCGCGATGGCCGCGAAGCCCGCGTTGACGTGAATGGCCAGGCCGCCCGCGAAGTCCAGCGAGTTCAGGCCGATGTCCGGCGTGTCCGCGTTCGTCGCGAAGGCGCTCAGCCAGCCGTCGTAGGCGAAGACCCAGTGCGCCACCGGCACATACACGAGCAGCGCCCACGCCGCCGTGAACACCAGGAACGGCCCGAACTTGGCGCGTTCGGCGAAGGCGCCGGTGATGAGCGCGGGCGTGATGATGGCAAACATCAGCTGGAAGGCCATGAACAGCAGGTGCGGAATGCCGATGCCGTAGACGGCGCCATTGGGCCCGCCCATCTCGGCGCCCACGCCGCTCAGGAACGCCCAATCGAAGTTGCCGATCAGGCCCCTGCCCTGGTCCGGGCCGAAGGCGAGCGAGTAGCCCACCACCACCCAGATGATGGCGACGACGCCCGTCGTGATGAACGACTGCATGATCGTCGCGAGGACGTTCTTGTTCCGCGTCAGCCCTCCATAGAAGAACCCGAGACCGGGCGTCATGAAGAGCACCAGCGCGGAGGCGGTCAGCATCCAGGCGATGTTCCCGCTGTTCAGTTCCATTCCCCGTACCCCGCTTAGTGGCTGCGGGCCGGGGATGGCTCACCCCCGGTCCGATGCGCCAAACGGTAGGAGCGCGAGATTTCCCGGCCGTTTCCCGGGCGTTACGGGGGCATTTCCTGATCGTTACGCTCATGTTTCGTGGGCCCAACGGCCGTGGCGGTGATTCACAACGAATTCGCGGTAAATTTGCGCCCGAACGCAACGGTAGAGTTGCGGTGAAGCCCACGCCGGGGGATGATTTCCTTACATCGCTGCCCTGCCGCCCACTCCGTTAAAGCAACCTTTCCACGCGACTGTGTTGTATTGACCGGAAGGTAAGCACTGCCTAGCGTGACATTCGAGCGGCGACGAAGACCGTGCTGTGGGGCGGTGGGGCACATGAAGTGGGGACCGAAAACCGAATGACCAGGGCGACCATGGAGAACGGGAAGCCTCCCGTATCGGCAGGGCTGGGCAGCCGTATCCGCGCCGCGCGGCGCGATGCGGGCATGAGCCAGGGGCAGCTCGCGCAGGCCCTCAGCACCACCCAGAGCGCCATCAGCCTCTACGAGGCCGGCCAGCGTTCCGTCGGCATCGATATGCTCCTGAACGTCGCCCGCATCCTCAACCGCCCCCTCCATTACTTCCTCGGCGAAGACGGCGACATGCTCTACGTCAAGGATAGCGACATCGCCGAGCTCATCTCCGAGCTCGAACAGCACCCGGAAGACCTCCCGGACCTGCTCGCCTACTGGCACTTCCTCCGCTGGCGCCGCACCAGCACCAACGGCCGCCACTAGGCCGTCCCTCTTCCGCACCGATCGCGACCCCGGTGATGAGCCGGGGTTGTTTTTCGCCCGGCGCGGAGCGCGCTCCTCCGCTACGCTCCCCCGATGCGATTCCGCCGCGGCCTCTGGCGTCACCCGGACTTCCTCCGGCTGTGGGCGGGCACGACCATCTCGCTCCTCGGCTCCGGGCTCGGCGCGGTGCAGTTCACCGCCCTCCTCTTCCTCGATGCCTCCGCCCGCGAAATGGCCGGCCTCACCGCCGTGGGCGTCCTCCCCGGGCTCCTTGGCGGCCTCGCCGCCGGGGCCTGGACCGACCGTGCCCGCCGCCGCCCCATCCTCATCACCGCCGATCTCGCGCGCGCCGCCCTGCTCCTGTCGCTGCCCGCCGCCGCCCTGTTCGATGCCCTGGCGATGCCGCAGCTGTACGCCGTCGCCTTCTTCCTTGGCGGCCTGGGCATCCTTTTCGATGTCGCCTACCGCTCGTATCTGCCCGCCCTCGTGGCGAAGGAGAACCTGATCGAGGCGAACAGCAAGATCGCCGCCAGCGGTTCCGCCGCAGAGATCTTCGCCTTCAGCCTGGGAGGCTGGATCAGCCAGCTCACGAGCGCCCTCACCGCCTGCGCCGCCGACGCCGTGTCGTTCCTCGGGTCCGCCTTCTTCGTCGCCCGCATCCGCGCCCCCGAGCCCGCCCCCGAGCGGCTCGAAATCGAGGGCGGCCTCGCGCGCGAGGCGTTCCAAGGCTTCGCGACCATCCGCCGCGACGCCCGCCTCCTCGGTATCGCCGCCAGCGTCGGCGGCGTGCACCTCAGCCACGGGCTCATCGGCGCCGTCATCCTCGTCTATGCGAACCGCACGCTCGGCCTCGCGCCAGGCGTGATGGGCCTCGTGTTCGCCATCGGCGGCGTCACCTCCCTCGCCGGGACGATGGCCACCACGAGCATGACCCGCCGCCTCGGCGCCGGCCGCGCCCTCGTCATCGCCAGTTTCGCCGGCGCGCTCGCGTCGCTCACCCTGCCCGCCGCGCGCGGCCCCGAGCTCGCCGCCATCGCCTTTCTCACCGCCGGCCAGCTCCTCAGCGACCCCTTCGACGCCGTTCGCGAAATCACCCGCACAAGCGTCGAACAGGCGATCACCCCGGATACCGTGCGCGGGCGCGTGAACGCCGGCCTCCAGCTCCTCGCCATGACGGCGCAGCTCGCCGGGTCGCTCGCGGCCATCGCCTTCGTGCCCGCGCTGGGCATTCGCGCGATTCTGCTCATGGCCACCGCCAGCCAGCTCGCGGGCGCGGCCGCCCTTGCCCTCTCGCCCGTGCGCCACGAACACGACCTCGAAGCCGCCCGCCCCGCGCCCATCGCCTGACACGCCGCTACAATCCCGCCCGGGAGGGACGCCATGGCACAGCTGCGCGCGGTCATCTTCGATGTCGGGGGCGTGCTCACGACCTCGCCCGTAACCGCCATTCGCGATTGGGCGGTTGCCCAGGGCATCGACTACGGCGTGCTTGGCCCCATGCTCGCCCATACCGAAAGCGCCTGGTCGCGTTACGAGAAGAGCCTCCTCAGCGAAGACGAATTCGTCGTCGCCTGCGAGGAAGAAGCGCGCGCGCATGGCATCGACAGCCTGGATGCGCGGGCCATGCAGAACATCGCCTTCCGCGGCCAAACGGTGCGCCCCGAGATGATCGCTGTCGTCCGGCACCTCAAGGGCAGGGTCGCCCTCGGCTGCATCACCAACAACGTCGTGCGCGAAGACTCCCGCCCCCGCGGCGTGTGGGACCTGGGCGCGCTCTTCGAATGCGTCATCGAATCCGCGAAGGTGGGCATCCGCAAGCCCGACCCGGCCATTTATCGCATGGCCTGCGACGCGCTCGGCGTCACCCCGCCCGAAGCCGCCTTCCTCGATGACCTGGGCGCGAACCTCAAAGGCGCGCGTGCCCTCGGCATGACGACGATCAAGGTCGACCACACCGCCAGCGCCATCGACGAGCTCGAAGCCGCGCTGGGATTCCCGCTGCCGCGGGAATAGAGAAAAGAGAAAGGAGGAAGGAGAAAAGGAGACGGGGGCACCCCCGTGGGGGCCAACGGACGCCGACCGGCTCACGAACGCGTGCTACGATCGATCGCAATCGGCTCCCGGGCGCGTGTTGCCGGATAGCGGGGGCGATGGGGGTGCCGGTTGGAATCCGAACAGTACGTCTCGCCGGTGCTGGCCGCGCTCTCCCTCGGCGTCGTGTTCGCCGTGCTCATGGCCATGCTCGTCCTCGAAGCGCCCTGGGCCGGCCGCGTGCGCGCCTTTTTCGCGGACCATGCCCAGCCGGCCATGTTCGCCGTCGCCTTCACCGCGATGGCGTCTTCCCTCTATTACTCCGAATACGTGAAGTTCATCCCCTGCGAGTTCTGCTGGCTGCAGCGCATCGCCATGTACCCGATCGCCGTCCTCCTGTTCGTCGCGATCGTCTCCCGCGACCGGCTCTCGCCGCGCTACATCGTCACGCTCGCGGCGGTGGGGCTTTCGCTTTCCATCTACCACTACCAACTGCAGCTCTTCCCCGAACAGAAGGGCGTCTGCTCCGGCCTCGTCTCCTGCACCGACCGCAACGTGACCGAGTTCGTGATCGTCTCGATCCCGTTCATGGCGGGCGCCGGCTTCCTCACCGTGCTCCTGCTCCAGCTGGGCGAGTTCCGCGCCCGCCGCTGGCGGGGGTAGAGAGAGAGAGAAAGGAGGAAAGGAGACGGGGGCAACCCCGTCAGTCTCTGCTCGACCCGGCGGGGTTGCCCCCGTCTCCTTTCCTCCTTCCTCCTTTCTCTCTCTCTTTTCTCTACTTCGGTATCTCGCCGGCGTAATCCCACGGGTGGTCGTACGGCTGGTCCGGGTCGGCGCGGGGTATGTCGCCCTGCGTCCACCACTTGGCACGGAAGACCTGCCTGTCGTGCTCGACGACGTCGCCGGCGACGTAGACCTTCCCCCCGCTCCAGCGCTGGTAACTCCCCGGGGCGACGGGCACCACGGCGCGCACGGCCGCGCGGTCGCTTTCGAGCACCGGCCCGAGGTAGCGCCAGGGCGTGTCCCAGGTGTTCTTCACCGGCGCATCCGGCTGGGCGCCCTGGGTGTACCACTTCGCCTGGTAGACACGCCCCTGCCAGACCACCTTCGCCTCCGCCTCGTATGCCTTCGCCGCGCGCCAGATGGGGTAGGGGCTCGTGCGCGGGTCGTCGCGCCCCACCGTGTCGACGCGCGCCGAGGGCGTCTCCTCGCCGTCGCGCGGGTCGTGGCGGGCGCGTTCGCCGAAGATGCGCGCGAATTCCAGCGGCTCCTGGCTCACGCCGCTGCAGGTGTTCGAAACTCGCCGGTCATCGACGGCGACACCGCAGCTCCCGTCCCGGTTCGCCGACCACGACGAAATGCGCCCGAGCCCGGTCTCCTGGGCGAACTGCACGAGCGCGCGCGCGTCCCGCTGCGTGAACACCTCATCCGGGATGTCGTTCTGGCCGATCATCGGCGTCGCCGCGAGCATCGCCCACAGCTCCTCCCGCGTCTTCGCCATGCCCGCCTGCCGGTAGGCGCCGTCGAGCTGCTGCCAGGCCGCCGTCAGCGCCAGCGTGCTCGCCTCACCCATGCTCATGCCGGCCGGCCGCGACCCGCCGTAGTTCATCGTCATCAGGTTCACGCCGTCGATGCGCGCCCCCCGCGCCAGCATCAGGTCGACCAGCGCGACACCTTCGCCCGTGAGCCCGAACGGCGCCACCGGGAGCGTCAGCCACACCCGCAGGCCCGGGTTCTTCTCCTGCAGCGCACGAATGGCGTCGGCCCGGCGTTCGTTCGCGCCAACGTTGGCGATGGCCGCGCCCTCGATATCGAAGTCGATCTCCTTCAGCTCGTAGCGGTCGATGACCTCCTGGTAGGCGGCCGTGAGCTGGCCGGCCTCGAAGCACACCGTCGCCAGCTCGTCGTTCACGGCGCCACCGAACGAGACCGTGGCGTCGCCGCCGATTTCGCGCAGCCGCACCAGCCGCCGGTCGAGGTCGAGCGCGCGCGCCGCCGCGTCGAGCGTGTAGTACGTGCCCCACGACGGCGAACAGCGGTAGGTGGCATCGGCCACGATGAAGCCCAGGACCACGTGCGAGGCGGGCTGCTGGCTCGCGTCCTCGAAGTGCAGGGTCGGCGTCAGGGTCACATCGACGTAGGGCGCGAACGACGTGCGGGGCGCCTCCGCCACCGCGTCCGAGATCGCCGCCATTGTCCAGCGCACCCCCAGCGCCATAACCGCGGCGACGAGCCCGATGACCAGCAGCACGCGCGGCAGCGAAACCCGCCGCGCCGGGTTCGCCGCCGCCCCGGCGGGAGTGTTCTCGCTCATGGCGTCTCTCCAAGGGCGTGGTGGCGGTCGAAGTCCGGGTGGCCGCGGAGTGCGCGGTCGCTCATGCGCAGGTCGCGGTCGATGCGCCCGGCGGCCGTCGTCACCTCTTCCTCGTTGCCGAAACGGTCCAGCGCGGCGAGCGAAACGGCCAGCGGCGCGGCACGCTCCACCTCCTCCGGCACCGAGCTGCCGACATAGAGCACCGACGCCCAGTGCGGCACGCGCCGCTCCCGTTGCTTCCCGCCCACCGGCCGGTAGAGAAATTCGCGCGTGTTCACGGCGATGTCCACGATCATGCTGCGCAGCCCCACGAAGGCGATGCACGCGTACGCCGTCATCAGCAAGTTCGCCCCCGCGAAGGCGCCGTGGGTGTAGTTCCGCTCGTCGATATCGCGCAGCAGCGTCCGCGCCGACCAGGCGATGAGCACCAGCGGCAGCGTCACGAAGAGCATCGGCGCGACCGTGCGGTTGCGGATCTTCGGCGTCCGCGCGAACGCGATCTTCTGCCCGCCAATCGCCTGCACCACGGATTGGATGGTCCCCGCGAGGTTCACGGGCAACAGCAGCAGGTTGAAGCCGTACACCCGGAAGATGTCGCTGCGGTGGTAGCCCACGCGGTGCAAGTCGTTCGCCATCGCCCAGAAGTACGGCGCCGCCGTGATGATCGCGAAGCGCGTCAGCAGGTCCTCGCGGAAGGGGTAGAAGAGCAGCAGCAGCAGCCCCAGGCTCGACCAGCAGATCGAGATCAGGTAGTTCGTGCGCAGGAAGAGCTCGGCAAGGCGCGGGCGCTTCACCCCTTCGCGCCGCCGGTACAGCAGCCGGAACAGCGACGGCGCGATCACAAGCCCGCCGTTCGCCCAGCGCTGCCGTTGCACCACCAGCGCCCCGAAATCCGGCGGGGTGGCGCTGTAGCTCAGCCGCTCCGGGTAGTTGGAGAGCCGCCACCCCTTCGAACGCAGGTCGATGCTCGATTCCGTGTCCTCGATGACCGTGCGGTCCTGGATGTAGCGGCGAATCACGAAGCCCGCCTCGTCCTCCTCCACCAGCAGCTCCTCCAGCGCCTTCTTGCGGATCACCGCGTTCGCCCCCACCCAGAAGGTCGCATCCGACTGCGTGAGCCCCTGGTGGACGATGTGCTGGATGTCGGTGGTCGCGCCGGCGATTCGTTCGATGCGCGTCGCCGCCCCGCGGTAGGCCGAGTACGGCGTCTGCACCACGGCGACGTCCGCGTTCTCGGGCTGCTCCATGAAGTACACCAGCCGCAGGCAGTACTCCGGCAGCAGGATCGAGTCGGCATCCAGCGTGAGCACGTAGTCGCTGTTCGGGATCACCAGGTCCGGGCGGCGGCTGCCAGCGGGGATGAGCACTCGGCCCCCCGGCGACTGCACGATGCGGTAGTTCCCACCCATCAGCCCCAGGTAGCTGTTCAGGTTCATCGCCTTGTTCGGTTCGTGCGAAAGCGAAGCGAACTGCTTCCGTTCGAAGCTGGTCACCTCCGCGCGGAAGGTCCGCACCAGCCGCGAGTAGAGCTGATGCACGCGCCGCCGGCTGATGCTGACGTCCGGCGAATCGGCGGCCGTGCGAATAGCCTCGGAGGTGGCGCGCAGGTCCTTGCGCATGCGGTCCAGGAACTCGATGGCAAGGAACTGGTCGCTGTGGTCGGCGCGCTCCATGCCCCGGCTCAGCCGTGCGAACCAGTCGCCCGCGCGGTCATAGCTATCGGCCAGACGGCGGAGGGTGGGACCGTCGGCGGCCAGGCTCGGGGAAATCTCGTGCTCGAACGCCTCCAGCGCCTCCTCGAACGGCCGGCACGCCTCCGCCAGCTCGGCGTTGATCTCCACGGGCAACCGGCGCGCGCGCTCCAGCAGGCGCACGTGCTCGGCCTCGATGGCGTGCGGCGGGTCGTCCACCAGCAGCACCACGCGCAGGTTCGGGTACTCCTGCAGCGCCGCCGAAAGCAGCGTCTGGCGGACGACGCGCTCGTCCTCGCGGTACGACGGCACCACCACCGTCATCGCTGGCATGGCGCGGTCGAAGTAGTCATCGATGGTCGAACGCGGCACCCGGCGATGGTTCTTGGTGCGGTCGAAGTAGCCCATGCGCGCGACCAGGTAGGCCGACGCGGACAGCGTGAGGAGCGTCACCAGGCCGATGTACATCGCCGTCTCGAGCACCGTGCGGAGGTCCAGCTCCGAATGCCCCAGGCGCCAGAGCTGGTCCACTACGTAGGCCAGCCAGGCCGCGGCCGTGAAGAACACCGCGAAGCGCGCACCCCCGGCGGTCGCCCGCCCCGCCGGGCGATGGATGACGGGCGCGCCGCCGTACACGCGGTCGGTGCCGAACTGGCGGCGCCGTTTGCCGTTGGGTGCCGCCTGGGCCGGGGACGTCTCCATCGGTCCTCCACCGGGGCCCCCGGGAGCAGGGCGCACGAAACCAGGGCCACGCCGCGTTCGCCGCGAAGCCGATCATGGTTGCGTGGTCACCGGTCTCCTGGGAGCGCGAGTCCGGGATCTGAGTTTCCCGACCATACGGTAAGTCCCCTAATCAGCAAGATTCTCCTGTCTAACCGCCGCAAATATTCACAATGGGCGAACGGTCAATCGGGCGTGAACGGCTCCCCGGCGCCTCCCGCCCCGCCGCCATTGACCGTACACGGAGGCGGCGGCTGGAAGCACCGCCGCCATCGCAACCCGCAATCGGCCCGCCATTCGCGAGCGGCCGTGCGACCGCGCTACGGCGCCGTAGCGCACAACCGCCCGCAATGAAGGAACGCCTCTCGCCCTCCCCATGTGGGAACAGACCGCCCATGCCGCGGCCGCCTTACGGGAGATTCCACATGTTTCACCGCCCAATCGGCATTATGTCCTGTCTGATACCCGCCCGGGATCGGCTCGCGCGCCCGATCGGCCGCGCTACCATGGCTCCATGCCGCCAGAGCCCTCCGCCCGCGACGCGATCCTCGCCATGGCCGGTGACGAAGGGTTCGCGATCGCCCGCATCGCCCCCGCCGCGATCATCCCACCGGCGCGCGCCCGCGCCCTGGCCGCGCACCGCGATGGCCACCTGGCGGACCTGGGGTGGATGACCCCGGAATGGCTTGAGCGCGCCACCGACCCGGGCCGTTTCCTCGAAGGCGCGCGCTCCGTGGTGATGCTGGCCCTGCCGTATGCGCGCGCGGGCACGCCACCCGCGGACGGCATCACCCGCGGACGCATCGCCGCCTACGCCGCCGGCCGCGATTACCACCGCACCTTCGAAACCAGGCTGCGGCGGCTCGCGCGCCGCATCCGCGAGGAGTTCGCGGCCGGCGCCCGCGCCACCGTCGACTACGGCCCCCTCCTCGAACGCCCCCTGGCCGCGCTCGCGGGGTTGGGCTGGTTCGGCAAGTCGACGATGCTGCTCGCGCCCGGGTTCGGGCCGTGGGTGATGCTCGGCGCGATCGCCACCACGCTCGAGCTCGCGCCGGACGCACCCCTCGCGAAGAGCTGCGGCAGTTGCACGCGCTGCATCGCCGCCTGCCCCACCGGCGCCATCACCCCCGATGGCGGAGTCGTCGATGCCCGCCGCTGCATCAGCTACCTCACGATCGAGCTGCGGGGGCCCATCCCGCCTGATCTGCGCCCGCTCATGGGCAACCGCATCTTCGGCTGCGACGACTGCCTGGACGCCTGCCCCGTGGGCCGCGCCAGCCGCGAGACCCACCCCGATTTCGCGCCGCCCTCGCCGGACGCCCTGTTTCCCCGGCTGGCCGAACTGCTCGCGCTCGACGACGAAGGCTTTCGCGCGCGCTTCCAGGGGCGTGCGATCATGCGCGCCAAGCGCGAGGGCCTCCTCCGCAACGTCTGCGTGGCCCTCGGCAACACCGGCACCCTCGCCGACCTCCCCGCCCTCGAAGCGGCCCGCGCGGACGAATCAGCCCTGGTTCGCGAGCACGCCGAATGGGCCATTGGCCGCCTTCGGCGGCGAGAAAAGAGAAACGAGGAAGGAGAGAAGGCGGACAACCCCGCCTTGGCTTGAGTCCTTTCCTCTTTCCTCCTTCCTCTTTTCTCTGCACCGCCTTCGGCGGCGCCTATGCCTCCGCGTTGACATGTCCGGCCGGGGCTATACGATCCCATCACCACGATTGAAGGGAAGCCGGGGCGGTGGCGCGATGCGCCGCCAGGCCCCGGCTCTTTGTCCTATGCCGAACATCGTCCACCAGCGCCTCCAGGTCTCTGTCCAGCCCGTGCCCAAGCAGGACCCCGAAGTCCGCAAGCGCAACTTCGAGGAGACGTATATCGGCTTCGATATCAATGCCGCGAAGATCGAGGCCTCGCGCTGCATCCAGTGCCCCTCCGCGCCCTGCCAGGAAGCCTGCCCCGTCCACAACGACATCCCCGGTGCCTTCGCCTTCCTCGAACTCGGCGATATCCAGGGCGCGGCCAACAAGTTCCGCGAAACCAGCAACCTCCCCGAGATGTGCGGCCGCCTCTGCCCCCAGGAGAAGCTCTGCGAGGGCGCCTGCGTCGTCGGTTTCGCCATCCGCCCGGACGGCCGCAAGGAGCCACCCGTCACCATCGGCAAGCTCGAGGCATTCTGCACCGATGCCCAGCGCGCTGAGCTCGATGGCTACCCCCTGCCGCGCTACATGCCCGAGCCCACCGGCCGCAACGTGGCGGTCATCGGCTCCGGGCCCGCCGGCCTCGCCGTGGCCGAGCAGGTGGCACTCAAGGGCCACGGCTGCACGGTGTTCGAATACTGGCCCGAGCCCGGCGGCGTGCTCGTCTATGGCATCCCCAACTTCAAGATGCGCAAGAGCATCGTCGACCAGTACGTCGCCTACCTCGAAAAGCTCGGCGTGAAGTTCCGCTGCAACACCTACGTCGGCCGCGACATCACCCTCGACCAGATGCTCGAAGGCGAATTCGATGCCGTCTTCCTCGGCACCGGCGCCGGCGTCGGCAACGTCATGGAGATCGAGGGCGAAGAGCTCGAAGGCGTCCACAAGGCCACCGACTTCCTGGTGCGCGGCAACCTCAGCCTCAATAAGCTCCCCGGCGCCCTCCAGGACCCGCTGCCGGCGCCGCACAACGTCGTCGTCATCGGCGGCGGCGACACCGCCATGGACTGCGTCCGCACCGCCATCCGCCTCGGTGCCGAACGCGTGATGTGCGTCTACCGGCGCACCGAGAACGAGATGCTGGGCCGCGGCGAAGAGCGCAAGAACGCCCGCGAGGAAGGCGTCGAGTTCGCGATGCTCACCCTCCCCACGCGCATCATCGGCGATGAATCCGGCAAGGTGGTCGCCGTCGAGCTGCAGAAGATGGAACTCGGCGAACCCGATGCCTCCGGCCGCCGTTCGCCCAAGCCCATCGTGGGCAGCGAATACACCGTCCCCGCCGATACCGTGGCCATCGCTATCGGCTACGGCGCCGACCCCATCGTTCCCAAGACCACGAGCGGCCTCAAGGCCGACCGCAAGGCGCTCGTGCAGGTCGACACGCGCATGCGCACCTCACGCCCCGGTGTCTTCGCGGGCGGCGACAACGTCAACGGCGCGGACCTCGTGGTCACCGCCCTCGCCGACGGCCGCGTCGCCGCGCAGGCGATCATGGATTACCTGGGGACGCTGAGGAAGTAAGTTCGGGAACTCGTCAGGCCTGCCTGACGACTACCCCGTCCAGCAGCATCGAGGGCACTTCGCGTTCGAGCTCCTCCGGCCGGAGGACGCCGTCCATGCGGTACCAGCGGAAGATGGAGTGCGTCGCGTTGATGATGGTGTAGGCGACCAGCCGCACATCCCGCCGCACCACCACGCCCGCGTCCATGCCCCGCGCGATGATGTCCATGAACAGCGACTCGTACACGCGGTCGAGTTCGCGCAGCAGCGCGCGGTTTTCGATGCGCAGAGAGCGGGGGCGGCCGTTCCGGATGGCCGCGTAGTGCATGGGCTCGAGCCCCATGCAGAGCAGCGTCGTCACCGCCTTGCGCAGCTGCACATCCGGCGGGTCGTCGCTCTGGGCGATGGCACGGAGGGCCTCGGCCGAACGCCCCAGGACCACCTTAATGAGCTCAACGTAGAGCTCTTCCTTGCTGCGGAACTGGTAGTAGATGACGGCCTTGCTGCAGTTCATGCGCGCGCCGACATCGTCGAGGGTGGTGGCGTCGTAGCCCTTCTCCGCGAGGAGGGCGGCCATCGCCAGGAGGATCTCCTGCCGCCGGCTCTCCATGCGCTCCGGGTCCTGCACGCGGTGTCCGCGGAGGCCCGTCACCCGCGCCTTCTCCGCCCGCGCGCTCGCCACCTGGTTCCTCACAGCCGTCACAATCGTCCCCTCATCACGCGAGCGTTCGCACTCCCGGCCGCGCATCAAGTTTTCTGGTTCGATTTGAAAATTGCGAATTTCAATGTGCCGCAGGGAGGCCATACGCGCCAGATAGTTCCCGGTTCCCAGTTCCCGGTTCCCAGGGAATGGGGCCCCGGGCGAGACCTTCGGCGGAAGACGGCGAAGGGGGTGCTCCGTTGGAGCACCCCCGTCCCTGCCCTGCAAAACGGGGAGGAGGCGGGCACCAGCCCTTTCCTCTTTCCTCGTTTCTCTTTTCCCCCTAGTAGTCCTCGGGAGGCGGCGGCGCCGCCATCGGGGGCTGCGGGATCTCCGCCACCAGCGTCTCCGTCGTCAGC
>JAYRRO010000289.1:0-4692 GCA_041910095.1 Dehalococcoidia bacterium
CTGTAGGCGAGGAGCTGCCGGACGAGACCCGCGCCGCGCTCGGCCGCACTGCGCGCCTCGGCGAGGAGCTCGCGCGCGGGCGAGTCGGCGGGGACTTCGCCGCTGGCGAGGTAGATGTTCCCAAGGACGGCGGTGAGCAGGTTGTTGAAGTCGTGGGCGACCCCGCCGGCGAGCGTCCCGAGGCGTTCCATCTCGCGGGCACGTTCGAGCCGCGCCGCGAGTTCACGCTGGCCGGTGACGTCGGTCATGATCGCGCCCGCCCCGGGGCCGACGGGGAAGAAGATGGTGCTGACGTCGCGCGGGACGCCGCCAAGGGGCGCGCGGAATTCGAGCTCGACGACGTCGCCGCCGATCGCCCGGCGGATGGCCTCGCGAGTGGCCTCGCCGTCGCCGGGGGCGAGGCCGGAGGTGAGGGTTTCGAGCACGGCCTCCCGGCCGAGGCTGCCGAGCCGGCCGGCCGCCTGGTTGGCGTAGATGGGCACACCCTCGGGGTCGAAGAGCAGCAGGAGCGCGGGCGCGTTGGCCGCGAACGCTTCGAAGCGGGCTTCGTTGGCACGGGCGGCATCGAGGGCTTCGCCCAGCTCCTCGGCGTGCCGGTGCTCGCGGGCTTGGGCCTGGATGAGCCGCTCGCGCAGGGCCTGCTCGGCGACACCGCGGTTCGCGCTGAAGAAGCCGACGCCGAGCATGACGGCGGCGGTGAGCCCCAGCGTCCAGACCGAAACCGTCCCGTGGGGGACATCGGTGAGACCGTGTGCGGCGAACAAAAGCGCCGCCGCGAGGACGCCAAGCGTGATGACGTACGGCGGCCGAAACATCGCGGACGAGGTGTAGAGGGTCGCGATCGCGACGATGCTGAGGACCGAGAGCGAGGCTCCATCGGCCGCGGCTCCGAGGTTGAGGGCGGCGATATCGATGGGGAGCACGATGCTCCACGTGCGCATCAGGCGAGCCGGGTCGCGCCACGTCAGCAGGAACGCGACCTGGATCCCGGCCTGCACCGTCACAAGCACCGCCAGCGCCATCCATGGCCAGTGGCTTAGCCCGGACTCGAGATGGCCCGTGGCGGCGTACACCACGAATGCGGCGACCATCAGGCCACGCGAGGCGGCGTTGATGGGAAACGGAGCGATGGGCGCGGCGGCGGGCGCCGGCATGGTCAGGGTGCGCAGGAGCTGGAAACGTTTCATGGCGGTCGCACCCGATAACCTGACGTGCTCGTGGGAGTATGCCTATCGGGGAACTCCCGAACGGGGACCAGTCACGGGCGTTTCAATCCGGGGCGATGCGCCGTAGGGTGAGGCCATGAGCATGCATTCGATCGATGCCGCGGCCGCGCTGGAGCATCTCGCCGAGCGGGACGCGGTGATGGCCCGCATCATCGATACCGTGGGGCCGTTCGGCCTGCGGCCCGATGCGACCGACCCGTTCCGGGCGCTGGCGCGGTCCATCGTCTTCCAACAGCTAAGCGGGAAGGCGGCGAGCACCATCTTCAGCCGCTTCGCCGGGCTCTTCGACCCCGATGGCGGCGCGGAACGGGAGGTTCGCCGCAGCGACCCGGCGTGGACCCCGGTTGGCGGGCCGTTCCCGGAGCCCGGGGCCATCCTCGCGGCGAGCGACGAAGCGTTGCGGGGAGCGGGCCTCTCGCGGCAGAAGGTGGCGGCGCTGCGGAGCCTCGCGGAGCATTTCGCCGCGGGCGAACTCGGCTCGGCAGTCTTCGCCGACCTCGACGACGAGGAGATAATCCGCCGCACGACGCAGGTCCGCGGCATCGGAAGGTGGTCGGCGGAGATGTTCCTGATGTTCCACCTCGGGCGGCCGGACGTGCTGCCCGTGAACGATGTGGGCATCAACCGGGCGATCCAGAAGCAGTACGGGCTCGATGCTGGGCCAAAACCTGCGGACGTCCTCCGCATCGGCGCGCCCTGGCGGCCCTGGGCGACGGTGGCGTGCTGGTACCTGTGGCGGTCCGAGGACGTGGTGAACTAACAGGGAAGAGAAGAGCGAGAAAAGGGAAAGGCCGCGGCTGGTGCCGCGGCCTTCGGTGGAGGCGCGGGACAGCGAGCGATCAGGCCATCTTCGCCTGGAGACGGCGGTCGAGGGCGGCGAGGAAGTCCTCGGTCGTGAGCCAGGGAGCGTCCTTCGAGATCAGGATGGCCAGGTCCTTCGTCATTTCCCCGCCTTCGACGGCTTCGACGCAGACCTGCTCGAGGGCGTTCGCGAAGTTCGTGACCTCGGGGGTGCTATCGAGCTTGCCGCGATGGGCGAGGCCGCGCGTCCACGCGAAGATGGAAGCGATCGGGTTGGTGGAGGTCTTCTCGCCACGCTGGTGCGCGCGGAAGTGGCGGGTGACGGTGCCGTGCGCGGCCTCGGCCTCGACGGTTTCGCCGTCGGGCGTGAGGAGCACGGAGGTCATGAGGCCGAGGGAGCCATAACCCTGGGCGACGGTGTCGGACTGGACGTCGCCGTCGTAGTTCTTGCACGCCCAGACGATGCCGCCTTCCCACTTCAGGACCTGGGCGACCATGTCATCGATGAGGCGGTGCTCATAGGTGATGCCCTTCGCGTCGAAGTCCTTCTTGAACTCGGCCTCGAAGACCTCCTGGAAGATGTCCTTGAAGCGGCCGTCGTAGGCCTTGAGGATGGTGTTCTTGGTGGAGAGGTAGACTGGCCAGCCGCGGTTGAGGCCGTAGCGCATGGACGCGCGGGCGAAATCGCGGATGGAGTCGTCGTAGTTGTACATGCCCATGGCGATGCCGGGGCCGGAGAACTTCGCCACTTCGCGGGTGACGGGCTCGCCGCCGCCATCGGGCGTGAACGTGATGGTGACGGTCCCGGCGGAGGGCACGCGGAAGTCGGTGGCCTTGTACTGGTCGCCGTGCGCGTGGCGGCCGATGACGATCGGCTTGGTCCAGCCGGGGACAAGGCGGGGGATGTTCGTGCAGACGATGGGCTCGCGGAAGACGACGCCGCCAAGGATGTTGCGGATGGTGCCGTTGGGCGACTTCCACATCTCCTTGAGGTTGAACTCCTTCACGCGCTCCTCGTCCGGCGTGATGGTGGCGCACTTCACGCCCACGCCGTGCTTCTTGATGGCGAGGGCGGCATCGACAGTGACCTGGTCGTTCGTGGCGTCGCGGTGCTCGATGCCCAGGTCGTAGTACTCCAGTTCGACGTCGAGGTAGGGAAGGATCAGGCGGTCCTTGATGAACTGCCAGATGATACGCGTCATCTCGTCGCCATCGAGCTCAACGACCGGGTTCACGACTTTGATCTTGGCCAAGGGGAACTCCTCAGTGCTTCAGGTGGGCTGGCCGGGGTGCGGCCGGCGGCGGACGGCCGTTAGTTCGCGGTGCCGGCGAGCTGACGGAGGACGTACTGGAGGATGCCGCCGTGCCGGTAGTAATCGAGCTCGACGGGCGTATCGATGCGGCAGAGCGTCTCGAAGGACTTCGAGGCGCCATCGGCCGCCGTGGCGGTGACGGTGAGGCGGGTGAGCGGGCGCAGGCCATCGGCAAGGCCGGCGATGCTGTACGTCTCTTCGCCGGTGAGGCCGAGGGATTCGCGGCTTTCGCCGGGGAGGTGCTGCAGGGGCAGGACGCCCATGCCCACGAGGTTGCTGCGGTGAATCCGCTCGTAGGTCTGCGCGATGACCGCCTTCACGCCGAGGAGGTTGACGCCCTTCGCGGCCCAGTCTCGCGATGAACCGGTGCCGTACTCCTTGCCCGCGAGAATCACCAGCGGCACGCCAGCCTGGCGGTACTTCACTGAGGCATCGTAGATGGCCATCTGCTCGCCGTCGGGGAGGTGGCGTGTGACACCGCCCTCGACACCGGGGACGAGGAGATTGCGCAGACGGATGTTGGCGAACGTGCCGCGCACCATCACGTCGTCGTGACCGCGGCGGGCACCGTACTGGTTGAAGTCCTCGCGCTTCACATCATGGGAGAGGAGGTATTTGCCGGCGGGGCTGTTGACGGCGATATTGCCCGCCGGGGAAATGTGGTCGGTGGTGACGGAGTCGCCGACCATGACGAGTACGCGCGCGCCGGCGATGTCGGTCACGGGGTCGGGTGTCGGCTTGAGCCCTTCGAAGTAGGGCGGGTTCTTGATGTAGGTGGAGAAGGGGTCCCAGGCGAACAGGTCGCCGGTGGGCGTTTCGAGCGTCCGCCAACGCTCGGGGCCCTCGAACACCTCGGCGTAGCGCGATCGGAACATCTCCGATCGGACGTTGTTGCGAACCGTCTCGGCGACTTCCGCCTGTGTGGGCCAGATGTCCCGGAGATACACGGGCTCACCGTTCGCGCCCGGGCCGATGGGATCGCGATCGAAGTCGATGTCCATCCGCCCGGCGAGGGCGTAGGCGACCACGAGCGGCGGCGAAGCCAGGTAATTCGCGCGGGTATCGGGGTTGACGCGCCCTTCGAAGTTGCGGTTGCCGGAAAGCACGGCCGCCGCCACGAGGTCGCCGTTCTTGATCGCGTCGGTGACGGCCTGGTCGAGGGGCCCGGAGTTGCCGATGCAGGTCGTGCAGCCATACCCGACGACGTTGAAGCCGATGGCGTTGAGCGCCGGCGTCACGCCCGCCGCATCGAGGTAATCCGTGACGACCTGGGAGCCCGGGGCGAGGCTGGTCTTGACCCACGCCGGCGGCTTGAGCCCCTTTTCCACGGCCTTTTTCGCGACGAGGCCGGC
>JAYRRO010000290.1:0-7767 GCA_041910095.1 Dehalococcoidia bacterium
CCGGGGCGGGGGCGGGCTTGCGCGTGTGTTGCGTGGCACTCAGGCGATTGCAGCTTCCTTGAAGTGGCGCACGGCGCCCGCGCGGCCGATGTATAACCGGGGAGGGGAGTTCTCCCGGAGGATGAGCGACATGCGTCGAGCCCTGACCCTGTACCTCGCACTGGTGGCGCCCGCGCTCCTCGCGCTCATGCAGGCGCTGAGCCCGGCGGTGGCCGACGGCGACCCGGCGGGCGCGGCGCAGGCGAACCCGGCGCTCACGCGGCGGGCGGCGCTGCCGATGCTCGCGGCCGATTCGGCCACCGGCTCCAGCGGCGTGACGTACACGGGCGGGCTCACGCCGGCGGGCGGGACGGGCAGCCATCACACCGCGGGCACCGTGCTCAAGCTCTGCTACTCGCTCACGCCCGGGGCGGCGTTCGACTTCCGCCTGTACAAGACGGCGCCCGGGAGCAGCGAGGTGCTCATCGTCGCGGATTCGGACACGGCGCAGGGGTGCACGGCCGCGGCGCTGCCCGTGAACACGACCGGCCGCACGGACTTCCGCATGCAATTCCTGGTCGGCGGGCAGGCGGTGGCGACGGCGACGGCGTATGTGATCGTGGACGTTTCACCGTGCACCGGCGCGCCCCAGCCGTGCACCGCGCCCTACACGGGCTCCCTCATCGTGAACGGACGGCCGGCGGGCGGGACGTACCTGGCGAACAGCGGCATCGAGATGTGCTTCGCGCTGACGCCGACGGACCCCTTCGACTTCCGGCTCTACCGCACGTACAACGGCGTCGAGACGCTCATCACGCAGGGGAGCGACGACGGCACGGGCGACTGTCTGGACCTGGTGCTGCTCGCGGGCGAGCTGGGGCGCAAGGACTACCGGGTAGAGTTCCGGGCGGGGACGAAGCTGCTCGCGGAGGCATCGGCCTTCTTCTTCGTGGTCGCGCCGTAGCGGATCAGGACGGATGGCGGGCCGATGACCTCAGCAGCCGATGAGGTCCTCGTCGGTGACGATTTCGCCGGCCTGCCGGACAAAGTCGCGGACGTGCTCGGGCGAGGCGGTGTAGAGCGTCTGCGCGCCGGAGCGGGTCGATTCGAGGAGGCCCGCCTCGCGCAGCATCTTCATATGCACGCTCACCGTCGGCTGGGAGAGGTCGAAGTAGAGGGCGAGGTCGGTGATGCTCGTGGGCATCTGGAGCACGCGGCTGAGGATCGCGACGCGGGTGGGGTCGGAGAGGACCTTGAAGCGGTTGGCGGCGGCCTCGGCCTGCTCGCGGCGGCGCTTCACCTTGCTTCCCGCTTCGGGGCCGAAGGAGATGAGCAGGGCCTCGGCCGTGCCGAAGACGCATTGTCCCGAGCTCGTGACCGACATGGGCACGACGTAAACGTGGCCGCCGCGGAGGGCCGCCGTAAGCAGCGGGCGGTTGCCTTCGCGCAGAGCCAAATGGTTCGCGGGTACGACGCGCGTGAGGTCCGTCCCCGACTCGAGCTGGCGGGCGATGCGATGCGCCGTTTGCTCGGCCATCGTGCGGGCATCACCGTCCCAGCCCGGCAGGACGACGTGCTGCCAGGTGTCGCGGAGGATGGCGGCGAGCCGGGCGCGGCGGTCCGGGCTCGCGCGCAGGGCTTCGAGACGGGTGGCGATGTAGCCGCGCACCTCGGGGGGCTCCGTCGGCAGATCGGGCACATCCACAGGCTGTTCCGCCGCCGCCATCAGCCGCGCGATCAGGCGTTCGATGTCGTCTTCGAGGAGCGCGCCGGCCTGGTTGATGAGCAGCAGCAGTTCGCCCCATTCGGGGTAATCGGCCTGGGGCCAGAAGGCGCGCACGCGATCGACGAGGTCCGGCCGCTGTTCGCGGACGCGCGCAAGCTGTTCGGTGCCGGCGCGGTCGTGGGTGCGTTCGGGCTTGGAGAGCATGAAGAGCGCGAAGGTGAGTTCGATGGGGAGCGAGATGGTGGCGGTGACGCGGCCTTCAGCGCGGGACTCTCGGGCGAGCTCTGCGGGCATATCCAGATAACGATACAGCGAAGGGGCGAGGAAGTGCTGAGTCCTGAGTGCTGAGTGCTGAGCCGGCAACCGCGGTTGCCCCCTTCGCCCGCGGCCACTTCAAAGTTCCCGCGGGGAGGGGAGAATGCCCGCGCGGGGGTCGCCCCACTCAGCACTCAGGACCCAGCACTCAGCACTTAACCTAGAACCCGTTCGTGCCGTCGGTGAAGCGGTATGGGTCCACGAGGATTGCGCCCGCCGACATCTCCCAGTGCAGGTGCGCGCCCGTGCTCAGGCCGGTACTGCCGACGAAGCCGAGGGGGTCGCCCTGGCGCACCGTTTCGCCTTCGGCCACGGCGAACGACGAGAGGTGCGCGTAGCCCGAGAAGAGCCCGCCGCCATGGTCGAGGATGACCATGTTGCCGCGAAGCTGCACCTGCCGCGCCATCGCAACCCTGCCCGAGTTTGTGGCGCCCACGGGCGTGCCCGATGCCGCCCCGAGGTCGGTGCCGCTGTGGTGCCCCGAGACCGGTGCGCCGTTGTACGAACGCTCCTCGCCGAAGCGGGTGGTCACATCGCCGCCGATGGGCAACGCCCAGGACCCGTCCCAGAGCTTCTCGGGCGTGTACTGGCTGTAAATGCCCTTCAGCATCGCCAGCTCCGCCGCCTGCACCTTCGGGTCCAGCAGCGGCGCAAGCTGCGGACCGACGGTGATCGAATCCACCGTCCACGCCGTCCTGCGGATCGTGAGCTGGTACGGCATCGACCCCTTCGACCCGTTCTTGAGGACGAAGTCCACCTTCATCGGGTGCGTACCCGCGGGGTCGTCGGCATCGGCGGGGATGACCGCGTAGTAGCTGCGTGCGCCCTTCGTGAGCTGGTACGTGCGGTTCAAGAACGTAATCGAACCGCCCGAGAGGTCCCCCACCACGGAGACGATGGACGCGCCCGCCTGGAAGATGGTGTCGGCCGAGGTCACGATCTCCGGTGGCGGAGCCGGCGTCGGCGCCACCGTGGGCGTCGTCAGCAGGTTCGAAGTCGCGGGCGTGCTGATGGTGACGACGGCGCCGTCGTCGCCGCCCCCGTTGCAGCCCACGAGGAGGCCGGCGGCCCAGGCGAACAGCGCGCGCCGGGGAATTCGCATTACAGGATCATACCAGCGGGTTCGTAAGCTCCCAGTTCCCGGGCGTGCTTAGCGGACGCCGGCTTCCTTGGGCTCCCAGAGGCCGCAGTGCGTCTCGTGGTCATCGAGGAAGGGGCCGACGCAGTCGCGCCCGTCGCGGACGATGTGGGTGCAAAGGTTCACCAGGTTCGCCCCCGCGCGGATGCCCATCGTCATCTTCAGGTACTTGCAGCGGGCGGCGTAGCGGGGCGCGGAAACTTCCGTCGACATCGGCGCTATTGTGCCGCGAAGCCCGGTAACGCGCTCGCAGCGCCCACGCCCCCGGGAGCAGGGGTTACAACTCCTTCACCTCGGCCCGGGAAGCACCGCGCCGGTGCATACGATGGATGCGTGGCCCACGCGGGCGGGCGTCCGCCCCGCACCCGGGCTCCCGCCCGCCCGCGCGCACCACCGAACCCCGGAGGTGTCCCCGTGCGCTATCTCGTCGTCGCCCACCAGACCGCCATCAGCCCCGAACTGCACCGCGAAGTGCGCGCCATTATCTCCCGCGACGCGGCCGCCGAATTCGCCATCCTCGTTCCGGCCACACCGGTCCAGCACCGTTTCGCGTGGGAAGACAGCGAAACCATCGGCGCGGCCCGCGCCCGCGCGGCGGAAGCCCGTGCCGCCTTCGAACGGACCGGCGCGACCGTGGTGCGCGCCGCGGCGGGCGGCCGCGTCCCCATCCTGGCCATCGCCGACGAGTTGCGCGAGCACCCCGGCTACGACGGGCTTCTCATCGTCACCCTGGCGCGCGGGGTCTCGGCCTGGCTGCGCGCGGACCTGGTCTCGCAGGCCCGCCGGCGCTTCGGACTCCCGGTGACGCACATCACGGCCGCGCGGGGGCTCGCACCGGCGGGCGTGCCGCTCCCGGGCATTGTGCCCGCGCGCTGGGTCTCTCCCGATCCCGCGGTCATCGCCGCCTCTATCGAGCAGCTCCGTTCCGATTCGCCCCGGAGGCGGCGGGAGGCGCGCGAGGCCCTCGCCGCGACGGGTTCCGCCGCCACCGGACAGGTCGTGCGGGCGCTCGAAGGCGGCAACGAAAGCCTCCGCTGGGAGGCCGCGCGCGTGCTGGCGGACCTCCACGACCCAACGAGCGCGGACGCCCTGGCGGCGGCGCTGATGGACGACGAGGCGGGCGTGCGCTGGCTCGCGGCGGAGGCGCTCATCGCCATTGGGCCGGCCTGCCTGCTGCCCCTGCTGCGGCTGCTGCTGCGGCGTTCGGATTCGGCCTGGCTGCGCGAAGGCGCCCACCACGTGCTCTCCGTCATCGGTCCCACCGCGCCGCCGGAGGTCGCCGCCGTGCTCCACGCCCTCGAAGGCATTGCCGCCCCCACCGCCGTCCTCGCCCCCACGGACAACGCCCTCCGCGCGCTGGAAGGCGTCCCGGCGCGAGCGGGAGCGGGATAGGGAATCAGGCGCGAGGCTCGAGGCGGCGCGCCCTCTTGCCGCTTTCCTCCTTTCTCTTTTCTCTCGTACATTACGTTGAGCTCCCGGGTTGCCCCCACCCAAATCCGTGAGCGAAGGACCGCGCATGTCACGCCTGTTGCCGGCCGCCCTTGGCGGGGCCGGCCTGGTTGCCATCCTGCTCGCGGCATTGCAGGTGCTGCCGCCGCGGCACGCGAACGCGCTCATCAACTGCGATGTGGCCAGCGGGATCGAGCTCGATAACGTCGAACAGCAGGTGCTTGCGCTGGTGAACCAGGCGCGCGCGCAGCAGAACCCGCCGCTCGCGCCGCTGGCCGCGAACGCCGCCCTCAACCGCGCCGCCGCGTGGATGGCGAAGGACATGACCGGCCGCCCGAGCCTTTCGCACAACGACTCGCTGGGCCGCGACCCCTTCCAGCGCATGAAGGACTGCGGCTACGCACGCAGCGGCGGCGAAAACATCGGCGCGGGCTCGGCCTCGGGCGGGCTGAATAGCGCGAATGCCATCTTCAACGCTTGGATGGCCTCACCGGGGCACCGGCAGGCCATCCTGTACCCCACGTTCACGGAGATCGGTATCGCCTACGCCGATGCGAACGGCGGCCGCTACTGGGCGATGGACTTCGGCTACGGCTCGACCACGGGCGGGGGCGGCGGGTCCGGCGTTGTTACCTCGACACCCACCTCGCCCGCGTCCACCGCCACCGCGACGGCGACGCGCACGGCCACGCCCCCGCCGGCGAACACGCCGACGCCGGCGCCAACAGCCACCCCCACACCGCAAACCTGGCGGCTCGTGCTCCCGATGGTCTTTAGCGAGTGATCAGTTCCCAGTTCCCGGTTCCAAGTTCCCATGGGATCGGCCCCTGAGGGGCATGCGTCCCCCGGGGTTGGCCCTCACCGGGAACCGGGAACTTGCCACTGGGAACTTCGAACCCGTGTGCTCGCTGCGCGCTGCGCGCTGCTAGCACGCGGGCTCGATGATGGCCGACATGCTGCCCTTGCTTTGGACCATCTGCGGGTCCGCGCCGAAGCTGTGGATCTGGTTCTGCTTGCGCTCCACCTCGTCCTTGCTGCCGGTCATGACGATGGCGCGGCCTTCGCTATCGACCATGCAGGCGATGGCGAAAGCCTTGTCCTTCGAGTACCCGAAGACGGCGCCGAGCATGCGGATCACGTAGTTGTAGGTGTGGTCGTCGTCGTCGAGGAGGACGAGGTGGAAGGGCGGGTCGAGGTTGGTCGAGGTGTCCTCGAGGATCTCGATCCCGGGCCGGGTGGTGGTCGCCATACGTCCCCGGATGGTACCAAATCGCCGCGCGAGCGGCCCAGCGAGCGAGGTTGACCCCGCGCCAGTTTTTCGCACGAATGGCGAGGCTCGAGGGGGCACCCCGGGCTGAAGGTCTGCACACGGGGTGGATCCCCTGGGAACCGGGAACTGGCAACCGGGAACTATCGCGGCGCGATGAGGAAGTCCCCCGCGGGCACCTTCTTGATGTCCTCCACCACGTTCCGGCAGCCGGCGAAGCCCGTGATGTGGCCTTCGCGGATGAACACCTGGATGGCGAAGCCGCCGGGTGTCCCGTACTCGGCCACGGTGTCGTAGCTCGCCCACGCCTCGTTCGTGACCTTCTTGCGGAAGACCGCGTAGAGGGGCTGGGGCTTGAAGAGGCTGAAGTCGCTGTTCGCGGTGAGCTGGTCCTTGAGGGTGTAGAAGCCTTCGCCGCAGGAGCCCGGCAGCGTCTCCACCCTCGTTCCCGGTTGCACGTCGTCGGGGCACTTCGGCGGGGACCCGATGCCCTGCGGCTGCGCCAGGCAGCCCACGATGGTCCACTCCATGCGCGCGATGACGCGCGCCGGGTCGCCGGAGGCGAGGGCATCGAGCACGCGGTCGACGGCGGCATCGCCGCTGCGAACGCCGGCCGGCTGCGTCCCCGTGATGGCGGCGCCACCCGCGCCGACGTCGAGGAATTCGAGGCTGGCCCAGCCCTGCCAGCCATCGAGCGTGGAGACGTGCGCCCAGGTGACGCCGTCGTGCTGGGTCGATTCGCCGAGATGGTCCAGGAGGGTGCCATCGCGGAAGCAGTTCAGGATTTCGGCCGAGCGCGATGGCTGCAGGCGCAGGTTCAGACAGTCGCCGGCGCCCTTCACGGCGACGAAGTGGCCGCGGGCCGTCGCGGCGATGCGCGTGGCGTCGCCGATCGATGTCTCCGTGGGCGTGATGGCGCGGGCCACCAGTTCGCGGATGGCGTGGATTTGGCCGGTGTCGAGGTCGAGGATGGCGGGCACGTTTTCCATCCCCTGGGGTGCGGGCGTGACGCCGAGGGCGCTGCCCGGCAGGTAGGCGTTTAACGCGAGCGAGCTTCTATCGGTGAGGCCGCCGGCCCAGATGAAGCCGGGCCCGTTGCGTTCGGCCTTGAAGATGCGCGAGGGCGTGCCTTCGCGCTGGGGCATGAGGCCGAAGTACGTGGGCGGAGGGTTGCCGCCGGGGCCGTCCTGCACCCACCGGATGCCCCAGCGGTAGTCCGCATTGCCCTGGAACTGGATGGCGTTCTGGACATCGGCGGTGGCGGGCAGCTTCGGGCTCAGGAAGGGTGCGGTCGCGCCCTGGATGAGCCAGAGAGACGTGCGGTCCGGGCCGCGATAGACGACGTTCGAGCCCAGCGCGAAGGTCGTCGCCGCCGGGTCGAGCGTGAGGCTGTGCTCGATCACGGCGGCGCCGGGCATGGTGAGGTACTCGGTCCGCCAGTCGCCGGCGGGCGCCTTGTAGGTGTGGCGCACGATCGCGCCGGGGCCGCCGGGGCTATCGGTCGCGGTCATGACGAAGCCGCTCATCGCGACGCTGCCGATCGCCTTCCACGTGATGCCGGTATCGGCCGAGGCGTGGAAGGTGACCTTGCCGTTGGGCGACGTTTCGCCCATGGGGCCGCAGTTCGCGACGGTGCACACGCCGACGACCAACGACTGGCCGGACGGGCTCACCGCCACGGAGGTGATGTAGCCATCGGCGGGCTTGCTGAAGATGCGGTCGGTGTGCACGGTGCCGCCGAGGTCGCGCCAGACGCGGTCGACGCCCACGGGAGGCACGTCGCACGCCTGGCACTGGGAGATGACGTAGAAGAGGACGCCCTTCGGCAGGTCGACGGGATCGCCCACCGTGAGCGGCTTCACCTCGACGTTGTCGATGACTTCGGGCACCGGC
>JAYRRO010000291.1:0-3595 GCA_041910095.1 Dehalococcoidia bacterium
CACCCGTCGCGAGCGCGACGGCCGGGCCGGCTCCTGCGGCGCCCGTCGCCCCGGATCCTGCTCCCGTGGCCGAGCCGGCTCCTGCGTCGCCCGTCGCCCCGGATCCTGCTCCCGTGGCCGAGCCGGCCCCCGTTCGCGCTGCTCTGTCAGCGCCGGCTGCAGTCGCGGAAGCGCCGCGGGCCGTGCGCCGGGGCGGCCCGGAGTATCTCGACCTGGACGTCATCGCCCCCAACCCGGAGCAGCCGCGGACGCACTTCGAGCCCGAGAAGCTGCGCGAATTGGCCGAATCGATTCGCGAACACGGCATCATCCAGCCGCTCATCGTCAGCAGGGACGAGGCGGGCGGCGTGCGGCTCATCGCGGGCGAGCGGCGCCTCCAGGCCGCGCGCCTCGCCGGCCTCGAGACGGTGCCCGTGGTGTTCCACGAGGCGGCGGACCACACCGAGCTGCTCGAGCTCGCGCTCATCGAGAACATCCAGCGCGCCGACCTGAACCCCATCGAGGAGGCGCTGGCCTACCGGCGGCTGACCGACGAGTACGCGCTCACGCAGGAAGAGTGTGCCCGGCGGGTGGGGAAGAGCCGCGCGGCGGTGGCGAATTCGCTGCGGCTGCTGCAACTCGAGCCGGAGATTCGCCGCAGCCTCGTCGCGGGCGAAATCACCGAAGGGCACGCGCGGGCGCTCCTCGGCCTGCCCGATAGCAAGCAGCGCATGAACGCCTGGCGCGAGGTGATCAAGAAGCGGATGAGCGTGCGCGACGTGGAGGCGCACGTGCGGCGCGCCGTCGCCGCGACGCCGCCGACGCCGGGCCTCGCGGGGAGCGGGGGAGGGAGCGCGGCGGCCCGCCGGGACGCGCTCTACGCCGACATCGAGGCGCGGCTGCGGCGCGCCCTCAGCACCCGCGTGATGGTCCAGCCGCAGAAGCGCGGCGCGCGCATCACCATCGAGTGCTACAGCTCCGAAGAGTTCGAACAGGTGCTGGACCGCATCCTGGGTGAGGAAGACGACGAATGAGCGCTGAAGCGAAGGTGGCCGAGCTCGGCCTGCAACTGCCCGCCGCCGCGACCGCCGGCGCCGGGCTCTATGTCCCGGCGGTGCTTTCGGGGAACCTCCTGTACATTTCGGGGCAGGTGCCGCTGAAGGATGGCGCGCCCATCGCGACGGGGCATCTCGGCCGCGAAATCGACATCGAAACGGGTGCTGCGCTCGCCCGGCAGTGCTGCATCCAGGGGCTCGGCATCGCGCGCAGCTACCTGGGATCGCTCGACCGCGTGACCCGCGTGGTGCGCGTCGGGGGGTTCGTCGCGAGCGCCCCGGGGTTCATCGACCACCCGAAGGTGGTCAACGGCGCGAGCCAGCTGCTGATTGACGTCTTCGGGGATGCGGGCCGGCATGCGCGCTGCGCCGTGGGCATGGCCGAACTGCCGCTGGGCGTGCCCGTGGAGGTGGAGTTCCTGTTCGAGGTGGGGGCGTAGGGGCGGGGGAGAGAAAAGAGGAACGAGGAAAGTCAAACGGGCTCGAGGTTCGAGGTTCGAGGCGTGTGGCCACGCTGGGAACCGGCAACTGGGAACCGGGAACTTGTATGATCGCGGCATGACACCGATTCGCGCGCGCTTCAACGAGCGGCGGGAGCTGGTGCTTCCGCCGGAGGCCCTGGAGGCGCTGGGCGCGCGCCCGGGCGACGAAGTTGACGTAACGGTGCTGCCCGCGCCCGAGGCCGATCGACCGATTGACCGCCCGGAGAGCGAGCCAGCGGGGCACAAAGCGGAGATCGAACGGCTCCTCGCGATGCTGCCGCCGCCGCGTCCGGGACCTTCGTTCACGGACGAGGAACTCGAGGCGGAAATCAGGCGTGCCCGGGAGGAGGCGGCTGATGAACGCTGGCTGAGATCGCTCCGGGATGGCCGTTAAGACCTTACTCCTCGACACGAATGTTCTCGTTCGACTCCTCACGGGCGACCTTCTGGCGCAGCGGCTCGCCGCGGTGAAACTGATCGAGGCGGAGCGCGACGCGTGTCTGCTCTATCCCGCAACGCTCAGCGAGGTGGTTTACGTGGTGCGCGGCTCCGCGTATCGCTGGGGCCCGTCCGAGATTGTTGAGGGCCTTCGGGCCCCGTTGCTCCTGCCCCTCACCGTCATCGACCGCGCCGTGGTGGTGCGTGCCGTGGACCTGTTCGAGCGGCACCCCCGGGATTGGGATGACTGTCTGCTCGCGGCCGATGCCCTCGACGTCTCGGACGGCCGAATCGCGTCCTTCGACCGCGGGCTCGATCGCATCCCGGGGGTGCAACGCCTGACACCGGCGTAGCCGAATCGCCAGCGACACCGTCGCCAGAGGTACTATGGTGTCAGGCTGCCGAAACGGTCGCCTCCAGGGCCCCGGGAACTGGGAACCAGGAACCGGGAACTTAAGGCCACATGCGCTACTATGATCCCGTGGATGGGTTCAACGTCATTCCCGTTTCCGGCCTGCGCTCCCCCGTCGTCGTCGTCGGCTTCACCGGCTGGAGCGACACGGGCACGGTCACGCAGGACACCGCGCGCCGCCTGATCGACGCGCACCATGCCCAGCGCTTCCTCGAGGTCGACCCCGAGGAGTACTACGTCTTCACCGACACGCGCCCGACGGTGAAGCTCGATGAAGAGGGCATCCGGCTGATCGAATGGCCCACGAACGAGGCCTATTACGCCCGCGTCCCATCCTCGGACCACGACCTCATCATCGTCACCGGCGTTGAGCCGAACCTTCGCTGGCGGACGTTTTCATCGCGCCTGGCCGATGCCATCGCCGAGCACAAGCCCTCGCTCGTGTGCACGCTCGTCGCGCGGCCCTCGGCGACGCCGCACACCCGCCCGGTGCCGGTAAACGGATCGTCGGCCGACCCTGCGCTTGCCGCGAAGTACGGCCTCAGCCGCTCGATGTACCAGGGGCCGACGGGCATCGTCGGGGTGCTGCACGATGCTCTGCGCCAGCGCGACGTGCCCCTCATCAGCCTCGCCGCCGGCGTCCCGCACTACCTGAATGTCGATGAGAACCCGGCGGCGACGCTGGCCCTGCTGCGCGCGCTCGCACCGGTGACGGGCATGGCCGCTCAGGTCGGCGACCTCGAGGCCGAGGTCACGCGCTTCGTCGAGCGCGTCGAGGAGGCCTCCCGCGGGGATGACCAGATCGGCGCCTACGTGAAGTCGCTCGAAGAGCATTACGGCGAAACCGCGAGCGAGCCGCCGCCCGCCGGTCCCGAGGGCGAACTCCCCTCCGCCGCCGACATTCTCAAGGATATTGAGGACCTCCTGCGGGGGGATGGCTGACGCCGGTTCCCGGTTGCCAGTTCCCAGGTGATCGGCCCGTGCGGGAGCATGCGTCCCCTGGGGTAACCCCCTCGAGCCTCGAACCCCTTCTCTCTTTCCTCGTTTCTCTTTTCTCGCCCCCGCGTAGACTGCCCCCGGGGGTGAGTCATGAAATTCGGGGTTCTGCAATTCTTCTCGTGGACGCGGCGCATCCCGCTGGAGCAGGTGTATGCGCGGGCGTTCGACCGCATCGCCATCATGGACGAAGGCGGCTACGACGCCGTCTGGCTGGCCGAGCACCACTTCAA
>JAYRRO010000292.1:0-4193 GCA_041910095.1 Dehalococcoidia bacterium
TGCCGCCGCTGCCGCCGGGGCGGCCGCGCCGATGCCCTCTCCCTTATAGACAGGGCATCCCACGTGGTTCTCGCCGAGGCAATACGATTCCTGGTGGTTCGCCGCGATGCGCGTTGGGTTGTCGAGCCGGTAGCAGCGGTGCGCTTCCGTGGCGTACGTCGCATGCGAATCCGCATCATCCGCGAGCCCGAGGTACGGGCAGACGCCGGACATCTCGTCGTCGGCTGTTGGGTAGCTCACGGGCGCTCCTGTATCCCGGCGGCCGGTTTGCCCAATGCTGCCACGCCGCATAGGCGCGGGCAAACCCTACCCACTCCGGTTTCGCCCTTCAAGCACAAGCCGCGGGAAAGCACCGCATCAAGCGTCCCGTTCGCCCCGCGCCGCGCACCGGGGCCCGAACGGGCGAACCTGGAATGCGAGCCGGCCCGGGGCCGCCAGGGCCCCGGACCGCGACCCGCGCGCGACGGGGAGGACGTGTCGCTGGCGCCCTTTGGTCAGGAGGCCGCCTGCCTACTAAGACGGCTATTCCCGCCCGGGACGAAAGGGCCCCCGCGGAGGCCAGCCGGTGGCATTCCAGGGCACCTCGGCCGTTCGCCTCCCGTTCGCTTGCCCGTGCGGCTGCTCCATCCGAAGATGCACCGGCGCGAAGCGTCTCGCGGGGCCCCTCCCCGCTGGCCATTCGCCCCGCGCGAAGTTGACAGCATCCCGCCTTGTGCTACTCTCACAATTCGGCGCTTATTGCACAGGCCGGCTGGTAACGTTCGGCAGGTCGCGAAGCTGAGTGCTTGAAGACGGCCCGGGTCGCGGAATTCGCGGCAAGGGCGCTGTTCACGGACAGGCTCCACGGCCTGTTTTCGTGCCCAAAACAAACTCGCCGAAGGTTCGCCTTCACAGGCCCTTTCCGGGGCCGCAAACGCTGCACGCAGGGGAAGCAGGAATGCCGACCATTAACCAGCTGGTTCGCAAGGGCCGCACGCCAAAGGCCAAGAAGTCGGGCGCTCCCGCGCTCCTCTTCTCCTTCAACGCCCACACGGGCGTGCTCCGCAAGGAAACCGGCAAGTCCGGCGCCCCCCAGAAGCGCGGCGTGTGCACCCAGGTCCGCACCCAGACCCCCAAGAAGCCGAACTCCGCGCTCCGCAAGGTCGCCCGCGTTCGCCTCTCCAACGGGATCGAAGTCACCGCCTACATCCCCGGCGAAGGCCACAGCCTCCAGGAGCACTCCGTTGTGCTCGTGCGCGGCGGCCGCGTCAAGGACCTCCCCGGCGTTCGCTACCACATCGTCCGCGGCGCGCTCGATGCCACCGGCGTCAACAACCGGAAGCAGGGCCGCAGCAAATACGGCACTCGCAAGAACGCCCCGGTCGTCCAGGGCCGCGGCGGCCGCCGCTAATTCGAAAGGCGCGCGCGAGCGCGCCTGGATGCTACGAAGTACACGGAGAACTGAGCCATGGCCCGACGCAATCGACCCGAACGGCGCCCGACCCCGCCTGATTCGCGGTACAACAACGTCCAGGTCCAGATCCTCATCAACAAGCTCATGACGCGCGGCAAGAAGTCCACGTCCGAGCGCGTTGTCTATGGCGCCTTCGATCGCATCCAGGCGAACACCGGCCGCGACCCGCTCGACGTCTTCAGCCAGGCGATCCGCAACGCCACCCCCGTCCTCGAAGTCAAGCCCCGCCGCGTCGGCGGCGCCACCTACCAGGTTCCGGTGGAAATCCGCCCCGATCGCCGCATCGCCCTCGCCATGCGCTGGGTGCTCAACTCCGCCCGCTCCCGTGGTGGCCGCTCGATGTCCGAAAAGCTCGCCAACGAGCTCCTCGATGCCGCCAACAACACCGGCGCCGCCATCAAGCGCCGCGACGATACGCACCGCATGGCGGAGGCCAACCGCGCCTTCGTCCACTACCGCTGGTAGGCCGTCCCCGCCCCGCCGGCAGAGGTTAGAGTCCCATGCCCCGCCAATACGACATCGAACGCATCCGGAACATCGGCATCATCGCCCACATCGACGCGGGCAAGACGACCGTCTCCGAACGCGTCCTCTTCTATACCGGCAAAACCTACAAGATCGGCGAAACCCACGAAGGGTCCGCCATCATGGACTGGATGGAGCAGGAGCGCGAGCGCGGCATCACCATCACCTCCGCCGCCACCACCGCCGAGTGGAACGACCACTCCATCAACCTCATCGATACCCCCGGCCATGTCGACTTCACCGCTGAAGTCGAACGCTCCCTGCGCGTCCTCGATGGCGGCGTCGTCGTCTTCGATGCCGTCGCCGGCGTCGAGCCCCAGTCCGAGACCGTCTGGCGCCAGGCCGACCGCTACGCCGTCCCCCGCGTCGCCTTCGTCAACAAGATGGACCGCACCGGCGCCGACTTCTGGCGCACCGTCGGCATGATGGTCGACCGCCTCGGCGCCAACCCCGTGCCGATCCAGATCCCCGTCGGCGCAGAAGCCGAGTTCGATGGCTGCATCGACCTCATCGAGGAGTGCTGGTGGTGGTTCGGCGGCGAAAAGGGCGATAAGCCCGAGCGCCGCCCGATTCCCGATGCCTACCTCGCCCAGGCCGCCGAGGCCCGCGAAAAGCTCATCGAAGGCATTGGCAACGTCGACGACCAGATCGCCATCAGCTACCTCGAAGGCCACGCCATCGGTGTCCACGAGCTCAAGACGGCCATCCGGCGCGCCACCCTCGCCAGCCTGGCCACCCCCGTCCTCTGCGGCTCCGCCCTCAAGAACAAGGGCGTCCAGCTCATGCTCGATGCCGTCGTCGATTACCTCCCGAGCCCCATCGACATCCCCCCCGTGAAGGGCATCGACCCCAAGCACGGCGGCGATGTCGAGCGCCTCGCGAATGACGACGAGCCCCTCGCCGCCATCGCCTTCAAGATCGTCACCGACCCCTACGTCGGCCGCCTCGCCTACTTCCGCGTCTATAGCGGCGTGCTCAAGGCCGGCGAGAACATCCTCAATTCCACCAAGGGCGAACGCGAGCGCATCGGCCGCGTCCTCATGATGCACGCCAACCAGCGCGAGGAAGTCGATGCCGTCTACGCCGGTGGCATCGCCGCCGCCGTCGGCCTCAAGCGCACCTTCACCGGCGATACCCTGAGCTCGCTCGAATCGCCCGTCATCCTCGAAAACATCCAGTTCCCCGAACCCGTCATCCGCGTCGCGCTCGAACCCAAGAGCAAGGAAGACCAGGACAAGATGGGCGACTCGCTCATGAAGATGGCCGAGGAAGACCCCACCTTCCACTGGACCTTCGACGAAGAGAGCGGCCAGACCCTCATCTCCGGCATGGGCGAACTCCACCTCGAAGTCATCGTCGACCGCATGCTCCGCGAGCACAAAGTCGCCGCCAACGTCGGCCGGCCGCAGGTCTCCTACCGCGAAGCCATCACGAAGCACGCCACGGCCGAAGGCCGCTTCGTGCGCCAGTCCGGCGGCCGCGGCCAGTTCGGCGTCGTTGAACTCACCGTCGAGCCCCTCGAGCGCGGCATGGGCTTCGTCTTCGAAAACAAGGTCGTCGGCGGCTCCGTTCCCAAGGAATACGTGCCCGCCGTCCAGGCCGGGGCGAAGGAAGCGCTCCAGAGCGGCATCCTCGCCGGGTACCCCGTGCTCGATGTCAAGGTCACCCTCATCGACGGCCAGACCCACCCGGTCGACTCCTCGGAAATGGCGTTTAAGAACGCCGGCTCCATCGGCGTCAAGGAAGCCGCCCGCAAGGCCGGCATCGTCATCCTCGAACCCATCATGAAGGTCGAAGTGCGCTGCCCCGAGGACTACTTCGGCTCCGTCGTCGGCGACATCAACTCCCGGCGCGGCATGATCATGGGTACCGAATCCATGGGTAAGACGCAGATCGTCCATGCCCACGTTCCCCTCGCCGAAACCTTCGGCTACTCCACGGACCTGCGCTCCATTACCCAGGGCCGCGCGAGCTACGCCATGGAATTCGATCACTACGAGGAAGTCCCGAAGAACATTGCTGCCACGCTCACCAAGCAGGCAGTCGGCGTCTAGGCCAACACAGGAACAAGGAAAGGCAGAACAGCGATGGCGAAGGCGAAATTCGAGCGAACGAAGCCGCATGTGAACGTGGGGACGATCGGCCACGTGGACCACGGCAAGACGACGCTGACGGCGGCGATCACCAAGGTGCTGGCGCTCAAGGGCGATGCCCA
>JAYRRO010000293.1:0-6027 GCA_041910095.1 Dehalococcoidia bacterium
GCGGCGAAGGCGGCGCCGCCGCCGAGGATGCGCCGCCGCGGCAGGCGCCGCGCGGCATGGCGTTCCCAATACGAGTGTCCCATCGCGTTCCCAGAGCTCCTTGCGTGCGGCCGCATTCCCCGTGCGGCCTTTGCTCACAAATCGATTCGCCGCGTGAATCCGGCGCATCGACCTGCTCCCGGCGCGCGCATTCTGCATGGAATGTTTGGGGTTGACAACATACCGGGAGGCTCACACGATGCGCCCCATCGCGGGCCTGCCGAGCCTCCTCTGGCGGCCTGCCCATGCCTC
Organism: Dehalococcoidia bacterium; assembly: GCA_041910095.1. Taxonomy (GTDB): domain Bacteria; phylum Chloroflexota; class Dehalococcoidia; order Tepidiformales; family Tepidiformaceae; genus Amarobacillus. The sequence continues at coordinate 292 of JAYRRO010000293.1, forward strand.
GCCGGAGTGCGTCCGAAGCCGGGCGCTCGCGCGCGCGAGGACACCGCCAGGAGCCACCCTCGCATGAGCAACCGTCCGTTCCGCCTTCGCCGTTCCGAACTCTCAACGCCCGGCACAAGCGACAAGATGATGGCGAAGGCTGCGGCGAGCGATGCGGACCTGGTGTTCCTCGACCTGGAGGACGCGGTCGCGCCATCGGCCAAGGCAGGCGCGCGCCAGCCCATCATCGAAGCACTGAACGGGTTGGACTGGGGCACGAAGACACGTGCTGTTCGCATCAACAGTACGGAAACGCCCTGGTGCTACGAGGACGTGACCGGCATCGTCTCACACGCTGGCCAGAACCTCGACGTGATCATCATCCCGAAGGTCAAAGCCCCGCGGGACGTGTGGTTCGTGGACACGCTGGTTTCGCAGATTGAGCTGGCGAAGGGCCTGCCGCTGGGGCGCATCGGCCTTGAGATCCTGATCGAAGAGGTCGAGGCGCTGGCGCGGGTGGAGGAGATCGCCGGCTGCTGCTCGCGGCTGGAAGCGATGATCCTTGGGGTGGGTGACCTCTCGGCGAGCCAGGGCATGCGCACAGGGCATATCGGTTCGACGGCGGACGCGCGTTACCCGGGCGACATCTGGCATTACGCCCGCACGCGGATGATCGTGGCCGCTCGGGCGCACGGGCTCGACGCGATCGATGGCCCCTTCGCGAACTTCAAGGACCCCGAGGGTTACCGGCGCGACGCCGGCTGGGCCGCCTCCCTCGGCGCGGTGGGCAAGTGGGCGATCCACCCCAGCCAGGTCGAAATCGCGAACGAGGTGTTCTCCCCGACGGACAAGGAGATCGAGCGCGCGAAGGAGATGGTGGAGCGTGTGCGCGCCGCCGAGGCCGGGGGCGAAGGCGCCGCCAACGCCGGCGGCGTGATGGTCGATGCGGCGACGGCGCGCATTTTCGAGCTCATCCTGGAGCGTGCGCGGCTGACGGGCCGCATCTAACCGGCGGCAGTTGGAGCAGTTCGCGCAAGCAAGTCCTTGTTTTGTTATGAAAACGGAGGATTGTTCCATGCGGGAACTATCCGCCGCACCCCCACGCCGACACCTACGGCACGCCACACCGATGGCGTTGGGGGGAAAAGATGCGCGTGTTCATGAATTCGAGTTTGCGAGTGAAGCTGTACGGCTCGTTTGGCTTCCTCGTCCTGCTCCTCGCGGGCGTTGCCTGGTTGGGGGCCAGTGCTTTGAGTGCCTCGGCCGGGCGGGCCCATGACCTTTACCGCCAAGACCTGCTGGGGGTGCACTACGCCGACGAAGTGCTGACCTACGCGGCCCTCAGCGGACGCGAGCAACAGACCGCGCTCCTGAACGCGAAGGACGCCACGAAGCGCGACGCCGCCATCGCGGCCGCCCGCCAGGCGATGGCCAGCGCGACGGAGTCAGCGACCTCGTACCACTCAACATTCATCGACGACGCCGACGCGGCCGCCTGGGGGGCGATCGAGAAGCAGATCGCCGAGATCTTCCAGGAGCGCGAACGGGTCCTGAAGACGCTCGAAGGCGGCGACCTCGAGGGCGCGCTTTCGCAGGCCACGGCATCCGCGGCGAAGGTCCGCGCGATGAACGGCGCCGTGGAGGCCGCGATCGAGCTCAACACGAAGCAGGCCGACCGCGACTCCGCGGCCGTCGCCGACGCCTCGGCGTCCGCGCGCACGCAGCTGATCGGAGCGACGCTGATCGCCGCGGTCCTCGGGCTCGCCGTCGCCTTCTTCATCTCCCGCAAGCTCAAGAAGGACGTCGACACGATCGTCGGCCGCCTCCAGAGCATCGAGGGCAACTGCGTCTCCGACCTGCGGAACGGCATGCAGGCTATGCGCGATGGCGACCTCACCCGTGCCGTGACCCCGGTGACGCCGAAGATTCCCAACCCGGGGAAGGACGAAATCGGTATCGCGGCGACCGCCATCAACGCCACGATCGATGGTGTGGTCGCGACGGTTGAGGCGTACAACGCCATGCGCGCTTCGCTCGCCGACCTCGTTGCTGACGTGCGCGAAAACGCGTCGAGCGTGCTGTCGGCGTCCTCGCAGCTCTCCGAGTCCTCGGAGCAGATGGCCTCGGCCACGACGCAGATCGCATCGGCCATCACCGAAGTGACCCAGAGCGCGACTCAGCTCGCATCGCTGTCGCAGCAGTCAGCCGAGGAGATCGAGCGGGTGGCCGCGGGTTCGCAGGAACTCGCCGCCGCGGCCGCCTCCAACGCCACCAGCGCCGGCGACTCCGAGTCCGAGGCGCGCGTCATCGGCGGCCGCATCGGCGAAGTCGCCCGTGTCAGCGACCGCGTCGCGGCCTCCGCCGAGGCGTCCCGCGAGGCCGCACTCGCGGGTCAGCAGGCCATCGGCCAGGCGGTGGCGTCCATGTCCTCCATCGCCCAGGCCGTCGAGCGCGCCTCGGTCACCGTCAATGAACTGGGCGAGTACGGCTCCCAGATCGGCGCCATCGTCCGCACGATCGACGAGATCGCCAGCCAGACGAACCTGCTCGCGCTGAACGCGGCCATCGAAGCCGCCCGTGCGGGCGAGCAGGGCCGCGGCTTCGCGGTGGTGGCCGAGAATGTCCGCTCGCTCGCCGAACGCTCCTCGCAGGCGACGCGCGAAATCGGGGACCTGATCGCTCGCACGGGCGGGCACGTCCGACGCCGTGGAGGCGATGGCCGCCGGGGTCGGCGATGTCCAGGCGGGCCGCCGCATCACCTCGGAGGCGGGCGAGGCGCTTGAGAGCATCATCGGCAGCGTGCAGGAGTCGGCGTCCGAGATGCAGCGCATCGCCCATGACGTGCGGGCCCTCGCGGAGGGTGCGGACCGCATCATGAGCTCGGCGCAGTCCATCGCCCAGAGCGCGAACGATTCGGCCAGCGGGGCGCAGGAGATGGCCGCGGGCACGTCCAAAGTGACCGAGGCGATCCTGCAGGTCTCGGCTACGAGCGAGCAGACGTCGGCCTCGGCGGAAGAGGTCTCGGCCTCCACCGAGGAGCTCTCCGCCCAGTCCGAGGAACTCGCGGCGACGGCCACGGCGATGCGGCAGCTCGCGCAATCGCTCGAGAACTCCATGGCCCGCTTCCGCCTCGCCTGAGCGCCGGAACGGCCACAGCGCATTGGCAGCGGCGGGACCTTCCGGTCCCGCCGTTTCGGCATTCGGGCCGCGGAGGGGAGCGCCATCGTGAGCGCGCTGCCATAATCTCGCCCCATCGGACGCCGGGACGTTGCGTGAACCCGTCCGCGACGCGCGTGGCCGAGGCGTCCCGGGGGAAGCATGACCATCAGCAGCCTGCTCATCGCCAATCGCGGCGAAATCGCGATCCGCATCGCGCGCGCGGCCTCGGACCTGGGCATCCGCACCGTCGCCGTCTTCTCGGAGGACGATGCCCGCAGCCTCCACACGCGGACGGCTGACGCCAGCCACGGCCTCGCGGGCAGCGGCGCGGCCGCGTATCTCGACATCGATGGGATCATCGCGGCGGCGCGCGCCACGGGCTGCGACGCGGTCCACCCCGGGTATGGCTTCCTCTCGGAGAGTGCAGCCTTCGCGCGCGCCTGCCGCGAGGGCGGTATCACGTTCGCCGGCCCGGGCATCGAGCATCTCGAACTCTTCGGAGACAAAGCGCGGGCACGCCAGGCGGCCGCCGCCGCCGGAGTCCCCGTGCTCCGCGGACTGGACCACGCCGTCACGCTCGACGAAGCGCACGCATTCCTCGCCGCCCTGGGACCCGGCGGCGCGATCATCATCAAGGCGGTGGCTGGGGGCGGCGGCCGGGGCACGCGGGCGGTGCTCGCTGCAGGCGACCTCGAAAGCGCGTACCAGCGATGCCAATCGGAGGCGCGCGCCGCGTTCGGGAACCCGGATGTGTACGTCGAAGAGTTCATCCCCCGCGCGCGTCACGTCGAGGTGCAGGTGGTGGGCGATGCCACGGGCGCTGTCGCCCACCTCGGCGAGCGTGATTGCAGCGTTCAACGGCGCTTCCAGAAGGTGGTCGAGATGGCGCCCGCACCGGCGCTGGATCCCACGCTGCGCGATGCGATCCATGCCGCCGCCGTCCGCTTCGCGCGCGAAACCGGCTACCGGAGCCTGGGCACGTTCGAGTTCCTGGTGGATGTCAGCGGACGGCCCGGGACGGCGCCATTCGTGTTCATCGAGGCGAATGCCCGGCTGCAGGTCGAGCACACGGTCACGGAGATGGTCACGGGCATCGACCTCGTGCAGGCGCAGCTCAGGATCGCGGGTGGCGCCACGCTCGCGGACCTGGGGCTGGACCGTGCTGGCGCGGCCGAACCGCGCGGTTTCGCCGTCCAGGCACGGGTGAACATGGAGAGCATCGCCCCGGATGGGAGCGTGCGGCCGGGGGCCGGCACGCTCTCCATCTACGAACCCCCGGGCGGCCCCGGTGTGCGCGTGGACGGCTTCGGGTACGCGGGCTACCGCACGAGCACGGCGTTCGATTCGCTGCTGGCGAAAGTCATCGGGCACGCCGCGGGGGATGGCCCCCGGGCCGCCATCGCGCGCACGGCCCGGGCGCTCGCGGAGTTCCGCATCGAAGGCGTGGCGACCAACATCGGCTTCCTCCAGCAGATCCTCGCGCACGATGACCTCGCGGCCGGCCGCACACATACGCGCTGGGTGGAGGAGCACATCGCGGACCTGGCCGCGACGGGACTGGAGCCTGCCCGCCGTTATGTCGCACCGGGCGATTCGGCCCGCGACGAGGGGTTCGCCGGCGCCCGGGTGAGCAGCCGTGACCCCCTCGCGCTGTTCGCGCACGACGCCGACGTGAAGTCGCGGGCCGCTGCCTCGAGCACGCCCGAGGCGCCGGCGCTGACACGCCCGGACGGCTCCGTGGGACTTCCCGCGCCCATCCAGGGAACGATCGTCAGTATCGATGTCGCGCCCGGGAGCGAAGTGCGGAAGGGTCAGCAGGTCGCGGTCGTCGAGGCGATGAAGATGGAGCACGTCGTTGCCGCGGACCGCGACGGAATCGTCCGCGAGGTGACGATGGCGGCCGGCGACGTGGTCCGCGAGGGCTACCCCATCGTCTTCATCGAGGCGGCCGACATCCAGGGCGAAACGGGGGAGATCGACACCGGTGTCGACCTCAACCACATCCGGGCGGACCTTCAAGAGAGTCTGGACCGGCACGCCCACACGCTCGACGAGCAGCGGCCCGACGTCGTGGCGAAGCGCCACGCGCGCGGGTACCGGATGCCGCGCGAGAACATCGCCGCGCTTGTCGACCCCGGTTCATTCAAGGAGTACTGGCCGCTGATCGTGGCGCGCCAGCACCAGCGGCACGACATGGAGACGCTTCGCCGCGACACGCCGGCCGATGGGCTCATCGCCGGGACCTGCGCCATCAATGGCGACCGTTTCGCTGACGACCGGTCCCGGGCGATCGTCGTGCACTATGACTACACCGTGCTGGCGGGAACGCAGGGCGGGCGGAATCATTACAAGCAGGACCGGATGTTCGAACTCGCCCATCGCTTCCGGCTGCCGGTAGTGCTGTTTGGCGAAGGTGGCGGCGGGCGTCCCGGGGACGACGCCACGGGCCCGCGGGTCGCGTTCGACACCGATACCTTCACGACGTTCTCGCGGTTGAGCGGGCTGGTGCCGCTGATTGCCGTCGTCAACGGCCGTACCTTCGCGGGGAACACCGCACTGGTCGCCGCGTGTGATGTCATCATCGCGACGGAGGGGAGC
>JAYRRO010000294.1:0-8713 GCA_041910095.1 Dehalococcoidia bacterium
ATGGGCAGCTCCACGCGCGCGACATCGCCGCCCGTGCGCAGGTAGAAGAACGCCACCTGGCTTTCGGGCGGGACCTGCTGCTCCACGGTCTGGCCGCGCTGGCTGCGGGCGCGGAAGAGTGCGGAGCGTTCGCCTTCGCCGAGCAGCGCGGCGAAGAAGAGGCTGTCGGCATCGAGCCAGTGCTCCGGGTCCTGCCCGGCGAGCACAGCCAGGCTGGTGGCGACATCGCCCGAGCGCGACCCCGAGATGTATGCCCCCGCCGAGATCGGTTCATCGCCCGTGGCGAGGAGGGCGAGGGCGTCGAGCAGGCGCCGCATGACCTGCTTGCGCACGCGCGCGGCGATGCGCGGCGAATCGAGGTCCCACGGCAGGAAGGTGCCATCGAAGAGGAGGACGACGGGGCCGTGGGCGAGCCGTTCACGCGCGAGGTGGATACCCGTCTCGCGTTCCTCGATGTCGCGCAGGAGGGAGACGCCCCAGCCGCGGCCGCCGGGGCTGGCATCCCCGCCGTCGTCCTCGCCGCTATCGGAAGCGGCTTCGCGGGGCCCCACCCACGGCTTCGAACCGAGCGCGGCCTCGCCGCCGACGCGGTAGGGCAGGACGGCCCAGCCGGTATTGATGACGAAGCACGGCACGGGCGCGAAGCGGTCCGGGTCGATGCTCGAGCCATCGGCGGCGACCACGGTGCAGGGCGCGAAGGGCGGAATGGCGAAGGTGGCGGTGGGGGGCTCGCCGAAAGTGGTCGCGTACGGTGCGGGATTGTTCGCCATGGCGGCGTGAATGCGCGCATCGCCACCGGCGGGGTCGTCCGCCCATGCGCGGGCGGCATCGTTCGCGGCGGCAAGCGCGGCATCGAGCGCGGCCGCGCGCTGGCGATGGCGTTCGACCAGCGCGGCGAGGCCGCCGGCGAGGAGTTCCATGCGAAGGGTCACGTGCGGGCCGCCCACGCGTACATTTGTTCGGCAGTGTACTCCGTTCGCCACCGGGCGCACGCAGCCGCCGCCTCCGATACGCTGGGCGGCGATGTTCACCTGCGAACGCTGCGGCACGGAGTTCTCGATCGGCGAGAGCGTCCTCAAGAAGTACCCGAACTGGACCCCGAAGGCCTGCATGGACTGCCGCGAAAAGCCGGCCGCCCGTGCCGCGAAGGCGCCCGCGAAATCGCCCGCGAAGAAGGGCGGGAACTCGATCACGAAGGCGGGCAACTTCACCACCAGCGAGATCCTCATGCGCTTCACGCTCGGACCGGACACGGGCGTCTTCACCGACGGTTCGTGCGCGGGCAACCCGGGCCCGGGCGGCTGGGGCGCCGTCCACGCGCGCGACGGCCGCGTCGTGGCGCAGCGCTGGGGCCACGAACCGCACACGACGAACAACCGCATGGAACTCACGGCGATGATCGCCGGGCTTTCGCTCATCGGGCCGGACGACGCCGTGGACGTCTATTCGGACAGCCAGCTGGTGGTGAACACGATCACGAAGTGGGCCGCGAGCTGGGAGAAGGCGGGCTGGAAGCGCCGCGAGGGCGAGGTGAAGAACCTCGACCTGGTCCAGGAGGCCTACGCGCTGGCGAAGGCGCGGCCGAAGGCGCGCATCCAGTGGATCCGCGCGCACGATGGGTCGCGCTGGAACGAATACGCGGACTCGCTTTCGCAAGCATACCTGCGGACCGAGGTCTGATGGCCCCCCGGACGCCGCCGGTATAGGCTCGCGCCAGCACGCGGCCCCCGGCGGGCCGGAGGAGTTACCGATGCGATTCTCAATCTGGCCGAGCCCGGCCAGCCCGTGGTCCGAAACGCTCGCGACGGTCCAGCATGCCGAGGCGACCGGCTGGGATGGCGCCTGGTACGCCGACCACTTCATGCCAAACGCCGCCGACAACAGCGGCCCAACGAGCGAATGCTGGACGACGCTGGCGGCGCTGGCCGTGGCCGTGCCGCGCATCCGCATCGGGTCGCTGGTGGCGGGGAACACGTACCGCCACCCGGCAGTGCTCGCGAAGATGGCCGCGAACGTGCAGGAGATAAGCGGCGGACGGCTCGTGCTTGGCCTGGGCGCCGGCTGGCAGGAGAACGAGCACGCCGCCTACGGGATCGAATTCTCCACCGTGGGCGGGCGGCTCGGGCGCCTCGAAGAGGCCTGCCGCGTGGTCAAGGGCCTCCTCGGCGAGGAGCGCACGAACCTGGCCGGGCGGTACTACACGCTCACGGACGCGCCGCTGGCGCCGAAGCCGCCCGCGCCGGTGCCGCTGCTCATCGGCGGCGGCGGCGAAAAGCGCACCCTGCGCATCGCCGCGCGCTACGCCGACGAATGGAACGTCTGGGGCACGCCCGAGCTGCTGCGCCAGAAGCAGACCATCCTCGACCAGCACTGCCACGACCTCGGCCGCGACCCGAAGACGATCCAGCGGTCGGCGCAGGCGATGCTCACGATCACGGACGACGAGGAGCTGGTGAAGCGGCTCGCGGGATCGGGACGGCCCGTCATCGCCGGCAACGTGGCGCGCGTCCGCGACATCATCGCCGCCTACCGCGACGCCGGGGTCGACGAAATCATCATCCCCGATTGGAACCTGGGCCCCCGCGAGCGCCGCTTCGCGACGATGGACCAGTTCGTGAACGAGGTCGGTTCGGCCTTCAGGTAGCCGTCGGCTGTCGGCCGTCGGCCGTCGGCGTGGCCAGTCGCGCGGCGTGGTTGCCCTTCGCGGGCGTGTTCTCGCGTGCGGCACGCCGAGAGCCGATGGCCGGCAGCCGAGAGCCGATAGCTATTCGCGCTGGCCGCGGGCGCGCACCAACAGCGTGCCATCGCCGCCCGCGGCCATGGGCAGCGCGAGCCGGGCGGCGGCGGGACGGAGGGCGGCGTTTTCGGGCTCGGAGGGGATGAGCGCGCCGAGCCCCTTGCCGAGGCCCGCCCGGCGGCGCGGTGCCCCGGCCGCGGCCTGGACGAACGGCGTGGGACCGATGGCCTCGATGCGCTGCGTGAGGAGGTCGGTGAGGGCCTCGATGAGCGCGGCCTGGTGTTCGAGCGCCCGCCGGGTCGCGGCGAGCTCCCGTTCGATGCGTGCGAGGCGCAGTTCGAGCGAGAGCGGCGTGCGTGGCGGGAACGGTTCCCGTCCCGTTCGTTGACCACGCACCCGCCCGAGCAGGCCCCCCGGCCAGCCCGTCATGTCGGCTCTCCGCCGCGATGATTCCCGCTCTGGAATACGGCCACCCTCTACCTACCAGAAAGCAGCGCCAAGAAAAAGCACATGGGAAGACGCACCTTCACATTTGTTGCGGAATCTGGCGGCAACCCGAGCCCGGCGGAACGCGGCCGTGATGACGCCGCCCCCGCCCCTGCGTACGATGCGCGCGCCAGACACCGGCCCGGAGGCGAACGATGCTCGAATCGGCCTGGGAAACCGCGAACCGCGTTCGCACCCGCAAAGTCAGCGCGCGCGAGGTCACCGCCGCCGCCATCGCCCGCGCGGAGCGGCTCAACCCCGTGCTCAACGCGTTCGTGCACCTGGACCCCGAAGGCGCGCTGCGCCAGGCGGACGCGATCGACGCCGCCATCGCCCGCAGCGAGGACCCCGGCCCGTTCGCGGGCGTGCCCATCGGCGTGAAAGACCTCGAACCGGTGGCCGGGATGCCGTTCACGCAGGGCGCGGCGCCGTTCAAGGACCGCATCGCGACGGCCGATTCGGTGCAGGTGGCGCGGCTGAGGGCCGGCGGCGCGGTCCTGATCGGCAAAACGAACACGCCCGAATTCGGCTACAAGGGATTCACCGTCAACCGCCTCTTCGGCGCGAGCCGTAACCCCTGGGACCCGGCAAAGACGCCCGGCGGCTCCAGCGGCGGCAGCGCGGCGGCGGTCGCCGGCGGCCTGGTGAGCGTCTCCACGGGGTCCGACGGCGGCGGGTCGGTGCGCATCCCGGCGGCGTTCTGCGGCTGCTACGGCATCAAGCCCAGCGCCGGCCGCATCCCCGCGGCGGGCGAGACCTACCCGCACTGGGCGACGCACAGCACGCTCGGCCCGCTCACGCGCACCGTGCGGGACGCCGGGCGGTACCTGGACCTCGCGGCGGGGCCTCATCCGAACGACCTGCACGCCCTCGACGCCCCGCCCGGCGGCTACGAAGCGGCCACCCTTGCCGACCCGCCCCTCATCCGGCGCATCGCCTTCAGCAGCGACCTCGGGTACGCGGCGGTGGACCCCGCGGTGGTCGCCTGCGCGCGCCAGGCCGCCCAGGACCTGGCGACCGCGATCGGCGCCGAGTTGGTGGAGGCCCACCCAGGGTTCGCGGACCCCATGGCGGCCTGGTACGCGATCGGCGCGCCCGGCGATGCGCACCTCCTGGACGTCTTCGGCGAGGCCGTGGCGGCGGAACTCGAGCCCGGGTTCGTCGCCTTCGCCGATCGCGCCCGCGCGGTGATGGGGACGGACATCGCGGCGGCGCTGCAGACGCGGCACGCGCTCAACCGCACGATGACCGCCTTCCTCGACGAGTACACGGTCCTGCTCACGCCCACCTGCGCGGCGCTGCCGTTCGTGGCCGAAGGGCCGCCGCCGCGCACCATCGGCGGGAAGGATGCCGGGCCCGCGGGCTTCATCCCCTTCACCTACCCGTTCAACGTCACCGGTCACCCGGCGGCGTCGGTGCCGGCGGGGCTCGTCGAAGGGCTGCCGGTTGGGCTGCAAATCGTCGGGCCGCGTTACGGCGACCGGCTCGTGCTCACGCTCAGCGCGGTGTACGAAGCGGCGCGCCCGTGGGCATTTCCGCCGCCGCTGGCCTGAAATCCGGGCCTTCGCGCGTGAATCCGCGGGAAGGCCTCCAGTCCGGGCGTTTCCATGCCGTCTGCTATTCTGAATGGCCATGGCATCGCCCCCCCAGGCCCCCGGCGCCGGCTACGAAGAGGCCGCCGAGGAGACGCTTCCCGCACCGGAAGAGGCGATTCTCCGCATGCGTCATGCCATCCTCACGGGCACCCACTGGTTCGAGGCTTTGCTCGAGGCGGTGGGCCGCTGGCGCGTGCCCGAGGAGCGCATCGGCGACCGCGAATACCGCTACCTCATCGGCGGCGAGGCCTTCGACTGGCTGTTGCTTGCCGAACGGCTGCTGGGCGAAGCACTCGACATCGTCCCCGCGCGCGAACTGGACGCGCTCCTCTTCGAAGGGCGCTGGCCGCTCGAGATCGAGGACGAGGCGTTCGCGCGGCACCTGGGCGCGGCGAAGCATTCGGCCCACCTGAACTACCTGTACGGCGTGCTCGTGGAAGAGGCGCTGCAACTGGCCATCGAAGAGGACATCCACAAGGAGAACCGCAACCGGCCCTGGGGCCACGAGGCTGACGACGAGACGATGTTCGAACGCGTCTACGGCAAGCCGCTCGCGGAACTCAAGGCCGACTACTTCGAGGCCACGGGCACGATGCTCCGGGACCGCGTCGGGTACCCGGAGTGGAAGGCGTTCACCTACTGGCTGTTCAAGCAGCGGCTGAAGCGGCAGGACAAGGCCCGCGTGGCGAGCGACACGCGCAAGGGGTTGGCCCAGCTCACGCGCATGGAGCTCTCCATCAGCGACCGCCGCCGGGGCGCCTCGCTCGACGAAGCGGACTTCGCGCGGCGCTTCGGGTAGGGGAGAGAGAAGAGAAAAGAGAAAAAGAGGAAGGAGAAACGGGTTGCCGCTGCGGGGGGAGCCGGCTCAGCACTCAGCACTCCAGCTGTCACCCTGCGGCCCCCGCTTTTGGAACGGCCGCCGCTTGTTCGAACGGGCGCCGCGTGCGGTGATCCGGCGCACCCTCGCCGGAGCCCGCCCCATGGATACCGAGCCCGCCGTCCTCCACATCTTCGACCACGCCACCGACACGATCTTCATCTCCGCCGGTGACCTCCTGTACGAAGAGGGCGAACGAGGCGAGGTCATGTACGTCGTCAAGCACGGCGAACTCGACATCAGCATCGATGGCACGCACGTCGAACGCATCGGCGCGGGCGCCATCGTGGGCGAGATGGGCCTCGTGTCCGAGGACCACCTGCGCATCGCCACCGTGCGCGCCCACGTCGAAACCGAGGTCGTGGCCATCGACCGCCGGCGCTTCATGTACCTCTGCGAACGCTCGCCCTACTTCGCCCTCGAAGTGATGCGCGTGATGGCGCGCCGCCTGAAGGCGATGGACGAGCGCGTCTTCGGACACCGCGCGGGCTGACCGTAATCGCGGGCCGAGCGTGAGGATTGGCGGCCGGGGCCTCCCCCGCCGCGCGCCGCCGCCGTACCATCGCGCCAATGGCCGCCGGACCGATCCCCAGCCTCAAGTTCGAACGCGCCGCCTGGAAGGCCGGGGCCTTCTGGGTCGCGGGCGTCGATGAGGTGGGCGTCGGTCCGCTCGCCGGGCCTGTCACCGCCGCCTGCGTCGCCCTCCCGCCGAACCGGCGGCTCAAGTGGTACAAGACCGTGCGCGATTCAAAGGTCATCCCCGAAAAGCTCCGTGACGAGCTTGCCGTCGAGATCCAGCGATCGGTGCCCTGGGCCATCGGGTGGGCCGACCACGTCGAAATCGACCGCGTCAACATCTACCAGGCGCGCAAGCTCTGCATGCTGCGCGCCTTCGAACAGCTCCCCGTCGAGCCCGGGCACATCATCTCCGATGCTCTCCCGCTGCCGCTCCCGAACGTCCAGCCGGTGATCGATGGGGACGCCCTGAGCGTGGCCGTCGCCGCCGCGTCGATCATCGCCAAGGTCGCGCGCGATGCCTTCATGAACGAGATGTGCGAGCGGTACCCGGGCTACGGGTTCTGCCACAACAAGGGTTACCCCACGCCCGAGCACAAGCGTCTGCTGCGCGAAAAGGGCCCCTGCGAGATCCATCGCCGCAGCTTCGCCCCCGTCGCCCAGTTCACCCTCGCCCTTCCCGTATGACCCGGCGGGCGGAGCTGGGCGCGTTCGGCGAGCGCGTGGCCGGGCACCGTCTCGCGGCGGCCGGTCTGACCATCCTCGCCCGCAACGTGCGCGTCCCCGGCGGCGAAATCGACCTCGTCTGCCACGACGGCACCGATACGGTCTGCGTTGAGGTTCGCACGCGGCGCGCGGATGCCGGCGCGGCGGCCGAGTCGCTCACGCCCACCAAGCGGGCCCGGATGTGGCGCGCCGCCTTCGCCTACGCCGAGCGCGAAGGGATCGACCCCGCCAACCTGCGCGTCGACCTGCTCGTCATCGACCTCGCACCCGATGGCAGCCCCGCGCACATCGAACTGATCCGCGCCATCGAGCTCGAGTAACGGGCAGGGGGTGGCTGTTAGCTCTTAGCCGCTAGCGTGGCCACCTGCGGCGCTCCGGGGTGCTCCGTGCCAACGGGGTAGCCCGCAAACAGCCAGAAGCTAACAGCTAGCAGCTTCTGGCTGGTAGCATGCCCGCGTATCACCACCTGGAGCTTGCCCATGTCCGCGCCAACCCTCGACCGCACGAAGGTCGATACCGGCACCGAGGAGCTGCTCGCCGAGCGCGACGGCAACATCCTCATCATCACCTTCAACCGGCCCGAGCGCATGAACGCGATCAGCGGCCCCATGCTCGCCGCGTTCTCCCGCATCCTCACCGAGGCCAACCGCGATACAGGCGTGCGCGTCGTCATCGTCACCGGGCGCGGCCGCGGCTTCTGCGCCGGGCTCGACCTCGTCGAGAGCGGCCCGAACTCCATCGCCGCCCGCTCCAAGAACGCCCAGCAGCTGTTCGACCTGGCGGGTTCGCCGCCCGTGGTGCTCTACAACATGGATAAGCCGGTGATCTGCGCGCTCAACGGCGCTGCGGCGGGCTACGGCATGGACCTCGCGCTCCTCTGCGACATCCGCATCGCGGGCGAAGGCGGCCGCCTCGCCGCCGTCACCGCGAAGCGCAACCTGCTGCCCGAAAGCGGCGGGTCGTGGCTGCTCCCGCGCCTCGTGGGCTGGGCGAAGGCCTCGGAGATGTTCTTCCGCGGCCAGGTGCTGAATGCCCAGCAGTGCAAGGAAGCGGGCCTCGTCAACGCGGTCGTGCCGGATGCCGAGCTCCTCGACACCGCCATGGCGTGGGCCCGCGAAATCGCCGCGAACGCCCCCATGGCCGTCCAGGCCACCAAGCGCATGATGCGCCTCGGGGCCAAGGAAGATTACGAGACCACCGTCGACCACCTGATGGTGCACCTCAAGGTCCTCTTCGGCATGGAGGACTTCGCCGAGGGTGTGGCCTCGTTCCAGGAGAAGCGCGAGCCCCGGTTCACCGGCCGCTAACACGCCTCCACGCTCGTTCGCGAACGGCGCTCCTTCCAACGGGGGGGGCGCCGTTTTCGTTTGCCCCGCCCGCGCCGGGGCGGTACCGTTCGCCCGTGGCCAGGACGGACTACCCATCGGTCGATGCCTACCTCGCGGACCAGCCCGAGGCCGTTCGCGCCATCCTCGCCGCGGTGCGCGCCATCGTCCGCGAGGCGGTCCCCGAGGCGGCCGAAGTCATCAGCTACCAGGTCCCCGCGTACCGCCTGCATGGCGGCTTCGTCTGCTACCTCAGCGGCTTCAAGGCGCACTACTCGCTCTCCTTCCCGCCGCCCACGGCGCTCTTCGAAACCTTCGCCCGGGAGCTCGCCGCGAACGTCAAAGGGAAGGCCGCCGTGCGTTTCCCGCTCGGCGAGCCCGTGCCCGCGGACCTCATTCGCGACCTCTGCCGCTTTCGCGCGGCCGAGCTCGAAGTCCGCGCCGCCGCGAA
>JAYRRO010000295.1:0-2305 GCA_041910095.1 Dehalococcoidia bacterium
CCCGGGCGCGAAGTTGAAACCGTCGATGGTGACCACCGTGCCGCCGGCCGGGGGGCCGCTCGCCGGAGTCAGGCTGTTAATCGAGGGCCCCGAGGCATAGGTGAAGTTCGCCAGCGTGGTGAAGGGCGAGCTGCCGTTCACGGGGTGCGTCACCGTCACCTGCGCGACGCCCAGCCCCGGCGGCGAGCTCACCCGGATCTCCGTATCGCTGATCACCGCGCAGGTCGCCGCGTTCGTGCTGCCGAACTTCACCGCGTTGGTCGGCCCCGGCCCGCAGAGGATGCCCGCGAAGCCGCTCCCCGTGATCACCACCTGCGTGCCTCCCTGCGAAGGCCCCGCGTTCGGCGTTAGCGCCAGGATTTGCGGCCCGCCGAAGTAGGTGAAGATCGTGTCCTCCGTTTTCGGTGTCGTCGCTGGCGGCGGGCTCAGGTACGCGTTCGGCCCGGGCGCGCTCGCGACCACGACATCGACCGGCCCCGAGGCGTGCGGCGGCGCGATCACATCGAGCTGCGTGCTGTTCACGAACGTGCAGCTGGTCGCGCCCACCCCCCCGAAGGTGACGCCGCCGGGCTGGCACATCACGGGCGTGAAGTTCTTGCCGAAGAGCCGCACGAGCGCGCCGCCCTGCACCGGGCCGTTGGCGCTGCTCATCTGCGCGATGTACGGCCCCGTCGTGGTGTGGAAGCGATCGCTGAGCACCGACGAGCTGGTCGAAAGGTAGTGCGTGGGGGTGGGGTACGGCGGCGGGTTGCCCCCGACGGGCGGCGCCGGCGCGGCAGGGTCGCGCACGGTCACGCGCACGTCGTGCCAGGCGTCGCTCAGCGTCGCAGGCATGCGGATGCGGATGTACTCCGGGCTGATCACTTGCGTATCCGCCGCGGGCACACGGATCGGATGCACCGGGTCATGCACCGGATAGAACTCGACCATCACCGTGCAGCGCGGCAGCGGCGGCGGGATGGGGACGCCGTTGCCATCGAGCGGGGTGTACTGGTTCGGCGCCGCCGGCTGGATCGTGGTCCAGGGCAGCACCGCGCCACCCGCGCCGCCCGGCGGACAGGTGATGCCCTGCTGGCTGTAGTTCCGCCCGCGAATGTCCACCCAGTCGCCCGCGTTCGCCGTCCGCGGGAAGACGTCCTCCACGCGGGGCGACCCGATGCCCATGATCACGATCGGCGCAGTGCTCGGATAGGCGATGGCGTTCGGGATCGTCACCTGCGTGATCGTCACCCGCACCTGCACGTCGATCATTCGCTGTTTGTTGATCGTCTGGAAGAAGAGCGTCTTCGCCGCCGTGTTCGTGCCCTTGGGGAAGACGGCGATCTGCGTGATCGTGGAGTTCGGGTAGTCCGTGTCCGGGACGCCCTCGCTCAGCTGCACCGTCACCGAGACGTCCTGTTCGAGCACCGTGCCGTTCGTGCGGATGACCGTGACCGGAAGCGCCGTGCCTTCCTGGATGGCGTAGGCCGGGAGGTCCAGCGAGAAGAAACCCTCGCCGAGCGCGCGCGCACCGCGCGTGCCATCGACGAGCCCGCCGAAGCAGACCGCAACCACCAGCAGCGCGAGCCACGCCACGGGAGCGCGCCGATGCAGCGGCGCTCTGGCGGTCATGGCGTCCGGAGCTCCAAACGTTCACCTCAAGGCACCCCCACCCGAAATCCGGGCCGGGGTTGGGCTGGTTTGGCTGCCGGTGGCAGCGCCGCGGGCGGAGGGGGCATCCATCCACGGTTATGGGGGCGGGGGCGCCATGATACGGTTCCGCAACGGCGCCTGTCCCCCGCAATCGCGCCATAAGGACGTGCTTTTCGCCAAGAATCGCGCCGCCTTTGCCCCGTCGGCGCTTCCCGGCTTCCGCGTGGGAACCCCCGTGCTCGCGCCTCGGGCTCGCGATACCCTTCGCCGATGCCCGCCCTCGATATCCCCGCAGGCGTCCGCGCAGCGCACCCCGGCGCCACCTTCGAGCTGTGCTGGCCCACACCGCGAACGTCGACATGGCGCGTCGCGACCCCCGGCGGCGAGCCCCTCTACCTGAAGGCCGCCGCCCCGGATGCCTGGCCCGGCATCGCCGCCGAAGCCGCGCGTCTGCGCTGGGCCGCGGCCTTCGTGCCCGTGCCCCGCGTGCTCGAAAGCGGCGCCGGCCCGGAGGGCGACTGGATGCTTACCGCCGAACTCAACGGCACGCCCGCCATCGCCCCCGCACTCGTCGCGGACCCGGACCGTCTCGCGCGCGCCATCGGGCGTGGCCTGCGCCGCTTCCACGACGCCCTCCCCGTCGCGGGCTGCCCGCACCGCCATCCTCGCTCCC
>JAYRRO010000296.1:0-28756 GCA_041910095.1 Dehalococcoidia bacterium
ATGAGCGGGGTGGCGGCCCGCATCACCGCGTTCCAGACCTCGTCGTCGAGCAGGGCGGCGGCGGCGACGGCGGTCATGGGTTCGCGGGATCCCCGGTAGCGGCTCTGGGTGCGAAGGGCGGCGACGGCGGCATCGCGCACCTGCCGGAGGATCCAGACGGCTTCGACATCGGTGCGTGCGTCGAAGGAGAGGGCATCGGAGGCGGCGCGGACGAAAGCATCCTCGGTGGCTTTTTCGGCGAGGCCGCGGTCGCCGAGGACGGCGATGGCGAGGGAGTAGGCGGGCCCGGCATAGGCGGCGACGACACCGGCGAACGCGGCGGGTTCGCCGTCGCGGAAGCGCTGGAAGGCCGATGGTTCCGGGGGTTCGGGCATGCGCCACTCCGGTTCGGGGCCGGGCCAGCCGGCGGCACTCGAATCACCGGGGCTCCCGGTGGCGGGGAGCCCGGGCATCGAATCCATCGTACGGGCTTGTGCGCGCTGCGAGCGAACGTTCATGGCGGATCGATTATCGCCACCCATGAGCGGCGGCTGAATCGCTGGTATCACAGTGGGACGAAACCGGGCCGCCCCCAGGAGGGGACGGCCCTTGCGGTCGAGGCGAGCGGCGGAGTTCAGGCGGCGGGCGTCGTATGCCGCGCGCGGCGGGCCACACGGCGCGAACCGAGGGCGACCAGCGCGAGCGGGATCGTCAGCCAGATGGCCGCCACGGCCACGACGGCGCCCGCATTCGCCACGTTGCGGGCGATATCGAGGGAGCCTTCCCAGGCATCGGCGAAGCTGCCGCCGAAGCTGCGCGGGCCTTCGCTGCCGCCCTTCGCGACCGTGAGGGGCGCGAGCGAGACATCGATGGTCGCCAGCTCGGTGGCGGCATCGAGAACCTTGAGGCGGCCCTGGATCTGCTCGATCTGCGATCGCACGCTGTTCACGCGGTCGTTGACGGTGAGGATCTCCTGGATGGTGCGGGCCTGCTTGAGGAGCTCCAGGTACTGGGCCTCGGTGCTCTGGAGGTTGCGGAGGCGGCTCTGGAGGTCGGTGTACTGCTCGGTGACCTCGTTGGACTTCGTGCCTTCCTCCTTCACGGTGGCGCCATCGATGGTGCGAAGCGCGGCGAGGCTCTCCTGGTAGCGATCGACGGGCACGCGAAGGGTGACCGTCGCCGAGCCTTTGCGGTCGCCGCTGCTGCCTTCGAACGAGGAGCGCTCGACGTAGCCGCCGGCCTCGCGGGCGATGGCGCTGGCACGGTTGAAGGCGGCGGCGACGTCCTTCACTTCGAGGGCGACGGTTGCGTTGAAAATGATCTTGCGGTTGAGCTGGTCGCCCAGCGCCGGGCCGGTGACGTCGGCATCGGCGGGGGCGGGTGCCGCGGAGTTCGCGCTCGTGCCGCCGGAGGTCGAAGGCTGGGCGTTGTAGGCGGCGGATTGCGAGGGCGCGCCGGAGCGGGCTTCGGCGACGGATTTGGCCACGGTGGTGGCGCTGCCGCCGCCCACGGGCGGGAGGCCTTCGTCGGGGCTGGCGTTTTCGGCGGCGCCGCAGGCCGCGAAGAGGGCGGCGCCGGCGAGGCCGGCGATGGACGCGATACGGACGAAGCGGATGTTCACCTGGATTCCCCTGCCGGCCGGGTTGGCCGATGGAGGAGAAACGCCAGCCGCTCGCGAATGGTTCCGTCGCGCACGAGGCAACCATGGAAATGGGAGGGAAAGAAGTCAGCCGGCGGCGCGGCTCCGGCGCTCCGCGGTGCGCGCGGCAGTGGCGTGTGCGGCGCGCTCCGCATCGTCGGCGAGCGGTTGGAGGGTGACATCGGGCCCATACCGGCGGCGTAAGGCGAGCAGGATCAGCTCATCGGTGAGAGCCGGGTTTTTTGGCAGGAGGCTGCCATGGAGGTACGTGCCAATCGCGTTCACGGTGCGCGCGCCCTCGGTGCCGTCCTCGGCGTTGTTGCCGAAGCCGCGGCGGACGCGGCCGAACGGGGCCTGCCCGGGCGCGAGATAGGTGCGGCCCCCATGGTTCTCGAAGCCGACCACCTCGCCCTCGGGCGTGTCGATGATCACATCGCCGATGCAGCGGTCCGCGCGCGGGCCGGGGTGGCGGGTCTCGAGATCGAACACGGAGATGCCGGGGATGACGCCGCCCTGGTGGTCGACGTAGCGGTGGCCGAAGAGCTGGAAGCCGCCGCAGACGACAAGCGCGGGGAGGCCCGTATCGACGGCGGCGCGGAGGGCGTGGCCGCGGGCCTGCAGGTCCTCCGCGATGCGGCGCTGTTCGCGGTCCTGCCCGCCGCCCACGAGGATGATGTCGCACTCCGAGGGGTCGAAGGCGTCGCCGATGGTCACTTCGCGCACATGGAGGGAGATGCCGCGCGCTTCGCAGCGGTAGCGCAGGGCGATGACGTTCCCGCGGTCCCCGTAGATGTTGAGGATGTCCGGGTAGAGGTGGACGGCCGTGAGCTCATAGGCGGACGGGGTGCTCATACGGACATGGTAGCGGGCCGCCGCCGGGGCGGCCCACTTCATTCGGCGGACAAACTCAGCGGATGAGCATCGTGGGTTTCGCGGTCCCCGCGTAGGGCAGGCCGCTCACGGTGGCCCGCACTTCGATTTCGACCTGGGTCGAGACGAACTGGCGGCGGGCGGCGCCCGTGACTTCGTACGTCCACGTGAGGTCGCCGTTGGAGTCGGTGCCGCCGTTGGCGAAGACTTCGGTCTGCCAGGAGGAGGTGGCGCCGTTCCAGTACTTCCCGTCGCCCGCCCGTTTGATGACGAAGGAGACGGCGGAGATGCCGGAGAGATTGCCGGTGGTCGCGCGGAAAGTGAGCCGGCTGCGGCCGAAGGCCTGGCCAGGGGTGCCGGTGACGGCGACGAGCTGGTCGGTCGGCGTGGTGGCGGGCGTGCCGATCGTGAACGCCTGGCTGGCGGAGCTGCCTCCGCCCGGGGCGGCGTTGAAGACGGTGATATCGGCGGTGCCTTCGCTGAGGATGTCGGCGGCGGTGATGGCGGCGGTGAGCTGGCCCGAGTTCACGAAGGTGGTCGGGCGGTCCAGGCCGTTCCAGCGCACGATGGACGCACGGACGAAGTTCGATCCCGTGACCGTGAGCGTGAAGGCTGCGCCGTTCGCGGGGGTGCTCGTGGGCGAGAGCGCGCTCACCGCGGGGAGCGGGTTGGCGATGGTGAAAACGGCCGCGGGCGAGGTGCCGCCCCCCGGCGCGGGCGTGAACACGACCACGTTCGCGGTGCCCGATGCGGCGATGTCGGCGGCGGTGATGTCGGCGGTCAGCCGCGTCGCGGATTCGAAGACGGTCGGGCGGTCCTGGCCGTTCCAGCGCACCTTCGAGGCGCTGGTGAAGCCGGTACCATCGACCGTGAGCGTGAACGCGGCGGAGCCAGCTACGACGTTGTTGGGCGAAAGCGTGGGCGTGCCGGGCGCCGCGTTCGTGATCGTGAACGTGGACGCGGGCGAGGTGCCGCCGCCGGGCGCGAGGTTGAACACAGTCACGGCGGCGGTCCCGGCGTTCGCGACATCGGCGGCATCGATCGTGGCGGTGAGCTGCGTGGCGCTGCTGAAGAAGGTCGTGCGGTCGTTGCCGTTCCAGCGCACCTTCGAGCCGTTGACGAAGCCGGTGCCGTTCACGGTGAGGGTGAAGGTGCCGCTGGCCGCGGGCGCGGAGCTGGGATTGAGACCGGTGATCGCGGGCGCGGGGTTGTTGATCGCGAAGGAGGCGGCGTTGGAGGTGCCGCCGCCGGGCGCGGGCGTGAAGACGGTGATGCTGGCGCTCCCGGTCGCGGCGAGGTCGCTCGCGGGGATGGCGGCGGTGATCTGCGCCGCCGAGACGAAGGTCGTCGTGCGGTCGGCGCCGTTCCAGCGGACCACCGACGAGGCGGCGAAGCCGGAGCCGTTCACGGTGAGGGTGAAGCCGCTGCCGCCGACGTTCCCCGCCGAGGGCGAGATGCTGCCCAGCGACGGCTGGCCGTTCGGGGCGGCGCCGATGCTGAAGGGCAGGGTCAGCGACGTGCCCCCGCCGGGCGCCGGGTTCGTCACGGAGACGTTGGCGGTGCCCACGCTCGCGATATCGGCGGCGGCGATGGTGGCGAGGAGCTGGGTGCTGCTGATGAACGTGGTCGAACGGTTGGCGCCGTTCCAGAGGACGGTGGCACCGCTGACGAAGCTGGTGCCGTAGACGGTGAGCGTGAATCCGGCGCTGCCGGCGTTGGCGCTCGAGGGGCTGAGGCTGGAGATGCCGGGCGCGGGGTTCGGTGCGCCGCCGATGGTGAAATTCGAGCCGCCGGAGGAGCCGCCACCCGGGGCGGGGTTGTACACGGTCACCGTCGCGCTGCCCGCGGCGGCGATATCGGCGGAGGTGATGGTGGCGGTGAGCTGGCCGCCGTTGACGTACGTGGTCGAGCGGTCCGAGCCGTTCCAGCGCAGCACGGAGCCCGCGACGAAGTTCGAGCCGTTCACCGTGAGGGTGAAGGCGCTCCCGCCGGCGGTCGTGGTCGCGGGGGAGAGACCGGAGATGGCGGGCACGGGGTTGTTCGCCTGCACGGCGAGCGAAAGGACGTTCGTGCCCCGCGTGACGGCCTGGGTGGAGAGGCTCGTGGTGTCGCCGTTGTACCCCGCGGTGACGGTATAGCTGCCGGCGTTGGCGGGCGTGAAGGAGACGCCGCTCTGGGCGGAGCCGCAGGTGCTGCCATCGAGGTAGGAGTAGCTGATGGCGCCGCCCGGGCCGGTGACGGTGAAGTCGCCCGCGGCGAGGGGGCTCACCGGGGTGAGGGTCGCGGTCCCGGCGACACCGGCGGCCTGCGCGGAGCCGGCGGCGCTGTCGCTGACGATGTCGGCGAAGACGGTGGCCGTGCACACGGAAATCGGCACGCCCAACGCCCACGCTGGCGAGGCGGTCGACTCAAGGCCGACTTCGCTGACCGTGGCGGTGGTGATGGCCGTACCGGCGGGCGCGGAGGCGGCTTCGTTCGCGGGCAGGCCCAGGCTGGGGGCGATGAGCGTCGCGACCATGTCATCGCCGGCCGCCGTATCGCGCGTTCGCACCTGGAAGGAGAGCGTGGACCCGTTCGCGATGGTGGAGCCCGTGCAGCGCGCCGTGTTCGAAGTCACGGAGGCGGCGCCGGTGCCGTTCGGGCAGGAGACGGTGCCGGCCTGGACATCGCCATTGGTGACGCTGACGTCGACCGGCTGGACCGTCGGGCCGAGGGCGCCGAGGGCGTGGGCGAAGCTCACCGTGACGGTGGTGACGCTGCCCTCGAAGAGCGCCGCCGGCGAGGCCGAGGTGGTCACGGTGATGTTCGCGTTCGCGCCGAGGATGTTGGCGACGGTGAAGCCGCCGACGGAGCCATCGAAGGAATCGCCGCCGCCGATCGTGTCGGCGGCATCGCCGGAATTGCGGAAGCCCGTGCCGGGGTCGCTGATGACGCCGGTGATGGTGTTATCGGTGTAGATGGTGCCGGCGGCGGAGGGATCGATCGTGAGATTGACGACGATTTCGGTGCCGCCCGTGGAGAGCGCGCCTCCGGGCTGGGCGCCGCCCGCGCCGATGGTGCAGCGAACGTAGCCGCCGGAGGGCGTGTTGTCAGCGCAGGAAGTGATGATGTTGCCGGCCTGTTGTCCGAAGCCGGCGTAGGTCGTGTTCGCGGGCTTGCGGAGGTCGAAGACGACGGGCCCGGAGTGGGCGTTCGGGGCGTCGGTGATATTGACGGAGAAGGCGAGGACCTGCCCGGCCTGGAGGACGGAGCCGGCGGCCGGCGACTGGGAGATGGTGTAGGTAATGGCGTCCTCGGTGGTGGCACGCGCGGGGCGCTGCGCCGGGCCGAGCGCGAGGAAGAGCCCCAGCAGGAGGGCCGCGGCTGCCCAGGAACGCCGGGCGAGCCGATTGCCGCGGGCCTGGTGTGTCATGTCGTTACCTCGTGTAGGCGATGGAGACGCCGCGGAGCTTCGTACCGGCGCCGCCCGTGAGGTCGACGACGAGGAAGTAGACGTTGGTACCGTTATCGACCGTGTGGGCGAAGGCGGTGGCGGTCTGTGGCGAGGCACCGGCGGACGAGAGGACTTCGACCAGCTTGAAGATGTTGGCGGTAGTGCTGCCATTGCCGAGCGGCGTGTAATCGAGGCGCACCTGGACATCGCCGCCGGTGGCTTCGAAGTGCGCGGTCATGCTCGAAATGGTGGCGCCGTCGGGCAGGTTCACCGGCGCGTAGTAGCGCTTCGAGGCGTCATCGGTACCCGCGGGACGGAGTTCGTTGAAGGTCTTCTCGTAGAGCGCGAGGTCGCTGGCGGGGAGGAAGGCACTCGCGGGGATGGCGACCTTGCCGGGCCCGCCGGTGCCGCCCGTGCCACCGCTCGTGTTCAGGCTGGGGAGCGAACCGCCGCTGCCGGTGACGTTGATCCAGACGGCGTCGCCGGTGGAGAGCGAGCTCAGCGAGTTCGCATAGGAGGGCGCGCCGGGGGCGTACATGTCGTACGACTGCGATCCCGGGTTCCAGCGGTAAACGGCGGCGTACTTGCCGGCGATGCCAGAGAGCGCTTCGGAGGGCGGCCGGGTGTCGCCCATGTAGGCGACGTTGTTCCAGCCGAGGGAGAGCTGCGAGGTGGCGCGGGCGTCGTGGCCGCTCGCGGCGGCGGCCGCCATGGTTGCGACCGCGGGGACGAGGAGTGCAAGGGTGAGGGCGCGCTTACGCATCGTCGCTGCTCCGGTGTTCCCGCGCGAGACGGCGGGATGGGTCAGCACGAGGGTACGCACGGGCACCGGGACCCTTAATGGGCACAGTCCCCTGTCGCGGGGTGGGACAACCCCAATCGGCGATGGGGAAACCCCCGCCAGGGGCAGACCACGGCACCGATGGCGGGCGGCGCGTCCATGGCGGAGCGCGGGGATGTCTCGGGTGGGCGGATGGGCTACTGCTTCACGTCGATGACGAGGCGGTAGGGGTTCTCGAGCTGGGAGACCTTGAAGTTCTGCCGGCTGGCGATACCGGCCGCCCAGGCGAGCACAGCCTCGAAGTCGCAGGTCTGGCGGGCCTGGAGGATCGTCTTTCCCGGGCCGGCGAGGGTCTGCTGCGCGAAGGTGACCTGGCCCGCGCCGTTGTGGGCGGCGGCGCCCCGGAAGGTGACGGCGAGCGTGGCCGTGCCCGGGACCGTGACCGGCTGGCCCGACCCGCAGGCCGCGACGGAAGGCACGTACTCCACGCGAGCCGCCGGGAGGGCGCCGGTGAATTCGAAGACGATGCGATCCCAGCCGCCATCCTCGGGGTGGACGCCGATGCGGACATCGCGGAGGAGGGCGGCGCCAGTGAAATCTGAGGGCGCGCGAGCGGGCATATCCACCGGGGTGGTCGCGCCCGTGCTGGCGGTGGCGGCGGGCGTTGCGGTGGCTGGTACCGCTGTAGGTGTGCGCGCGGCGGTGGCGCTGGCGCCTGCCGCCGGCGGAGTGGCCGTCGCCGTGGCCGTGGCCGTTGGCGTGGGCTTCGCACCGTCTTGGCCACAGGCGGTAAGGGTGAGGGCGGCGGCCGCCGTGGCAGCCGCGAACAACATGTACCGGGGAGTCTGGCGGAGCTTCACGGGGGAGAGTGTACGGCCGGACACGACGGGGAACCGTGAAGTGAGCACGTGGACGTATCGACCACGTAAACTGTGTCTCGCGCCCGGGAGTGCGGCGGGTGCTAGAGTAGGCAGTGCGGCCCGGTCGTTCCCGGGCGAAGGTGGTTGGCTATGTTTGGATCGCTGGGTACGCCGGAGATCGTCATCATCGCGGTGGTGCTGATTCTCCTGTTCGGAGTGGGCAAGCTGAGCGGCCTGGGGAAAGACCTCGGGAGCTCGGTGAAGGAGTTCCGCCGCGCGGTGAAGGACGAAGACGAACTGAAGACACCGCCCGCGCAGGCGACGACGCAGCCGCCGGCCCCGCCCGCCGCACAGCAGCAGCCGCCCGCGCAGCAGACGGAGACGAAGCGCGACAACCAGCCCGGCATCTTCTAGGCCGCAGTCCGCGCTCGCAATGCAGGGACAAAGGCGCCGCTTCAGCGGCGCCTTTTCGGTACCCCCGGCCAGGCCGCGGTCACCCCAGGCCGAGCGCGGTGAACATCTCTGGGTACTTCTTCAGGCTCTGGCCGCCGTCGATGTAGAGCGTCTGGCCGGTCATGAGGGTGGAGTCATCGGAGGCGAGGTAGAGGGCGAGGCCGGCGACATCGTCTGGCTCGCCGACGCGGCCCATGGGCGATTCGTGGACGAACGCTTCCGCCAGCGCGGGGCGCAACATCATCCCTGCGGTGAGGGGCGTGTTGATGAGCCCCGGCCCGATGGCGTTGACGCGGATGTTGTGGCGGCCCAGTTCGAGCGCGGCCACTTTCGTCAGCATCGCCACGCCCGCCTTCGCCGAGCAGTAGGCGGCGAACCCCTCGGTGGCCTGGAGGGCGTTCACGCTGGCGACGTTGATGATGGAGCCGCCCCGCCCCGCGGCGATGAGCTGCTTCGCTTCGTGCTTGATGCAGAGAAAGGTGCCTGTGAGGCAGATGCCGACGATCCGTTCGAAGTCGGCGAGGGCGTACTCCTGCACGGGTGAGAAGTGGCCCGTGCCGGCGTTGTTGAAGGCGATGTCGATGCGGCCGAAGCGGCGCACGGCGGCGGCGACCATCTTCTCGACGGCGGCTTCGTCGCGCACATCGAGGGCGGCGCCATCGCACTGGTTATGGCCGAGCTGGCCAATCATGGCGCCGATGCCCTCGGCGTTGAGGTCGCCGATGAAGACGCGCGCGCCTTCCTCGACGAAGCGTTCGGCTGTGCGCTTGCCGATGCCGGAACACCCGCCGGTGACGATCGCGACCTTGCCGTCGAGCCTGCCCATGCCGGTCCCTCCCTGTTACGCCCGGGCAGGATAGTGCACCGCGCTGAGCCGAACGACACCCGGCGGTAGAATCGCGGTCGGGCGTCCTGGCGGCGCCGGAGGTGGCGGCATGACCGAGGCAGTGGCGGTCTCAGAGCAGCGGCGGGCGGCGGTCGACCGCGCGCGCACGTACTGGCGCGAGCGGCTCATGGACTTTTCGCGGCGGAACAACCTGCTCTTCTACCGCGACCTGCGGTCGGGGACGCTGGACCTGACGGCGATGCCCGGCGTGCTCGCGGACTTCATCGGCGGCGACGCCGTGCGCATCGATGCCACGACGAAGGAGATCGGCGACCGTCTGCGGCGGATTCGCGCGAAAGCGGTGGAGAATCTCGAGGAGCGCGGGCTGGAGACGCTGTTCGTCGCGGCGGGGGTGGCGCACTGGCAGGAGCCGGATGGCGGCAGCGATGCCTCGGCGCCGGTGCTGCTGGTGCCGGCGGCGCTTCGGCGTAAGGGCGCGGACAGCGTGAGCTACACCCTCGAGCGGCTGGGCGAGGCGCAGCTCAACCCGGCGATGGTGGCGCGGCTCGCGGCGATGGGGAAGCCGCTCGCGGCCGAAACCATCCTGCACGGAGAGACTCGCGCGGAGACCGCGGCGGCGGAACCGGCTGCGGGCGCGAACGCGGACACGGAGGCCGCGCCAGCCGCCCCGGGGGCGGAAGCGGACGGCGAAGAGCCCGAGGGGAGCGCCGCCGACCTGGAGAAGGTGTTCGAACGGCTGACGGCTGCCGTGGCGGGCGTGCCCGGCTTCGCCATCGAGTCGCGGCTCATCCTGAGCAACTTCTCGTTCCAGAAGATGGCGATCGTGAAGGACCTGGAGCAGGCGGGCGATTCGCTGGCGGCGCACGATATCGTGGCGGCGCTGGCGGGCGCCTCGGACGCGCGCGAAGCGATCCTCGGGCGGCGCACGCCGATCACGCTGGAGAGCCTGGACAGCGAGCCGCCATCGAGCGAGTTCGCGGTGATGGACTCGGATTCGAGCCAGAGCCGGGTGGTGCGCGCGGCCGTGGCGGGCCAATCGGGCGTGGTACAGGGCCCGCCGGGCACGGGCAAGAGCCAGGTGATCACGAACCTCATCGCCGGGCTGGTGGCGTCCGGGCAGCGCGTGCTGTTCGTCGCGGAGAAGCGGGCCGCGCTCGAAGTGGTGCTGAAGCGCCTGGAGCAGCGCGGGCTGGGCGACCTCGCGCTCGACCTGCACGGGGCGGACATTTCGCGGAAGCAGGTGGCGGCGCGGCTGGCGCAATCCCTGGCGAACGTGCGCAACGCCCCCGCCGTCGAGGATGACGCGCCGCTGCAGCGGCTGGCGGAACATCGTGCCCGGCTCAGGGCGCATGCCATGCGCGTGCATCGGCCGCAGGCGCCGTCGGGGCTGAGCGTGTATGGCATCGAGGGGCGGCTGCTCCGGCTGCCGGCGGGCTCCGAGTGCGCGGTGCGCTGGCGCGGCGACGCGCTGCACCCCCTCAGCGAGGCCGCGATCACGGAGGCGCACGACCTGCTGGCCGACCTCGCCGTGGACGCGCGCATCGTGCAGAGGGCGGCGGACTGCCCCTGGGCGAGCGCCAGCCTGCGTACAGTCGCCGAGGCCCAGGCGATGACGAATCTCGTGCCTTCGCTGCTGAGCGGCGTGGCGGCGCTACGTGGCGACACAGCAGGTTTCGCGCAGGCCACGGGCGCACCGGAGGCGGCGACGCTGGCGGCCTTCAACCAGCAACTGGCGGCGTCCGCGCTGGCGAACGGCGTGCTCGCCGAATGGCAGCCCGGCGTCTTCGATGAGGACATCGAGGCGCGCGTGAAGGCGCTCTGGCCGGCCGAATCCGGTGGTCTGCCCGCCCTGATCGCCCGCTGGTTCAACGGCGGGTTCAAGTCGGCGAAGAAGTCCGCGGGGAAGCTGCGGAAGTCGCCGGCTTCGCCGAAAGGGCTGGTGGACGGGCTGCGGGCGGTGGCTGCCGCGCGGGACGCATGGAAGAAGGCCGCGCCGGGTTCGAAGCCCGTCGCGTTCGCGGCCCTGGGCGAGGTCAGCGGGCGCACGGGCGCCGTTTCGGGCGAACTTGGCACCTTCAGCGCGCTCTTCGAACGGGATCTCCCGGCGATGCCGCTGGCGGAGATGACACCCTGGCTGGAATCGCTGACGGTCGACCCCGAGTCCGCGATGCGGGTGCCGGCCGTGCACCACGCCGAGGAGCGGCTGGCGGAGCTGGGCGTGGCCGCGTTCGTGGCGTACATCCGGGAGAGCGGGCTCCCGCCGGAGGCGTGGGGGCGGCAGCTCGATTTCGCATGGCTGCGGTCGTGCCTGGATGCGGCGCTGGCGGCCGAGCCCGAGCTCGTGGCGTTCGACGGCGCGAACCAGCAGCGGCTCGTGGACGAGTTCGTGCAGCTGGACAGGGCCCACCTCGACCGCAACACCCGCCGCGTGCGCCGGGCATACAGCGAGCGCGCTATCGAGGTGATGAACCAGTTCCCCGACCAGGCGGCGCTCATCCGGCGGGAGGCGCAGAAGCGCGCGCGGCACCTGCCCATCCGGCGGCTGCTGGCGGAAGCGCCGGACGTGCTGACGGCGCTCACGCCGTGCTTCATAGCGAGCCCGCTTTCCGTGAGCCAGCTGCTGGGTTCGGAGCGGCGATTCTTCGATGTCGTGGTGTTCGACGAGGCCAGCCAGGTGCTTTCGGAGGACGCGGTGACGTCGCTCATGCGCGGCGAACGCGCGCTCGTCGCGGGCGACCGGCACCAGCTGCCTCCGACGCAGTTCTTCGCGAGCGGCGAGGACGAGGAAAAGGGAGACGACGACGGCGCGCCGGAGGACGACATTTCGGTGCAAGGGTTCGAGAGCCTGCTCGACCAGATGTCGGCCTTCCTCGAGCCGTGGATGTTGCAATGGCACTACCGCAGCCGGGACGAGCGCCTGATCGCGTTCTCGAACGCACACATCTATCACGACCTGGTGACCTTCCCGGGCATCGGCGCCGATGGCATGGGCGTCTCGCACGTGCTGGTGGAGAGTGCCGGACGGACGGGCGCGGAGAGCGTCGAGGAGGAGGTCGCGCAGGTGGTGGAGCTGGTGGTGGAGCACGCCCGGACGCGGCCGAAGGAGACGCTCGGGGTCATCGCGCTCGGCATCACGCACGCGCGCCGCGTCGAGCAGGCGATCGAGGCGCGAGTGGCGCAGCTGCCGGAGGTCGCGGCCTTCTTCGCCGAGGATGCGCCGGAGCGGTTCTTCGTGAAGAACCTCGAACGCGTGCAAGGCGACGAACGCGACCACATCATCCTCACGCTCGGGGCCGGGCCGGGCGCCGACGGGCGGGTTTCGAACATCCGCTTCGGGCCGCTCAACCGTGAAGGGGGCGAACGGCGGCTGAACGTGGCGGTGACGCGATCGAAGCGGCGGATGACGCTGGTGTCGTCGTTCACGCACCAGCAGATGAGCCCCGGCCGGCCCGGCACCGGGACCGAGCTGCTACAGGCGTACCTGGCCTACGCGGCGGCCGGGGGGCAGGTCATCACGAGCGCCGCGGGGTCCGGGGGTGAACTGACGCCGTTCGAATCCGACATCCGGGATGCGCTGGCGGCGCGCGGGATGCCGGTGGTGGCGCGGCTTGGCGCTTCGGAATCGAAGATCGACTTCGCCGGCCGCGCCGGGAACGACCCGGCGCGGTTCGTGCTCGCGATCGAAAGCGACGGGCCCGGGTACGCCGGGGCGCCGACCGTCCGCGACCGCGACCGCCTTCGCCGCCAGCAGCTCGAGGCGCTGGGGTGGAAGTGCCATCGCATCTGGACGGGGGACTGGTTCCGGCGGCGCGAGGCGGAGATTGAACGTGCCGTGGCAGCCTACGCGGCCGCGTCGGCGCCGAAGGTGGCGGCACCGCCGCCGGCGCCGGCTGCCGCACCGGCCGCATCATCACCGGTCACGGCCACGCTGGTGCCGGAGAGTGCACCGGAACCGCCCGGGCGAGGGCCGAAGCCGCGCGTGCCGCAGGGCCAGCCCTTCGAGGAGTACACGCCGCGGCACTTCCGGCAGATGGTCGAGTGGGTACGCGCCGACGGGAAGCTGCGGACGGACGACGAGATCGCCGCGGAGGTGCGCGAGGCGATGGGCTTCACGCGCCGGGGAGCACGCATCGACGCCGCCATCCAGGCCGCGATCGACGAATCCGCCCGCGGCTGACGGCGGCCAGGGCGAGGCGCGTAGAATCGCGCCAGCACCAGGGAGGGAAGCGCATGCCCGCCGAATACGAGGTCACGGCATTCCTCGATAACGAGGACAGCCCCGGCATCATGAATCCGATCCATTCGACCGAGGTCGCCGCGACCTACGGGTACAGGGCGCCGCTCGTGGGCGGGGTGACCGTGTACGGCTGGGGCGCGCGCGCGGCGATGGCCACGCTCGGCGACGCCTGGCTGGACGACGGCTGGGTCGATGTGAGCTTCCGGCGGCCCGTGTTCCCCGGCGACGTGCTCACGATCTCCGCCGTCGAAGATGGCGGGGGCGTGCGGCTGGCGTGGACCAACGAGGCCCGGGCGACGTGCATCGAAGGTGCCGCCGGCCGTGGCCAGGCGCCGTGGCTCGGCGAGATTGCCATCCCCTCACGGCGGCGGCCCGAGCCCGAATCGGAGACGCTGCCGCGGCTGACGATGGAGAACGCGCCCATCGGCGACGACCTGCGGCCCTGCGCGTTTCCCTATCCGATGTCCGAGGCCGAGGAGTACGCGCGCGACCACCAGCGAGACCTGAACCCGCCGTGGATCGGGGAAGGCGCGCGCATTCACCCCGGCTGGCTGGCGGGGCGAATGACGCGCTTCCTGCACCACAACTACGACTACGGCCCGTCGATCCATGCGCGGTCGCAGATCCAGCATCTTGCGCCGCTGCTGGCCGGGCAGACGATCACGGTCGCGGGCTCCATCGCGCAGGTGTACGAACGCAAGGGGCACCACTACGCGATCGTGGACGGCCTGGTGCTGGACGAGGGCGGGCGCGAGATCGCGCGGATGCGCCACACGACCGCCTTCCACCTGGCCCGGCGCTAGGCGGGTTCCCGGTACCAAGTTCCCGGTTCCCAGGGGATTAACCCCTGAGCGAGTTCCCGGTTCCAAGTTCCCGGTTCCCAGGGGCTACCCCGGCGCGACTGAAGTCCCCAACGGGGTACCGCCTGGTTACTGGGAACCGGGAACCGGGAACTAGCTGAGCCTTGCTTCGGCGGCCGAGACGGCGGCGCGGACATCCGCCCTGAAGCCCTGCTCGCGAAGGATCCGGCCGAGCGCGGAGAGGCAGAGAAGGACGTTGCCGGGGCTGGAGGATTCGCCCATGAGGCCGATGCGCCAGACCTTCGCACGGAGGTCGCCGAGCCCGCCGCCGACTTCGATGCCGTGGCGCTTGAGCAGCGCGCCGCGCACTTCGGCATCGTTCACGCCCTCGGGGATGCGCACGGTGGTGAGCACGGGGAGGCGGTAGCCGGCATCGGCGTGGAGCACCAGGCCCATGGCTTCGAGCCCGAGTTGGAGCGCGCGGCCGTTGCGTTCGTGGCGGGCCCAGCGGTTCTCGAGCCCCTCTTCGAGCACGAGTGCGAGGGCTTCGTGCAGGGCGTAGACCATGGAGATGGGCGCGGTATGGTGGTAGGTGCGCGTGTCGCTCCAATAGGCCTCGAGGAGCTGCATGTCGAGGTACCAGGTGTTGGAGGGCACTTCGCGGGCGCGAACCGCATCCCAGCCGGCGGGCGAAATCGTAATGGGCGCGACCCCGGGCGGCGCGGAAAGGCACTTCTGGGTGCCCGAGTACACGGCATCGGCGCCCCAGGCATCGGCCTCGACGGGGACGCCCCCGAGCGACGTGACGCAATCGACGAGCAGCAGCGCGCCGTTCTCATGCGCGATGCGCGAGATGGGCTCGACGGGCGTCTGGACACCGGTCGAGGTCTCGGCGTGGACCATTGAGACGAGCTTCACGGGGCCGCCGGCGTTCTTCACGGCGGCTTCAATGGCGGCGGGGTCGACGGGCGAGCCCCACGCGGCGTTGACGCGCGTGACGACGCCGCCGGCGCGCTCGGCCATCTGGGCGATGCGTTCGCCGAAGTAGCCACAAATGCCGGTGACGACCCGGTCGCCGGGAGCGACGAGATTCATGACGGCGGCCTCCATGCCGCTCGTGCCGGTGCCCGGGGTGGCGAGGGTGACCTGGTTGGAGGTGCGCAGGACCTGCCGGAGCATGTCGCGGCAGCCATCCATGATGCGCAGGAACTCGGGGTCGAGGTGGCCGAGGAGGGGAGCGGTCATGGCGCGCAGCACGCGGGGGTTCGCGCCGCTGGGGCCCGGGCCCATGAGGACGCGCGTGGGGGGGTTGAAGGCAGGCGTCGCAGTCATGGCCGTATGCTACGCCGCCACATGAATGCGGTCGCGATGGCGAGGCGGCGGTAGGATGGCGCGATGACCGCGAACGATTGGGCCGCGAAGGCGCGCGAACAGCCACCCGTTTCGCAGGGCGCGCCGATCGCCACGACCGCGAAGGCTCGTTCCCCTTCGAGAACTTCGCGGAGTTGCGCGAGGCGGGATTCATGCGCCTGACCGTGCCGCGCGCGCACGGCGGCGAGGAAGCGCCCATCGCGACGTACCTGGCCGTGCAGGAAGCGCTGGCACAGGGCGATGGCTCCACGGCCCTCGGCTTCATGATGCACGCGAAGCTGTTCGGGCAGCAGCGAGACGGGCCGAGCTACCCCGAGAGATGGTTCGCCGAGTTCTGCCGGGGCGCCGTCGTCGAAGGCTGGATGGCGAACACGATCGCGACCGAGGAAGGGCTGGGCAGCCCCTCGGGCGGCGGCGTGCCCGACACTGTGGCGCGGGCGAGCGATGGTGGCTGGGTCATCGACGGGCGGAAGACGTTCGCGACGCTCGCGCCGGCGCTGCGGTATTTCATCGTGCTGGCGCGCATCGATGGTGCGAACGGCGCGCCGCCGGACCTCGCGAACTTCGTCGTGTATCCCGACGACCCGGGGGCGCGGGTGGTGGAGACGTGGGATGCGCTGGGGATGCGGGCGACGGGGAGCCACGACTTCGTGCTGGAGGGATGCCGCGTGCCGGGGGACCGGCTCGTCACGCGCCGCGGGTTGCGCGAGCCGGATCCGAAGTCCGAAGCGGGGACGGCGTGGTTCGCGCTCGGGCTGGCGGCGACGGTGATCGGGGTCGCCCGCGCGGCGCGGGAATACGCGGTTGCCTTCGCGCGGGAGCGCACGCCGAACAGCGCGCGCACCATCGCGGAGTACCCCGGCGTGCGGGAGCGTGTCGCGCGGATCGACCTGCTGTTGCAGCGCAGCCGGGCGGAAGTGGCCGACGCGGCACGCGCCTGGGAGGCCCGCGACGCCATCGCGCCGGGCGAAATGGGTGCGCTGGAGCGCATCGCGGTGGCGAAGGTGGACACGCTCAACAGCTGTATCGAAGCGGTGGACCTGGCGATGCGCGTAGTTGGCGGGGTGAGCCTGCAAAAGTCGCGGCCGATGGAGCGGTACTACCGCGACGTACGCGCGCCGTTGCACAACCCGCCGCTGGAGGACCGGGCGCTGGAGTGGCTGGCAAAGGCCGCGCTGGGGCGCTGAAGGCGCTGCCTCAGGGGCGAACGGTGAAGCCTTCGTGGGCGACAGCGGCCGTGGGCATGGCCTCGAACGTGGCCACGTGCGAGCCGCCGGGGCCTTCGCGCATGGCGGCGGCGAGCGCATCGAGCGAGGCCGCGGGGCCGGCGGCGACGGCCTCGACAGAGCGGCCATCGGGGAGATTGCGGACGTAGCCCGTGAGGCCAAGAGCGCGGGCGCGCGTCTGCACGAACGCCCGGAAGCCCACGCCCTGCACGCGCCCGCTCACGATGTAGCGGCGCGTCTCGATGGGGGCGGGCATGCGGGGGTTACCGGCGCCGGCGGCGGCTGCCCGCGGGCGCGGCTTCGCGCTGCTTTCGCCGGAAGACCCGCGACCAGAGGGCGTTCCGCAGGCGGCGGTAGGCGCCCACAGTGTCGTCGTCCTGGATGCGCCGCAGGTCCGGGCGGCCGTATTTCGCTTCTTCGTAGGCGGCGGCGAGGCGCGAGGCTTCGCCGGGCACGGCGACGGCTTCGCCCACGCGGCGGGACCATTCGCGCGGGGTCTCGGCCGGGCGGCTGCCGAGGCCGGCCCACCCCGCGAGGCGCTGGGTCTTCGCCCACATCCGGGCGCGCCCATCGAGCCCGCCCAGGCCGAAGTTCCACGCCACGCGGCTGCCCAGGAACCCAAGCGCGGCCACGGCCGCGAGCCCGAGCAGGGTGAAGAGGAGCGCCCACGGCGGGCTGTCCTTCACGATCGGCTCCTGCTGGAGCGCGGCGATGGCGGCGTTCACGTCGGGCTCGGTGAGATCCCCGGCGAAGAGGTCGTCGAAGCCGCCGGTATCGAGGATGCCGCTGGTATCGGTCGGGGTGGTGCCGGCGAAGTTGCTGTTCGCGCCACCACCCGGGCGGTCGGGCGTCGGGTTGAACGTCACCCAGCCGTAGGTGGGGAAGAACACTTCCACCCAGCTGTAGGCGTCGTCCTTGCGGACGATGTAGGTGGTTTCGTTCACCTCGTCCGGGTCGAGGACGTAGCCGACGGCGATTCGGGCGGGGATGCCCTGGGCGCGGAGCATGACGACCATCGCGGTCGCGTGGAAATCGAAGTACCCCTGCTTGAGGTCGAACAGGAACCAGTCGACGGCGTCGCGGCCGACGGGGGCCGGGGGCACCTCGAGGCTGTAGGGGAATTCGCGCAGGTAGGCCTCGATGGCGATCGACTGCACATAGGGCGGGGTGGTGCCGCCGATGCGCGCGGCCTCGGCGCGGACGCGCTCGGGCAGGTTCTTCGGGAGCTGGAGGTAGCGGTCCTTGACCCACTGGGGGTAGTCGGTGCCGGCGGCGACGAGGTCCTGCGCGGTGGCGATGCTTTCGCTGCCGATGGTGTTGTAGGTCTCGCCGCTCTTGAGGGACTTGCGGGAGAGGAGCTGCTCGATGTCGCCGCGGAAGCCGTCCGGGGTCTCGATGCGGGCGTCCTTGTTCGTGCCGAGCGGCATGCCGGCGGTGAGGAGGCTGGTCTCTGCATCGCGGACGGTGACCTGGAGGGTGGCCAGGTTGCGCTTCTGGTACTGGGCGACTTCGGGCGAAGCGGCGAGCGCGCCGCCATCGACGCGTTCCGAATCGCGGGCGGTGGAGCGCCAGCCGACGCCGGTGTAGGTGTCGTAGCTGGTGGCGCGCACGAGGCCGGGCGAGCCGGATTTGACCTCGGCGAGTGTCTTCGTGCCGAGCTTTACGTTGCCCTTGATGGGGAGGAGGCTGCCAAAGCTGTGGAGGCGGGCGCCCTTGCGCGAATCGACGCTGTTGAAGAGGCGGCCGAAGGTCTCGTCGTGGCCGGTGAAGGGGCCGGTGACGGCGTCGTAGGCGCCTTCGAATGCCGCGGCCTGCTTGCCGAGCGGCACCATCCACGCGGCGATGATGAGGCCGATGGTGATGGCGACGGTGAGCTGGATGGCGGAGAGGCTGATGAAATCGGGGTATTCGATGCCCTGGCGGCGCCAGCGGGCCTGGTTGCGCTGGAGGTGCATGCGCGCCACGAGCACGATCGCGCCGAAGATGAAGAAGAGGAAGGCGCCGCTCTCCTGGCCGCGTTGGAATCCGAGGTTGGCAAGGATGACCAGGCCGCCCGGGAGGACGGCGACCCACGGCGTGTGCCAGCGGTAGATGGAGTAGGCCGCGAGGTACGCGGTGAGATAGACGATGGAGTGCACGAGGAAGACGAAGGGCAGGTTGTCGTTGCTGATCTCGTTCGCGCGAACGACGATCCACCATTCGTGCATGCGGGCCTGGGTATCGGCGAGGCGCTCGGAGAGGGTGGCGCCGTCGGCGTAGTTCTGCACGCCGAGGACGACGATGGCGAGGCCGAGGGCGACGGCGATGGGGTGGCTGACGAGCCCGTGCACGCGGATGCGGGCGGCCGCCATGCCGATGACGAGCCCCAGCGCGGAGGCGGGGAAGACCGAGGGCATTTCCCGCACCCAGCGGGCGTGCTCGATCGAATAGGCCACGGCGATGAAGCAGACGATGGCGGCGCCGAGGGTGAGCCAGTCCTCCCAGCTCATGACGACGCGCGGGGCACGCACGGCGGCGGTGCCGAGGCGCTGCCCCGCCGAGCGGTTCATCGGGACATTCATCCCTGCCATACAGCCGCACCTCCCGATGGACTCAGGGCGAGGCCGAGGTCATCGCCACGCCGCACGACGTAGGTGACGATGTCGCTCGCGGTGAGTTCGCCATACATCATGAGGGGTGAGCGGCCCGCCCCGAAACTGCCCGGATCGACGAGCACGACGGCGGCGCGCACCCCGCGCTGGGTAAGCGACTGGATAGCGGTCAGCCAGGAATCATCCGTGGAGCTGGTGACGATGACGAGCGTGGTGTGGCGGCCGAAGCGGCGCTGCTCTTCGTAGAGGATGTTGCCGAGGGGCGCGTCGCCCACGGCGCGCACGGTCGCGAGGGTTTCGAGGACGCGCGTCATCTGCTGGCCACCGCGCTCGGGCTCGACGATGCGCAGGTCGCGGCCAAACGAGATGAGGCCGACGGAGCGGTTCTGGACGAGGTAGTGGCGCGCGACGGAGGCGGCGACGCGGACCGCGTACTCCTCGGTGCTCTCATCGCCCGAGCCGGCGTGGACGCGCCGTTCGAGATCAAGCACGACCCAGATGTCGCTGGCGGGGTCGAGTTCGAAGGTCTTGACCATGAGTTCGCCGGTGCGGGCGGTGCTGCGCCAGTGGATGCGGTTGTAGGCATCGCCGGGGGCGTACTGGCGGACGCCGCTCGCGTTGGGGGTGACGTAGTGAGTTCGGCGGCGGAAGCGGCCCTCGCCCGGGAGGTTCGCGGGCGGCGCCTGGAAGTGGGGGAGTTCGAACACCGGCGGATAGACGAGGATCTGCTCGCGGCCGCCGAACTCGCGTACGCGCCGGAAGAGGCCGAATGGGTCGGAGCTGACGACGCGGACGGGGCCCCAGTCGTAGAGGCCGCGGCGGAGGAGGGGCGTATTCACGACCCAGTTGCGCGAGCGGCGCGGAGGCACCACGACGACGCGGCGCGAGCGGTGGCCGGGCATGTCGCTGGGGTCTTCGACTTCGAGCCAGAGCTTGGGCAGCCAGAAGCGGTTGCGGACCTCGATGATCTCCTGGGCTTCCTGGCCGGCCTGGGCGCGGTCGGTGCGGCGCTCCGCTTCGACCTCCAGGTGCATGGTGTTATAGCGCGCGATGAGCCAGGCCACGGGGATGGCGAGCCCGAGGACGTAGGTGAGGCGGAAGAGGAGCCAGAAGCCGGTGCCCATGGCAACGAACGCGGCGATCGAGAGCAGGACGACGAAGAGGGTAAGCGTCCTGCGGTCGGCCGCGAGCGAGGCGCGGATGAACCGGCGCATGGGGCCTCAGGCCCGGGCGCGCGCACCCGGGACGGGCACGCGGCGGAGGCAATCGGCGACGACGTCGGCGACGGTGGCGCCCTTCACCTTCGCGCCGGGGCTCATGATGATGCGGTGGCCGAGGGTGACGAGCGCGAGCTCCTTCACGTCGTCGGGAGTGACGAAGTCGCGGCCTTCGAGGAGCGCCCTCGCCTGCGAGGTGCGGAAGAGCGCGAGCGAGCCGCGGGGGCTGGCGCCGAGGTAGGCGGATTCGTGATCGCGCGTGGCACGGGCCAGTTCGACGATGTACTGCTTGATGAGCGGGTCGACGTAGATCTCCTTGACCGCCTTCTGCAGCTGGAGGATCTCGTTCGGGTCCGTGACCTGCTGGATGGTCTCGACGGGATGGCTGGTCTGCTGGAGGTCGAGCACAAGGACTTCGTCGGTGGCGCTGGGGTAGCCCAGATGGATGCGGATGAGGAAGCGGTCGAGCTGAGCTTCGGGGAGGGGGAAGGTGCCTTCGTACTCGATCGGGTTCTGGGTGGCGAGGACCATGAACGGCGCCGGCATCTTGTGCGTGATGCCATCGACGGTGACCTGGCGCTCCTCCATCGCCTCGAGGAGGGCGGACTGGGTCTTGGGGGTGGCGCGGTTCACCTCGTCGGCGAGCACGACCTGGGCGAGGATGGGGCCGGGGCGGAATTCGAACTCGGAGAGCTTCTGGTTGTAGATGGAGACGCCGGAGATGTCCGAAGGGAGCAGGTCGGGCGTGAACTGGATGCGCTTGAAGCTGCAGCCGGTGGAGGCGGCGATGGCGCGGGCGAGCATGGTCTTGCCGACGCCTGGAACGTCCTCGATGAGCATGTGACCGCCGCACATGAGGGCGGTGATGGCGAGGCGAAGCTCCCGTTCCTTGCCGACGATGACTCGTTCGACGTTCTGGATGATTCGCTCGGCAACAATCTTGGGGTCTTCCAAGCCATCACTCCGTGGGCGCGGCCCGTGTTTGGGAAAGCAGGTTCGCGGTGGTTCGCGAATGTCGCGGATTATAGCAACCTGCCAGGCGGGACCGGTTAAGGGTTCCCTTCCGATGGTTCCCGTGGGAAACCGCGCGCCGCAGGTTCGCGGGCGGGCCCGGGAGGGGTGTCCGTGGTAGCATCCGGGCGTGATTCGGCCGGGTATGATCGCCCTGGCGGTACGCCTCAGCGGCATGGCGGCGTGGGCGGCCATCGGCGCGCTGACGGCGCGCTTCCTCAGTGTCAGCGAACGGGGTGAATACGCGGCGGCGGCCCTGGGCGTGACGGCGCTGGGGCTCGCCGGCGGAAGCCTCGGGAGCGCCGCCGGGCATTATGTCGCGCGGCGAGACGAGCCCCGGGGCGCCGTCGCGCGTACCTCCGCGGTGCTCGGGCTCGCGGTTGGCGCCGTGCTCGCGATGGTGGCGGCCGCGGTCGTGGCGTTCACGGCCGGGACGGTGCTGGCCATCCTCGTGGCGCTGGCGGTGGTCCCGGCGGTGCTGCGGAGCGCGCTCGCGGCGCTGCTGTTGGCCGAAGGCCGCGCCGTCGCCTATGCGCTCACCGGGTATATCACGGCGTACGCGGGGCTCGCGCTGCTCGCCCTGTGGCTCGCGGACGAAGGGCATCGCACCCCCGAGCAGGCGATGGCGATGTGGACCGCGGCGCACTACGTCTCGCTCGCCGTGCTGCTGTGGTGGGGGCGGCACTGGTGGGGCGCGGAGGGCGATGCCGCGCCCGGGCTCGCGAAACGGCTGGGGCGGTTCGCCGCCCCCTCGATGGGTGGCTCGGTGGTCGGTTTCCTGAACGCGCGCGCAGACCTGTTCCTCGTGGTCGCGTTCGCGGGGGCGGCGGAAGCGGGCCTCTATTCGGCCGCGACGGCGGGCGCGGAGGTGCTGCTGGCGTTCACTTCCAGCGTGCCTCTGGTGCTCTACCGCCGGATCGCGAAGGCGAACGGCACGGAAGCGGCCCAATGGACCATGCACGGCGCGCGCCGGAGCGTGGCGATTGCGGTGGTGGGCGCAATGGGCACGATGGTGGCCGCGCCGCTGGCCATCACCATCGTCTTCGGCGACAGGTATGAGCCGGCGGCGAACGCGTTGCGCATCCTCGCGGTGGCGGCCGCGCTGCTCGCACCGCAGGCGGTGCTGGGCACGTACTTCGATGCGCACGCCGGGCGGCCGGGGGTCGGGTTCGCGGTGAAGGGCGCGATGGCGGCGACGGACATCGTCCTCTGCGCGGCCTTCATCCCGGCGTGGGGCATCACGGGAGCGGCGTTCGCCTGCCTGGCGGCGTATGGCGTGGGCACGCTCGCCTACGCGGTGCTCTTCCAGCGGGCGACGGGCACGCCGGCGCTCCGGCTCCTGCGGCTCACGCCCCCACGCGCGGCGGCGAAGGTTTCGCACGCGAAAGGCTGACCGCGGGCGGGGTCAGGGGCGGGCGCGCACGGCGTCGAGGAAGAGCACGGAGAGGCGTTCCTTCGTGCCATCGGCGGGCACGGTGCGGCGCAGCTCCAGGTAGGCCATGAAGAACGCATCGAGGAAGGCGGCGAGGAATTCAGCCGGCATGTCGGCGCGAAACGCCCCGGCATCCTGCCCCCGGGTGATGACGCCGGTGACGATGCGGAGGAATTCGAGCGAGCGGTCCTCGGGCACGCAATCGGGGGGGAGGCCGCCGGAGAAGAGCGCCTGGAAGAGGCCGCTGTTCGCCTCCGCGTGGTCGCAGGCGACCTGGATCATCGCGGTGACGGCTTCCGCGGGGTCCGCGATTTCGCTGGCACGGGTGATGAGCTCCACGGCCCGGTCGATGGTCCGCAGGAGGACGGCGGCGACGAGGTCGTCCTTGGTGGCGAAGTTGCGGTAGATCGTGCCGACGCCGACGCCCGCGCGTTCGGCGATGGTCTTCATCTCCGCGGGGATGCCGTGCTCGGCGAAGACGGCGGCGGCGGCATCGAGCAGGCGCTCGCGGTTGGCGCGCGCGTCGGCACGCTCGGGGACGCCGGCGGTCATGTGAAGGCCCTCACAGTGAGGCATCGTAGGGGCGCCGGGCGCGCTTGACAAGAACCGGAATTCCGCTTCACTCTCGAAGCTGGCTCTTTCAGAGCCCCGGACGCAGCAGGAGGCGCCATGGCGAATCGCAAACTCCCTTCCACTTCGGGCGTGCCGTTCCTTGAGCGATGGGCCCGTTTCGCGCACCGCCACCATTGGAAGGTGGTGGGCGCGTGGTTGCTCATCCTGGTGGCGCTCATCGGCGGGGCGAGCGTGGCCGGCGGGGCCTATGAGGACAACTTCCGGCTGCCCGGCTCGGAATCCCAGCGGGGGTTCGACCTCCTCGCCGACCGCTTTCCGGCCCGTTCGGGCGATTCCGCGGACCTGGTCTTCGAAGCGGCGGGCGGTGTGCGCCAGCCGGCCATCCAGGCGCGCATCGAGAAGCTGCTGGCCGACGCCTCGGCCCTCCCCGGGGTCGTGGGCGTGGAGTCCCCCTTCGGCGACCAGCCCGGGATGATCTCGCAGGACGGCACGATTGCGCGCGCTTCGGTGGCGTTCGATAAGCGAGCGAACGAGATCGAGGTCGCGCAGGCGCAGGCGCTGGTGGACCTGGTGGACGCCGCGGCCGGCGACGGGCTTCGCACGGAGGTGGGCGGCAACGTCATCTTCGCGACGGAGCAGCCAGAGTTCGGCTCCGAAGGCATCGGCCTGCTCGCGGCGGTCGTCATCCTCTTCATCGCCTTCGGGTCGTTGATCGCGATGGGGCTGCCCATCGGCGCGGCACTGTTCGGCATTGGCAGCGCGTTCTCGGTGATCGCGCTGGGCGCGAATGTGCTTTCGTTCCCGGAGTGGACGGGGCCCTTCGTGGGCATGATCGGCATCGGCGTGGGCATCGACTACGCGCTGCTTGTGGTGACGCGCTTCCGCGAGGGGCTGCATCACGGCCGTTCGGTCGAGGACTCGGTCGTGCTGGCGGTAACGACGGCGGGGCGCTCGGTGATCTTCGCGGGCGTGGTGGTGACGATCGCGTTCTTCGGGCTGTACGCGATGGGCATCCCCTTCCTGGCGGCGGCGGGCACGAGCGCGGCCATCGCGGTAGCCATCTCGGTGCTGGTTTCGCTCTTCCTGATGCCGGCGCTGCTTTCGCTCGTGGGCAAGCGGGTGGACAGCCTGAAGGTACCGTTCCTGCATTCGACCGAGGGCGTGGACCCGGCGAGCGGCTGGTACCGGATGGCGAAGGCCATCCAGCGGCGGCCGCTGCCCTATGCGCTGCTGGCGGTGGCCGTGCTGCTGACGATTGCGTCGCCGACGCTGGCGATGAACATGGGCTTCACGGATGCGGGCAACGGCCGCGAGGAGCTGCACACGCGGCGTGCCTATGACCTGCTGGCGAAGGGCTTCGGGCCCGGCTACAACGGGCCGCTGATGGTCATCGTCGAGAACGGCGCGGGGGTGCAGGCGGATGCCGTCCGCGTGCAGGAGTCGATCGCGAAGGGCGGCGGTGCGATCGCGGGGGACGTGGCGTTCGTTTCGCCGCCGATCCTGAACCCGGACGGCGACACGGCCATCCTCATGGTGTACCCGGCGACTTCGCCGCAGGACGTGCGGACCAAGCAGCTGGTGCACGACCTGCGGGACGAGATTCTGCCGCCGCTGGTCAACGGCACGCCCACGCAGGCGCTGGTGGCCGGCGGGAACGCCGCCTTCATCGATATCGGCGACAAGATCGGGTCGCGGATGCCGCTGCTGTTCGTGGGGGTCATCGGCCTGAGCTTCATCCTGCTGATGACGGTGTTCCGTTCGGTGCTGGTGGCGCTGAAGGCGGCGGTGATGAACCTGCTGTCGATCAGCGCGGCCTACGGCGTGCTGGTGGCGATCTTCCAGTTCGGCTGGGGGTCGAGCCTGCTCGGGATCGAGAAGGGCCCGATCGAGGTGTTCCTGCCGATGATGATGTTCGCCATCCTCTTCGGCCTTTCGATGGACTACGAGGTGTTCCTCATCAGCCGCATCCGCGAGGAGTACGTGCGGACGGGCGACAACGCGACCGCGGTGGCGCACGGCCTCGCGGCGACGGCGCGGGTAATCTCGGCGGCTGCGGCAATCATGGTGGCCGTGTTCCTCGCCTTCGTGCTCGGCCCGGACCGGGTGGTGAAGGAGATGGGCATCGGCCTGGCCACGGCGATTCTCGTGGATGCGACCATCGTCCGGCTCGTGCTCGTCCCGGCGACGATGGAGCTCCTGGGGAACGCGAACTGGTGGCTCCCCGGGTGGCTCGATCGGCTCCTGCCACACGTGAACGTGGAAGGCGTCTCGGACCACTCGATGCGGGCGGCGGGTTCGCCGGCAGGGGGGAAGTAGCGGGGAGCTGTTAGCTGTTGGCTATTAGCTGCTAGCGGCAACCCATGCAAAGAGCCCGCCCATTGGAGCTGTTAGCTTTTAGCCGTTAGCTGTTGGCGGGCAACCCCATGCGAAGAGCCCGCCCATTGGAGCTGTCAGCCATTAGCTGTTAGCTATTGGCGGGCAACCCCATGCGAAGAGCCCTCCCATTCTGGGAGGGCTCTTTTTTCGTTGGGGTTGTCCCCGCGCAACGGTCAATAGCCGGGTGGCCAGTAGCTCCCCGCGGGGTTGCCCCGCCAATAGCTAATAGCCAGGAGCTAACAGTTTCAATGATGCGCTTCCTCGACGGCCCTCTTGTGGTCGGCGGCGACACGCTGGGCGATTTGCGACGGGACTTCGCCGTAGTGGTCGAATTCGAGTTCGAAGCCGCCCCGGCCCTGGGTGATGGAGCGGAGGTCGCTGGCGTAGCGCTGGACCTCGGCGAGCGGAACTTCGGCCTCGATCACGGACATGGCGCCATCCGGGTTGATGCCGTGAATCTTGGCGCGCTTGGTGTTGAGGTCGCTGACGATGTCGCCCGCGTTGGGCTCGGGGGCCTGGACGCGGATGGTCATCACCGGCTCGAGGAGCTGCGGCCCCGCCGAGGCGACCGCTTCCTTGAGCGCCTGCGAGGC
Organism: Dehalococcoidia bacterium; assembly: GCA_041910095.1. Lineage (GTDB taxonomy): Bacteria > Chloroflexota > Dehalococcoidia > Tepidiformales > Tepidiformaceae > Amarobacillus. Next base: position 26,290 of record JAYRRO010000296.1, read on the forward strand.
GGCGAGCTTGAAGGCCATTTCGCTCGAATCGACCGGGTGGTGCTTGCCGTCGTAGAGCACGACCTGGCAGTCAGTCAGTTCATAGCCGGCGAAGACGCCGGCGGTGGCGGCTTCCATGATCCCCTTCTCGACGGCGGGGATGAACTCGCGCGGCACGGCGCCCCCGACGACCTTCTCCGTGAACTGCAGGCCGGAGCCGCGGGGCAGGGGGTTGAGTTCGATCGCGACGCGGGCGTACTGGCCGTGGCCGCCGGTCTGCTTCTTATGGGTGTAATCGCCGCTTGCCTTCTTCGCGATGGTCTCGCGGTAGGGGACGCGTGGGAGGCTGAGCTCGACTTCGACGCCGAACTTGCGCTTGAGCCGCTCGACGGTGACATCGAGATGGGCATCGCCGAGGCCGGCGAGGATGACTTCGCCGGTGGAGGGGTCGCGGCTGAGGCGCAGGCCGGGGTCCTCCTCGACGAGCCGCTGAAGGCTCGGACCGAGCTTGTCGACGCCCGCCTTCGAGGTCGGGTGCACGGACTGGCTGTAGACGGGGCTCGGGAACTGGATCTCGGGGAGGGTGAACTGCTGCTCGCGGGCGCAGAGGGTATCGCCCGTGGCGGTGGCGGCGAGCTTGGCGACGACGCCGATGTCGCCGGCGCGCAGCTCGGGGACGGACAGCTGCTCCTTGCCGCGCTGCACGTACAGCGTGCCGAGCCGCTCATCGGCGCCCTTGTTGGCGTTCCAGATGTGGGAGTCGGCCTTGACCACGCCGCTGATGACGCGGAGGTAGGTGAGCTTGCCAACGTACGGGTCGGCGGCGGTTTTGAAGACCTGGGCGGCGATGGGGCCTGCCGGGTCGGCGCTGAGACGCGCCTCGCCTGCCTCGAAGGGGTCGCGGTCGGCCGGCGAGGGGCCGCTGAAGGCGACATTGTGCAGGACCTGGCGGATGCCGATCTGCCGGGCGGAGGAGGCGCAGACGACGGGGAAGATGAGGCCGTGGTCGAGCCCGCCATGGAGCACGCGGCGGAGTTCGTCCTCGGTGAGCTCCTCATCGGCGAAGTACTTGGTCATGAGGTCCTCGTCGGTCTCGACGATGGCCTCGATGAGCTTCGCGCGGAGCTCGTTCGCTTCGTCCTCGAACTCGGCGGGAATGGGTGCTTCCTCGCCCGATTCGCCGATGTAGGCCTTGAGGTGGAGGAGGTCGATGACGCCCTTGAAGGTGTCATGCGCGCCGAGCGCGATCTGGAGCGGCGCGACCTTCGGACCCCAGCGCTGCTGGAGCTGCGCGAGCACCTGTTCGAAGTTCGCGTTTTCGCGGTCCATGCGGTTAACCACGAGCATGCGCGGCAGGCCATTGCGCTCGGCGATGTTCCAGGCGCGGTCGGTGCCGACTTCGGGGCCGGAGACGGCATCGACGAGGATGAGGGCCATATCGGCCGCGCGGGCGCCGCAGATGACTTCGGAGATGAAGTCGGCGTAGCCGGGGGTATCGACGATGTTGATTTTGCGGCCTTCCCACTCGACGGGGAGGATGGAGAGGTTGAGGGAAAACTTCCGCTTGTGCTCGTCCTCGTCGTAATCGGAGACGGTGTTGGCATCGGAGACGGAGCCCATGCGGGTGGTGGCGCCACTGACGAACAGGGCGGCCTCCCCGAAGGTCGTCTTGCCGACGGACCCATGACCCATGAGGACGACGTTGCGGACGTCCTCGGTGGCATAGACTTTCATAGACGGCACCCTCCTGCTCGAAAGACGAACACGCCGCGTGTCGCGGTGTGCCGGGATTCTAGGCTTTCGGAAGAAGGGGTCTCAAGGGAGGGTCGGCGGCCGTGAATGGGGCATCTGGCCCTGTTTACGGGGTTGCAAGCCTGCCCGGGCCGTGTGGCATGCGCGGCATCGCCCGCCGGCCGGGTGGCGGGCGGGCGATGCGTGATGATGCGCGCGAGCGGAAAGGCCGCTAGTCGAAGCTCTCGTCGTCCTGCTGGATATCGACATCGACGCCGGTGCCGTCCATGTCGGAGCTTTCGTCGTGCCAGCCGCTCTCGTCCTCTTCGGTGTCCTCGGCCTCGTCGTCGTCGCCGTAGTCGATGTCGTCGCCGCGAAGGAGGCCCTTGCGGGTGTAGGCGCGGACTTCGGCGCTGGAGCGGACCTGCTGCGGGAAGCTGACGCGGCCGATCATCGCGGGGGCCTGGAAGGTCTCGCGAATCATGACGCGGATGTCGCCGGTGGCGAGGAGGGCGGCGCTGTATTGGTTGCCAGCCTCCATCATCTTCGAAAGCCGCAGGCCGATGCGCGGCTCGACCATGCCGATGTACTCGCCGTTCATGTTGACGACGTTGACGGCGTTGCCCTGGACCTGGAGGTCGACCAGGTCGCCGGCATCGAGGAGGGCAGCGGCTTCTTCGTTCACGGCCTGGAGGATGGCGACCGCGGCCTTGCCCGATTCCTCGATGAAGAGGCGGGTATCGAGCTGGCTGGGCGC
>JAYRRO010000297.1:0-62633 GCA_041910095.1 Dehalococcoidia bacterium
AGCGGCTGTCTCGAAGTGGTCTCGGAGGAGCTGCGCGGCGCAATCCTGTTCGCCGCCGGCCAGCCGCTGAACGCGTACGCGGACCGGGGCGGGCAGCGCGTAACGGGCATCAAGGCCGCCGACGCCGTCGCGCATCGCGGGGCGGCAGGCGATGCCGTGCTGAACGTCTACGCGCTCACGCCCGCGTTGGCGGAACTCATCGCGCAGTCCCTCGATGGCGAACTCGTCTATGGCGGGCTCTCGACCGCGTTCACGAGCCTGGACCGGCTGCTCGAGAAGCTGCAGCAGGAGGCGCACAGCGGCTACCTGGAACTGGATCTGGCTTCGGGCGGCCAGGCGGCGATCTTCCTGTCCAACGGTGCGATCGTCGATGCGGCGTGCTGGGCGGCCGATGTCCACAGCGCGGGCGCCGCCGCGACGAACGAGATCATGGCGCTGGCGGCCGCCACGGGAGCGACCTGCAATGTGTTCCGCACGGCCGGTCCGCGCGCGGCGGGTGCCGCGCCGGCGCCGGCCGCATCGGTCGCGAGCACGCTCGAAGGCGGCGACGTGCTCGGCGTCTGGGAGGAGATCCTCTCGGGCACCGAGGAGGTCGTCGATGGCATGAGCCGCCCCGGGCAGTTCGTCCTGGCGTTCAAGGAAGTGCTGGTCGACCGGGCGGATATCTACCCGTTCCTCGACCCGTTCGCCGCGGAGTTCGAGTACCGCGACGGGAAGGTCACCTTCCACGGGCAAGTGCCGGAGGAGTTGAGCGAGGCACTCGGCGCATGCCTTTCCGACACGCTCGCGAAGCTGGCGTTCCAGCTCCGGCGGGCGGACCTGGAATCCCGCGTGAGGGCGCACCATGCGGGGCTGTATGAGCGCCACAGCGCCGTCATCGAGCGGTTCCACCTGCGTGCGGCGACGCAGGAGTTCGTGGCCTAGCGGGAGATTGAGATGGAGGGGGACCTGCAGCAGATCGCCGGTATTGCGAACGTCGCGGGCGCCTTCGTCTGTGACAACGGCGGCGAGGTGATCGCAAGTTCGGAACCACCGGTGCTGGCGACCGTCGCGATGGCGTCGCTCGGCAAGGAGGCGGCACGGGCGTTCAGCGCGCTCGATGCCGCGGGAACGCGCGCCTCGCGGGTGGAATTCGACTTCGATACGTGGCGGCTGGTGGCGCGCGACCTCGGCGAAGGGCTGCTGCTGGTGGTGTGCCGGCCGGGCGTCGATGCGGCGCTGCTGCGGATGTCCGCCGATATCGCGATCAGCGCGTGGAAGGCGGACGCGCGCGCTCAGAAGCGGCTGACGAAACGCAAAGCGCAGCGCAGTCAGTTGCTGGCGCAATCGCAATTGGATGCGCCGGCATGGACTTCGTGGCGGCTGCTGGAAACTCGCGCCTGAGCGCACCGAACGGGCTGAGGGAGGATTGCCATGCCGGAAGGGTTGACCGGGAACCTGGCGCAGATGCCGATAGGCGACATGGTGCGCATGCTCACGGCCGCCGGTCAGAGCGGGCGGCTCGACCTCGCCGACCGCGGCGACCGTGGCGCGATCTACCTCCGCGACGGCAGCATCGTGCACGCGACGCACGGCCCGGCAAGCGGCGAGCTGGCACTTCGCCACCTCATGACGTGGACCTCCGGGGCGTTCCGCTTCGAAGCACAGGCAGCGGCCCCGGAAGCGACCATCCACCGGCCGGCGAGCGAGCTGCTGACGGAAATCGCGGCGATGGCCGCGGAGCGCGACGCCATCCGCCGGGCGATCCCATCGCCGGATGCGGTGCTGCGGCTTCGCGGGGCCGAGCTCGCGGGCCCGGTGACGCTTCAGCCCCTCGACTGGCAGATCATCGTCCGACTGGGTGAGGCGACGACTGCCTCTGAGCTCGTGGGTTCGCTGGGGCGGGACGAATTCACGGTCCTGCGCGCGCTGAAGGGGCTCGTGACGGCGTCACTGGTGGAAGTGGAAGCCGAGGCGCGTCCGAACACACGGCCCGTGGCGCCGGCGGCGTTTTTCGCGACCCTGCGGCAGGCGGCGGCCGCCGCGCTCGGTCCGTTCGCGGCCGTGATTGTCGAGGAAGAAGTCGCCGCGATGGGCGCCACCCTGGAGGCGTTCCCGAAGGACCAGATCTCGGCCCTGGTGGAACGCATCAGCGGCGAAATCCAGGACGACGCGCGGCGCGTGCAATTTCAGCAGCGGATGATCCAGGTCATCCGTCAGCTCGCGGCCTAGCGAATCGACGCGGCCGGGGGAGCGGGTATACTGCGGCGATGCACGTTGACGCGCAGCCGTGCCCCGATTGCGGGACGCTCTTCGACCTCCCCGACAACTACTGCCGCCACTGTGGGATGTACCTCGCCGCGCTCAAGGCCGCGCTGCCGGCGCCGGCCCCCGAACGCGCCGTCGTGACTTCGCGGCCGGGGATGCCCGCGCCGGTGAAAAAGGCGGCGACCGCGCTTGCCATCGGCACGGCCCTGCAGGTGGGAGTGACCCTCGCGGGCAAGTACCTCGCCTCGCAGGCCGCGCGGGGCGCCTCGCAGGCGGTGCAGGGCCCGCCCCCGAAGCGCCGCGTTGTGCCGCGAAGGCAGCCCGACCCGGAGATCGAACGGGCGGCCGCGGTGAGCGAGACTGTCGTCATCCGGCGGGAGTGGATCCGGCGGGATTAGACCCGGCGTCCCTGGACTTCGTCGCGAATACGGCGGGCAGACATGGCCGCCGCATTGGGTGCGCCCCAGAGAGGGCGACGAATGAGACGCGACGAGCCGCTCTTGTTCGAACTCCCACCGCCCGCCGCAGTGGAGCGCCTTCACGAGGCCGTGCCACGGATGCAGGCGGGCGTTTTCGCCGAAATCCCGGGGAAATCCAGGGCTGATCGCACCCGAGAGCCCGGTGGCGTTTATGCCGCGGCGCGACCCGTTCACGCCGACGCTCAATTCGCGGCGAACGGCGGGTCGCATCTGCCGGCGACGGCGCACAGCCGCCACTGCCGGGGAGATGGACGCCCCCACGGCTTCGCTGAACGAACGGAGAGTCGTACGCGCACGTGTATTGTAAGGGCGCGGCCGGTTGCGCGGACTCGGAGAAGGTGCGACGGTAGGTAAACCGTTGGACGTGCGTTTCCCCACCGGAAGACGTGCGCACGGTGAGCGGCGGGATGGCCTCGGGGAGGGCCTGCGGCGAGGTTATGGCGAGTAGCCGTGACGCTTGTCGGCGGAAGTCCCCATGGTATACTCCCGCCCGTTCCCTTTTGGGGGGCCGCTAGCTCAACTGGCAGAGCAGCTGACTCTTAATCAGCCGGTTGAAGGTTCGAGTCCTTCGCGGCTCACCAGTCTGGTTCCGTGCCGGGTGGCACCCCGCGAGGGGAATCGCGCGGCAGCACTTGTGGGGAAGTGTCGGAACTGGCAGACGAGCATGACTTAGGATCATGTGCCGAAAGGCGTAGGAGTTCGAGTCTCCTCTTCCCCACGAACTCGGTTCAGGGCATACTCCGGCGTTGCCGCGACCCGGGTGCACCGGGTGGAGGAAGGAGAAGGGATGGCACTACTCGAGGTCAAAGACCTGAGGACGTACTTCTACACCCAGGAAGGCGTCGTCAAGGCCGTCGATGGCACGTCCTACGTTGTCAACGAAGGCGAGACCCTCGGGCTGGTGGGGGAGTCGGGCTGCGGCAAGAGCGTTTCAGCGCTCTCGATCCTGCGCCTCATTCCCACGCCGCCTGGCAAGGTGGTTTCGGGCGAGATCATCTTCCAGGGCAGGGACATCCTGAAGCTCGACGAGGATGAACTCCGCAAGATCCGCGGCAACGAGATCGGCATGGTTTTCCAGGAGCCGATGACCTCGCTGAACCCGGTTCTCACGATCGGCCGCCAGATGACCGAGGCGCTGGAGCTGCACATGGACCTGCACGGCAAGGCCGCGCGGGACCGGGCGGCCGAGCTGCTGGAGATGGTCGGCATCCCCGAAGCACGCGGCCGGTTGGACGACTATCCGCACCAGTTCTCGGGTGGCATGCGCCAGCGCGTGATGATCGCCATGGCGATGAGCTGCAACCCGAAGCTGCTGCTCGCGGACGAGCCGACGACGGCGCTCGACGTGACGATCCAGGCCCAGATCCTGGAAGTCATGAACCGGCTGAGCCGGGAATTCGGAACGGCCGTCATCATCATCACGCACAACCTCGGCGTGGTGGCCCGCTATGCGGACCGCGTGAACGTGATGTACGCCGGCAAGGTGATCGAGACGGCTTCGGCGGAAGAGCTGTACCGGAACCCCAAGCACCCCTATTCGGTCGGCCTGCTGCGTTCCGTGCCGCGCCTCGATGAGACGCGCAAGGCGAAGCTCGTGCCGATCGAGGGCCTCCCGCCCGACCTCGCGCACCTGCCGCCCGGGTGTCCCTTCTATCCGCGCTGCTCGTGGCGGGTGGAGAAGTGCCTGGAGGAATATCCTCCGTTCAAGCTGGTCGCGGACGAACACTACGCGGCGTGCTGGGAATCGGAGCGGGTGCACAGGGAGGACGCAGTTGGCGCAGCAAGCTAGTACTTCGGGGACGCGCCAGCGCGTCGGGACCATCGGCGAGACGCTCGTCGATGTCCAGGACATGCAGATGTACTTCCCGGTCTCGGCCGGCCTGATCTTCCAGAAGAAGGTCGCCGACGTGAAGGCCGTGGACAGCATCAGCTTCCAGGTCAAGCGCGGCGAGACGCTCGGGCTCGTGGGCGAATCGGGCTGCGGCAAGAGCACGACCGGCAAGGCCGTGCTCCAGCTCATCCGGCCGACCGCGGGAAAAGTCATGTTCGAAGGAACGGACCTGACGAAGATCAAGGGCGGCGAGCTGCGCCGCTTCCGCCGGAAGATGCAGATGATCTTCCAGGACCCCTACGCGAGCCTGAACCCGCGTATGTCGGTCGGGAGCATCATCAGCGAGCCGATCACGATCCATAAGCTGGCATCCGGCAAGGAGAAGAAGGACAAGGTCCAGGAGCTCCTGACGACGGTCGGCCTGAACCCGTACTTCGCGAATCGCTTCCCGCACGAGTTCTCGGGTGGCCAGCGCCAGCGCATCGGCATCGCCCGGGCGCTCGCGGTGCAGCCTGACTTCATCGTCTGCGACGAGCCGGTTTCGGCGCTGGACGTTTCCATCCAGGCGCAGATCATCAACCTCCTCCAGGACCTGCAGTCGCAGTTCAACCTGACGTACCTGTTCATCGCGCACGACCTTTCGGTTGTGCGGCACATCAGCGACCGCGTGGCCGTCATGTACCTCGGGCACATCATGGAGCTGACGGACCGGGACTCGATCTTCGAGAACCCGCTGCACCCGTACACGAAGGCCCTGATGTCGGCGGTGCCGATCCCCGACCCGGAGATCGAGCGCAAGCGCGAGCGCATCATCCTGCTCGGCGACGTGCCGAGCCCGCTGCGCCCGCCTTCGGGCTGCGTGTTCCACACGCGCTGCCCCATCGCCATCGACGAGTGCCGCTCGCGGCGCCCCGATTGGCGCAACGTGGGCACGGCGGACAAGGAACACTGGGTCTGGTGCCACCGCGTCTAGCCGGGTGGGCGAAGAACATTTCCCGCGAAGGGCCGGCGACATCGCCGGCCCTTCGCACGTTCAGGGCAGCCCCGGGAAGGGAGGCCGTATGCGCGCGGAGACGCGGGCGCTGATCGCGGCGATGGAACCCGGCGACCCGGCCGAAGCCGCAAGCCTCCGATACGCGCTCGATTGGGTCGACTCCGGGGCGCGCATCTGGCGCGAGGGCGGGCCCGCCGACCCGCCGGTCCACCTGGTCGTCTACGTCGCGCCGGTGGACTTCGCCCGTGAGCGCGTGCTACTGGTGGACCACCGCAAAGCGGGGCTCTGGCTGCCCCCGGGCGGCCACATCGAACCGCGCGAGTTGCCGGAGTCCGCGGCCGTGCGCGAGGCGCGAGAGGAACTGGGGATCGACGTCCGCGGCCGGCTGCGAGGCCCGCTGCTGTTGACCGCGACCCGCACCGTGGGGCCGGGACCCCGCCATACCGATGTCTCGCTCTGGTACGCGGCGGATGTGGACGAGCACGAGCCCATGCGGCTCGACACCGGCGAGTTCGCAGGCGCGGAATGGCACCGCTGGGCCGGTTTGCCGGGCGCGCGGCTGGGCACCGGCATCGACCGGTTCGTCGCGCGGCTGGCGAGCGAGCGGCCCCGGACGGACACGCGGGAGCAACGTAAAGGAGTGGCCAGGGCCGGGGTTCTGGAATCGACGGGCGATGCGCGATCTTCTACTGTGAGGGGACGAGGCAAGCATGGCTGATCGGATCGAACGCGAGATCGAGGAGATCCTGGCGAAGCTCGACGAGGAGGCGCCGCGAGAGACGCGGAAGCCCATTTCCATGCTCGCCCACAAGGACCGTAAGCAGGCCCCGGCCGCGGCCGCCCCGAAGCCAGCGGCGCCACGCTCAACGACCCGCGTGACGCCCGCACATCTCCTGCTGGCCGGCGCCGGGCTGGTCATCGGCGGGCTCGTGCTTTCGGGTTTCTTGGATGCGTTCATCTGGGTCTCGTTCGCGGGCGTGGTCGTATTTCTCTCCGCCTTCGGCTGGTCCTTCTTCCGTAGCCCACGTCCGGCGGCCGGTGCTGCGGGCGCCCGGGGCCACTACTGGCGCGACCGCTGGATCGAGTACGAGCCCTCGACCGCGAAGCCGTGGGACCGCATGAAGCGGCGGTTCCGGCGGTAGTTTTCGGCTGCTTGACGCTCTCGGCCCTACGGTGGAGGCAATGACGCCCCATCGGTTTCGCGCCGCCGCGCTGGCGGCATTCGGCCTGGTCTCCATCGTCTTGGCAGGATGCACCCGGCCAACGGTCGGACCGGCGGCCACCGATACCCCCGGCGCCTCTTCGACGTCCACGTCGGTTCCCACGCCCACAGCGGCACAATCGGCAGCCAGGCCCGAATTCGAAGGCGTCCGCGCGTTCGAGCACATCCGCGCGCTAAGCACGGACATCGGCCCACGCGTGGCCGGCACCGATGGCGAACGGAAGGGCGCCGAGTACGTCGCCAACGCCTTCCGGGCGAGCGGATACAGCGTCGAGGTCTCGGACTTCGGGTTCTCGCACGAGCTGACCACCGCGAGCATCGACTTCGGCACGACACGCACCGATGCGACCGTGCTCAGCGGCAGCGGATTCGCGTCGGTCAGCGGGCCAGCCGTTTACGCGGGCACCGGTTCGGAGTCCGCCATTGCGGGAAAGAAGCTCACGGGCGCTGTTGCGGTCGTGGAACGCGGGCTCGTGTTCGGCGACACGCACGATCGGCTGAAGACGGCGGGCGCCATCGCCATGGTCATCCTGAACCCGGCCGGGGGGCCGATGGAAGGCAACCTCGGGAAGAAGGTCGAGATGCCGGTCGTGCTCGTCGATACGGCCGCCGCCGAGCCCGTCCGCGCCGCCGCCCGCTCCGCAACGCGTCTCACGGTCACGGCAGCGCAGACGAACTCGATTCGCTCGGTGAATGTGCTCGCCCGTCCCTCCGCTGGAGAGGCGTGCCAGGTGCTCGTGGGAGGCCATCTGGACACCGTCCCGGGCGCGCCGGGCGCGCTCGACAACGGCAGCGGCACGGCGACAGTGGTCGAGCTCGCACGCGCGTTCGCGGCCGACGGGCTCGACGCGGGGCTTTGCTTCGCCGCATTCGGGAGCGAGGAAGAGGGCCTCTATGGCAGCGGCGCGATGGTTTCGGCCTTCCGCTCCGCGAACGCGCTGCCGAAAGCGATGATCAACCTCGATATGACGGGCCTCGGCACGATTGAGGTGGTCGGGAGCGCCGACCTCGCGCAGCAGGCCGAAACCACCGGCAAGGAGATCGGAATCCCGGCGGCGCGCACGACCTGGCCGTCGAACTTCGGCAGCGATCACCAGAGCTTCCAGCGCGCGGGCGTCGCCGCGATCACGGTCACGACAAGCGAGCTCGGGGAGTTTCACACGCCCGCTGATGTGCTGGCGACCATCGACGCCAGGGCGCTCGAGGACTGCGGTGACCTCGCCTATGCGCTCATCGCGCGGACGTGGAAGCGCGTTGCTCAGGGGCGGGTGGGCTCCTAGCATGGCCAACGTGAAGCCGGCGCTGCGTCCGCTCGGGATCGGGTTTCTCTTCGCGACGGGACTGGTCGCGTTCGTGGCGGGCGCGTGCGGGGGCGGCGGCGACGATGGCGCGCAGGGCGGCGGCACGCGCATCACGGACCCGGCGAAGGTCGCGAGTTCCACGCCCATCCAGAACCCCCTGCTGTACCAGATCAAGGGCGACACCGTGTCCACCTCGGGGGGCGCGACCGCAACCGTGCAGCCCGGCACGAACGCGGGCGCGACGCCGACGCGAACAGGGGCGCAGACCTACAAAGTGGTAGCCGGGGACACCTGCTCGACGATCGCGGCGAAGTTCAACGTGACGGTGGACGCGCTGCTGCGCGCGAACACGCGGATCAACGCCGACTGTTCGAACCTGAGCGTGGACGACCAGCTGCGCATCCCCTCCGCGCCGACGACCGTGCCCGTGGTGGGCGGCAGCGCGACCGCGAAACCGAGCGGGAAAACGTACAAGGTGGTCTCCGGCGACACCTGTGACTCCATTGCGCGAGCCAACGGCGTGGACGTGGGCAAGCTGATCACGCTGAACGGGCTCGATGCGAACTGCACGCGGCTGCAGATCGGGCAAACGCTGAACCTGCCCTGAGTCTATTCCGCCAGCGGGGTGGCGCGCGCCGATGCGGCGCGTAGGATTCGCGCCATCCCAATGGCGAGGAACCGCGTGGACGACCTGAAGTTCTGCCGCTACGAAAAGAAGGGCCACGTGGCCTACGTGACGATCACCAGGCCAGAGGTCTTCAACGCCCTGCACGTGTACGCGAACGAAGAGCTGGCGCGAGTGTGGGACGATTTCGCGGCGGATGACGAAAGCTGGGTGGCGGTGCTCACGGGTGAGGGCGAGCGCTCGTTCTGCGCGGGCAACGACCTGAAGTTCACGGCCGAGATGTCGCGGCTGCCGCGGGAGGAACGGCCACCGGCGGGGTTCCCTCCCAGCGGGTTCGGGGGGCTGACAAGCCGCTACGACCTGTTCAAGCCGATCGTGGCCCGGGTGAACGGCTATGCGCTCGGCGGAGGGCTGGAGCTGGCGATGGCATGCGACATCATCGTCATCGCCGAACACGCGGAGATCGGGTTGCCAGAACCGCGCCGGGGCCTCATCGCCGGGGCGATGGGTGTCCATCGGCTTCCGCGACAGGCGCCGCTCAAGGCCGCCATGGGGTATATGCTCACGGGCCGCCACATCCCGGCCCGCCGGGCGTACGAACTCGGGCTGGTGAGCGAGGTCGTCGCGTTGCAAGATCTCGACGCCTCCGTCGATGGATGGGTGCGCGACATCCTGCGCTGCGCGCCGCTCTCGGTCCGGGCGACCAAGGAGGCCGCTATGGTCGGCCTCAACATGCCGCTTGAGGAAGCCGGAGTGGCGAATTACGAATGGGAACAGCGCCGCCGCCGGAGCGACGACAACATCGAGGGTCCGCGGGCGTTCGCGGAAAAGCGCGAGCCCCGATGGACAGGCCGCTGGCGGGAGTGACCCGAAGCCCCGGGCCGGTGCGGCCCGGCTAGCCCTCGGAGGGGGCCGTCGCGGCTGCCCGCGCGGCCTTTTCGCGCGCGAGCTGGCGGTCGATGCGGCGCGCCGCCCGTTCTTCGTGTTGCACCCAACCGTAGGCGATGAAGCCCATGGCGACGAGGAAGAGGAGGTCGCCGCCGACCCACATCGTGATCCCTGCCAGTTCCTGGTCCTTCAGGGGCGAAGGGCCCCACGTCCGGGCGAGTTCGGCGTAGTGGCGATAGCGCACCGTGCCGGCTTCGTAGATGGCGTTCGCGAGAAACGCGTTCTGGGGCATCTGCATGAAGAGGTACAGCAGGCGCGTCGGGTGGTTCATGCGCCATGGGCCGGGGTCGGCGTTGAGCACGGGCCACCAGAAGAGCAGCGCCGCACTGAGATACCAGGTGTGCTCCATGCGGTGCAGCCATGGGTTGTCGAGGGCCGCATTGAACAGCGGCGTGAAATGCGACCACCACATCGTGACGGCGAAGAGAACCCAGGCCAGCACCGGGAACGAGAGCACCTTGAGCGGGCGGCTATGGAGCATCGGCAGGAGTACGCGCCGGCGCGACCGCAAGGATACCGCGCGCAAGGCGAGCGTGATCGGTGCCCCGAGCAACAGGAGCGGCGCCGCCACCATCGTAAGGAGGACGTGCTGCCACATGTGCACGGCGAAGAGGTCGCCGTCGTAGGTCGCGAGCGGTGACATGAGCGCGAGCGCCATCACGGCCATCCCCAGCGCGAAGTACACCACCCGCCGCCGAGGGAACCGGGACGCGGAATGCATGGCGGCGACGCGGCGGACCCCCGCGTAGTACAGCCAGGCGATGCCGCCGAATGGGACCAGGAACAGCGGGTCGAACTCCCACGCGGTGAGGAGCGTGGACGGCCCAGGTGCCGGGCTGGCGCCGCCATGGGCGAACGCGAGACCGGGCACCAGCGCGATGCCCGCGGCGGCCAAAAGTGCGAAAAGGCGGGTATGAACGCGGATTCGCGGCATGGGCTGAGTGTCGCACCGCGCGGCCGGGACGGCGAGAGCAGCGCGCATGCGAATGAACCGTATGAACGAAATTTGTCGTTTCTTGACGCCTTCAGCGGCCCGGGGCTATAACTGCTGTGCGACGCCGTGCCCAAGAAAGGGGCGGACGGCCACCGTGTGGTAGCCGTTCGGCCATGGCCGGTAGGGAAGCAGGGAAGGGACGCACATGCGCATCGCCGCTCGGCGACGGCCCGTCCGGGCCGCTCTGTTCGTTTCGCTCATTACCGCGCTGTCACTCATGGCGACGACCGGCATCGCGCTCGCGGACGCAAGCGGCCAGCCCAAAGGCATCACCGACGAAGCGAACACGATGCACGACCTCTACCTCCTCGTGCTCGCGCTGGCGGTGGTGGTGTTCGTGGCCGTCGAGGCGGCACTGGTGTTCACGCTCTTCCGCTACCGCAGGCGCGACGACACGCTGCCGCCCCAGACCCACGGGAACAACCTCCTTGAGGTCATCTGGACGAGCATTCCGATCATCATCGTGCTCGTGCTGTTCGTGTTCTCCTTCATCACGCTGGTCGATGTCGAGCACGACCGGGACGACGGGAACCTGACCGTCGAAGTCCAGGGTTTCCAGTACCAGTGGCAGTTCACCTACAACATGAACGACCTCGGGCGGCGGCCGCAGGGCGCGGCAGCGTTGCCCGAGGGCCAGGTGGTCGTCATCGGCAAGGCCGGTCAGGAGCCCGAGCTCGTGATCCCCGTCGGTGAACCTGTCGAGTTCGCGCTCAAATCGAACGACGTGATCCATTCGTTCTACGTGCGGGACTTCCTCTACAAGCTCGACGTGATCCCCGGGCGCGACAACCGCTTCACGGTTACGGCGAACGAAACCGGGGTGTTCCGGGGGCAATGCGCGGAGCTCTGTGGGCTGGATCACGCGCTGATGCGCTTCACGCTGAAGGTGGTCGAGCGGAACGAATTCGACGAGTACCTGCGGCAGGTCGCGGCGGGCGCGAACGCATCGGCGCAGCGGCCCTAGGGCCGCTGTTTTCACGGGCCGGCGAAGACGCCGGGGCACGAGGAGGACGCCGCGGCGGCGGCGTGAGGAGGAGCAAGCAATGGCGACTATCGCAGTCCCGCGGCCGGGCGAGTTGCGTCGGCCCGCCATCCTCGAGTGGCTGACGACCGTCGACCACAAGAAGCTGGGCATCCTCTACCTGTATTTCACGATGTTCTTCTTCGCGGTCGGCGGCATCCTGGCCCTGCTGGTGCGCACTCAGCTGGCGGTGGCGGACAACGACTTCGTCGATAACCACACGTACAACCAGATCTTCACGATGCACGCCTCGGCGATGCTCTTCCTGTTCATCATTCCCGTGTGGGCCGCCTTCGGGAACTACGTGGTGCCACTGCAAATCGGCGCGGCCGATATGGCCTTCCCCCGGATTAACGCGCTCTCGTTCTGGCTGCTGCCGCCGGCGGGCCTGCTGATGTTCTCGGGCTTCCTCGTCGATGGCGGGTCGGCGCAGGCGGGGTGGACGGCGTACAGCCCCCTGGCCCGCACGCTGGGCACGGGCATGGACCTCTGGATCATCGCGGTGGTGCTGCTGGGCATCTCCTCGACGATCGGCGCGGCGAACTTCCTGGTGACGATGCTCCGCATGCGGGCGCCGGGCATGACCATGTTCCGGATGCCGATCTTCTGCTGGACGGTGTTCGTGACGGCGCTGCTGCAGCTGCTCGCGACGCCGGTGCTGGCGTCGGCCCTGGCCATGCTCTACATCGACCGGAATTTCGGCGGCTCCTTCTTCGATCCCAGTGGCGGCGGCAACGCGGTGCTCTGGCAGAACGTGTTCTGGTTTTATTCGCACCCGGCCGTCTACATCATGATCCTGCCGGGGATGGGGATCGTCTCCGAGGTGCTGCCGGTGTTCAGCCGCAAGCCCCTCTTCGGGTACAAGGCGTTCGTCTTCGCAACGCTCGGCATCGGAGGACTGGGCTTCAGCGTGTGGGCGCACCACATGTTCACGACGGGAGCGGTGCTGAAGCCGTTCTTCGGGTTCATGACGTTCATGATTGGCGTGCCCACGGGCGTGAAGATTTTCAACTGGTTGGCGACGCTCTGGCGCGGTTCGATCACCTTCGAGCCGCCGATGCTGTTCGCACTGGGCTTCGTCAGCATGTTCCTCATCGGGGGCATCAACGGGACGTTCTCGGCGGCGGTGCCGGTGGACTTCGCCATCCACGACACGTACTTCGTCGTGGCGCACATCCACTACGTGTTGTTCGGCGGCTCCGTGTTCGCGGTGTTCTCGGGCATGTACTACTGGTTCCCGAAGATCTTCGGGCGGCGCCTGAACGACACGCTGGGGAACTGGCACTTCGTGCTCATGTTCATCGGTTTCAACCTGGCCTTCTTCCCGATGCATCTGCTCGGCCTGGATGGCATGCCGCGGCGCATCGCCACCTACAACAACACGGACTGGGAGTTCCTGAACATGCTCTCCACCACCGGGGCGTTCCTCATCGCGGTGTCGATGATCCCGTTCCTGATGGCGGTCGTGAAGGCGTTCATGAGCCCGGCGGACCAGCCCGCCGACCCCTGGCAGGCCAACACGCTCGAGTGGTACACGAGTTCGCCCCCGCCGGTGCACAACTTCGATGAACTCCCGGACATCCACTCGGAGCGGCCGCTGTTCGACCTGCGGCACGGGACCCCGAGCGGGCACTGACGACACAACGGCGCGCCGGCCGGGCCACCCGTGTGGTGCGCCCGGCCGGTGAGCCGGATCGAATAGAGACGAAGGAATCAGCGTAATGGCGGCGTATGGCGTGGCGGTCCCTCACAAGAAGCAGCTGAGCAACGGCATGCTCGGCTTCATCCTCTTCCTGGCGTCGGAGGTGATGTTCTTCGGCGGGCTGTTCGCCGCGTACTTCATCGCGCGGGCGGACGCGCCCGAGTGGCCGCCGGAGAGCCTGCTCACGGCCGAGCAGGTGGCCCGCGGCGTCGAGTTGCACCTTGAGTTTCCGCTCACGTTCATCGCCACGATCCTGCTGATCCTGAGCTCGGTGACGATCCAGTTCGGGGTGATGCAGATCGCGAAGGGGAACCGCTCGGGGATGGTCTGGTGGTTCTTCGCCTCCATTGTCCTCGGCGTCGTCTTCCTCGCGATGCAGATGTACGACTACAGCCAGCTGCCGTTCGGGTCGGGGGACACGGTCTACGGGACGACCTTTTACACGCTGACGGGCTTCCACGGGGCGCACGTGGCCGGGGGCGTGATCTTCATGATGGTGGTGCTGGTGCGCGGTTTAGGGGGGCAATTCTCGTCCGAACACCACGAAGCGGTGGAAGCCTGCTCGTTCTATTGGCACTTTGTCGATATTGTGTGGATCGCCCTCTTCACGACGCTGTACATCGTCGGCTAAGGGGACCCGGGACACACAGGAGAGACGCACCGCATGGACTCACAGCACAATGAACATGGCGGCCACGGAGAGGGGGCCGGGGTACACCTGCCCGACCCGAGCGTGTGGCCGCTGATCGTCGGACTCGCCGCGCTGGTGGTGGGCCTCGCGCTCATCTGGTGGTCGCGCGACCGGAACAACGACTTCTCCGGGCCGATCCTTGGGGCGGCGGTGGTGTGCGCGCTCGTGGCCGCGGCTGGCTGGGCATACGACGACTCGCGCATGCGGAAGAAGGCGGAGACGGGCCACGGCGGACACGCCGAAGGGCCGGTGCGCTTCACGCAGGTGCTGACCTTCGCAATCCCGGAAGGCGAACTCGCGGCCGCGCGCGGCGAGGGCGGTGTGATCCAGGCGCTCGAAAAGTCAGACCTCCGCGACGTGGACGGCTTCCAGGACCTGCGCGTGGTTGTCACCCCGGCGGGTTCGGGCCCGGCGCAGGCGCTCGCCGAGACGACGTGGTCGGCGCGCGAAGGGCTCGCGGCCTACGACGCCACGCGCCAGACGCTGCTGGACGTCGTGACAGGGCATTCGAGCCAGGTCGTGCCCGGCTCGGTGCAGGTGTTCGACATGGAAGTCGTGCGGGACACGAAGGACGTGACCTTCAAGTTCGGCCTTGGCGCCGCTGGTGCGCTCTTCGGGGCGCTGATCGCGGGCGGCTTCATGATTGGCGCTGGCCTGACGCTGTTCCAGGACGATGCGGTCGTCGTCGCCAACGGCGGCGGCGAAGCCCCTGTTGAGAACCCGTACGCGGTCACCGCGACGGACAACAAGTTCGACAAGGCTACGCTGACGGCGCCCCCGGAGACCGAGGTCACCTTCGACTTCACGAACAAGGGCAAGGCGAAGCACAACCTCAGCTTCTACCAGGCGGCCGGCGGCGCGGTGATCAAGGAAGGCGGCATCATCGACGGCGGCGCCACCGAAAAGGTGACCTTTAAGACGCCGGCGGCGGGCACGTACTACTTCCAGTGCGACCTCCACCCGACGGAGATGAAGGGCACGTTCGAAGTGAAGGCCGGCGCGGCGGCGCCCGGTGCGGCCGCAGGCGGCGGGGGAGGCGAAGGCGCGGGCGGGGTCACCGTCACCGGAACCGACAATAAGTTCGACAAGACGAGCCTGACAGCGTCCGCGGGCAAGGAGTTCGCCGTCACCTTCGCCAACAAGGGCAAAGTCAAGCACAACCTGTCGTTCTACGACAAGCAGAACGGCTCCATCCTCGTGCCCGGTAAGTCCGAGGGCGCGATCATCGACGGCGGGAAGTCGGAGACGCTGAAGTTCACGCCGGCCGCGGCGGGCAAGTTCTGGTTCCAGTGTGACCTCCATCCGACGGAGATGAAGGGCGAGCTCGTCGTCAGCTAGCCGGCGTCCGTTCCCGGGACTCTCAAGGAGCCGCGCGATGCGCGGCTCCTTTTTTGTGCGCGGGGGTAGCACGAATGCGCCCAACGCATCAGGATGGCGCCACCAGATCCCGGGAGGCAGCGGGTGCACAGCGAGACCATCATCGACGAGGGCACAGGCCGGAAGTTCACTCTGGATGCCCCTTCGGACATCCGTCCCGGCGACCCACTCGTCTTCCTGCTCAGCCTGCACGGCGGCGGGTCCGTCGGGGCCTGGCAACGGCTCTATTTCCCGGCGTTCGAGTATGCCGACCGGTACCGGCTGATCATCGCGACGCCGTCGGCGGCGACGAAGGAGCCTTCGCGCCGCTGGGTGGCGGAGGCCGACGACGACCACCTGCGGAACGTGGTCGAGTACGTCGTCTCGCGCTTCGGGCGGGAGAACATCGTGTCGTTCTGGCTCGTGGGCCATTCACAGGGCGGGATGACCTCGAATCGGCTCCTTCAGCAGCCCTACTGGCAGGAACGCGTCGATGGCTGGCTGAGCCTCTCTGGCGGGCGCATCGGGCCGATTGAGTTGCCCGCGTCGTTCTTCGCGCCGGTGCGGAACGTCGCTCAGCCGCCAGCGGCGGGAAGCGGCCCGCGGCCCGGGCGGGCGGCGATGGTGGACTGCGACATCTCGTTCATCTTCGCGACGGGCGAGCACGAGATGGTGTCGTTGCCGGCGACTTCGCCCTGGGCGGAGAAGTACGGTGCCGGGGCGCGCGTCCAACAGCCGGACATCATCGACGAGCAGCCCGGGCAGATCCATGACACGTCGCGCGAGGGGCGATCAACGCCGGCCTGGGGGCTTTCGCCGCGGCCGGGCACGGCGCGCCTGTGGCTCTACCCGGGTGCGCGCGACGGCCGCGTCATCGCCGACGTGGTGCGGCTCGATAAAGGCCACACGGAGGGCATCGAGCCGCGTGTTACGGAGAAGCTCATCGAACTGGTGGTGTCGGCCCCGGGCGGGAAACTTCGAGGGCTCCCGGGCGAGTAGCGACGGCCAGCGGCGGAGCGGACAGCCCGCCGTCCGGGCGCGAAGCCAAACGGCGCGAATGATTCGCGCCGTTCGAAGGTGTGCGATGCACGGGATGGCCCGTGGTTACTCGAAGGCACCGTCCGCGAGGAGGTCGATGAACTCCTCCTCCGAGAGCCCCACGATTTCGCGGTAGACGCGCTCGTTGTCTTCGCCCAGGCAGGGCGCGGGCTTCGACGGGCCGCCAGGGGTCTTCGAGAGCCGGAAGGATGGGCCGTCGTACGAACGGTGACCCATGACGGGGTGGTCGAGGAAGTGGTAGTGGCCCCGGTGGGTTAGCTGCGGGTCCTTCCGCAGGTCCGAAGGCTTCTGGACGATGCCGCAGGGCACGCCAAACGACTGGAAGTGCAGCACGAGCTCGTCCGTGGTGAAGCGCCGGATGGGGGGCGCATCGGAGCCTTCGGGAGCTTCGTCGGGCGGCGGGCGG
The DNA here is from genome assembly GCA_041910095.1 of Dehalococcoidia bacterium. Lineage (GTDB taxonomy): Bacteria > Chloroflexota > Dehalococcoidia > Tepidiformales > Tepidiformaceae > Amarobacillus. The sequence goes on from JAYRRO010000297.1 coordinate 16,877, forward strand.
AGCGGGTCCAGGGTGTAGTCGTCGAGCCAGAACTGGAGATGGCGGTCGATCTCCTTCTGCTCGTTATGACGCGTCCAGCGTCGGCGCATGCGCTCCAGGTCGCACCATTCGGGGCGCCCGAGGGCCGCCTTGAGCGCCTCCCAGTGCTTCTCGGTTTCGCATGCGATGACGACGTAGCGGCCGTCCTGCGCGCGGTAGCAGTTGTGGGGCGCGGCCTCGAGGTCGTGATTGCCCATGCGCGTCTGGTTGTGGCCGTTCACGGTCCAATCGAGGATGGCGGTCCCGAGGCCGTGGACAGCGGCTTCGAACTGGCTGAAGTCGATGTACTGGCCCTTGCCCGTGCGGCGGCGGTAATCGAGCGCGGCGATGAGGCCGATGGCGGCGAAGTGCGGCACGAGGAAGTCGGTGTAGGCGATGCCGGTGCCGATGGGCGGGTCCTCGGGCCAGCCGGTGAGGTGATTGATGCCGGAGGCGGCCTGGAGGACGTGGCCATAGCCCATGTAGGGCCCCCACGGGCCGGTCTGTCCGTAGAGCGGCATGGAGATCATCACCAGGTCTTCGCGGCCCTTGCTGAGCGTGGCGTAATCGAGCCCGTAGCGCGCCATGATGCCGGGCGTGTACGACTCGGTGACGACGTCGCACTTCTCCACCAGGCGGCGGGCGATTTCGGGCCCGCGCGGGTGCTTGAGGTTCACGGTCACGCCGTACTTCGAGCTGTTGAAGTTGGCGTAGTACCCGGAGTTGTCGATGCCGGGGATGCCGTTCACGAAGGGTCCGACGCGCCGTAGCGTCTCCGGGTAGGTCGAGGACTCGATGCGGATGACTTCGGCGCCGTGGTCGGCCAGGTACTTCGACACGAGCGGGCCGACGCCCACCCAGGCGAAGTCGGCGACGCGGAGACCGGCGAACGGCTTCTTCAGTGCTTCGGACATCAGATCACCATCTTCATGCGGAGGCGGCGGAGTTCGGCGGGTTCGAGGCCGAGGAGTTCGCCGTAGACGTCTTCGTTGTGCTCGCCGAGGTGCGGAGCGCGGCCGCGCTGCATCCAGGGCGTGGCGCTGAGCTTGAAGGGCGCGCCGGGGTAGGTGAACGCCTCGCCCAGGTCCTCGTGGGTGACGCGCGTGTAGTAGTCCCGGGCCGCGAGCTGCTTACTCTCGGCGATATCAGCAGGGCTGAAGACGGGCGCCCAGCCGGCATTCCGGGCCTGTGCTTCGCGCACCAGGTCTTCCTTCAGCTTCGTCCGGCAGAAGGCGATCATCGTCTCCTCGACCTTCGTGCGGTCCTCGACCGAGAGGGGAACGAGGGCGGTGAGCTTCTCGCGCCACTCGGGGGCGTCGAGGCCGTTCGCCTCGCCGGTCTCGGCGAGCCAATCGATGATGGCGTTTGCGCCCGGGCCGATGAGGTGTCCGACCTGGAGGGCAGCGACCCAGCCGTCCCTCGTCTCGAAGAGGTAGCGAGCGCCCATCTGGCCGTTGTTGATGCGGCGGATGCCCGGCCCGAACATGTCGAACCCGGAGATGTCCCAGGTCGGTGAGGCATGGTCCAGGGCGTTGACGACGGCTTCCTGCATCGAGGCATCGACGTGCTGGCCGATGCCGCCGTTGACGCCCCGCGCGTAGAGGGCGGTCATCGCGCCCACGCCGGCCTGGATGTTGACCTGCGTGAGGGCCTGCGGGGCGAGGATGTGGACGGGACCGCGATCCGGGTCGCCGGTGACGGACATGAGCCCGCCCATGGCCGCGCCGACGATGTCGGTGGCGTGCCAGGAACGGTAGGGCCCGGTCTGGCCGAAGTTGGTGATGCTGACGACCACGATGCCCGGGTTCACGGCGCTCAGCGTGGTGTAGTCGAGGCCGACGCTCTCGGCCGTCGGCGGCATGCAGGTCTCGATGACGATGTCGGCGGTGGCAACAAGCCGCTGGACGAGTTCGCGGCCGGCGGCCAGCTGCAGCTGGCAGGTGATGGACTTCTTGCCGGCGTTCATCGCCCACCACCAGAGGCTCGTCTCCATGCCTTCCTCGCCACGGAAGAAGGGGCCGCGAGCGCGGGCGGGGTCCCCGGCACGGGGTGGTTCGATCTTGATGACGTCAGCCCCGAGTTCGCCGAGGAGGCGGGCGCAGAGCTGGCCCTTTTCGTCGGAGAAGTCGAGCACGCGATAGCCGGCGAGCGGGCCAGCAGGATGAGGAAGCGGGACGGGCGAAGAGGCCATTATCCGGTTGTTCTACCCCGTCGGGACGGCGTGTTCAAACGCACCGGGCTCGGGGGAGCGCCGCCGGGCAACGACATCGGGCGCCGGGGCGGCCTGTCCGATGAGGCCGTCGAGGCCATCGGCGATGCGCTGGCGCAGGTTGTCGAGGCCCCAGCGCTTCTCGGCGGCCACCAGCACGACGTTCGGCGGCGGGAGACCGGCCGAAACGATGGCGTCGCGGGCATCGTCGAAGCTTTCGACGCTGGCGCCGTCTTCGTCGCGCACGAGGTCCACCTTGTTGAGCACGAGCAGGGCGGGCTTCGCGCCGACCCCCAGCTCGGTCAGTGTATCCTCGACCGTGCGGGTGTGCTCAAAGGCGTTGGGATGGGCGATGTCGATGACGTGGAGGAGGAGGTCCGCCTCTTCGAGTTCCTCGAGCGTCGCGCGAAACGAGGCGACCAGGTCGTGCGGGAGCTTCTGGATGAAGCCCACGGTGTCCGTCAGGAGCACCGTCTCGCCGGTTGGGAGGCGGAGGCGGCGGGTGACCGGGTCGAGGGTGGCGAAAAGCTTGTCCTCGGCGAGCACATCGGCCCCCGAGAGCGCGCGCATCAGGGTCGACTTGCCGGCGTTCGTGTACCCCACGAGCGCGACGACGCGCATGTTGTTTCGCTGGCGATTCTGGCGGTAGAGCGCGCGCTGCGTGCGGACATCCTCGAGGTCGCGCTTGATGCGGCTGATGCGGGAACGGATGAGTCGGCGGTCGGTTTCGATCTGGGTCTCGCCCGGGCCGCGGGTGCCGATCGCGCCTTCCATGCGTTCGAGGTGGGACCACTGGCCGGCCAGGCGGGGGAGCAGGTACTGCATCTGCGCGAGCGCGACCTGCATGCGGCCTTCACGCGTCTGCGCGCGTGTCGCGAAGATGTCGAGGATGAGCGCGGTGCGATCGATGACCTTCGTGCCGAGCGCGCGTTCGAGGTTGCGCTGCTGCGAGGGCGAAAGTTCGTCATCGAAGATGACGACGTTGGCGCGCAGCCGTTTCGTCTCCTCGACGACCTCCTCGACTTTGCCCTTGCCGATGTAGGTGGCGACGTTCGGGTGTTCCAGGCGCTGGCTGGTGCTGCCCACTACCTCGCCGCCGGCCGTCCGGGCCAACTCCGCGAGCTCGTCCAGCGACTCTCGGGCGGGGAGCAGGGTGCCATGGATATCGGCGGCAACGAGGAATGCGCGGTCGCGCTGGCGTTCCGTGGAATGGAGGGGCGAAGGCATGACCTCCAGCGTACAGGCTCGGGGGTACCGGCGCGCGGGCAAGCGGGCCTTCGCCGCTAGACGAACGGCCCCGGGAAGAGGAGGACAGCGAGCGCACCCGCGGCGAGGTAGGGCCCGTAGCTGAAGTACGTCTTGCGGCGGCCCGTGAGCATGAGGAACGCCGACGGCACGGCCGCCAGCAACGCGCCGAAGACGATCGCGGGGAGAAACGCGGGCCAGCCCGTGAGGAGCCCGATGAGGACCGCCAGCTTCACGTCGCCGAGGCCCAGGGCGTTCCCAAGGACGACACCCAGTGCGAAGACAGCGCCGGCCCCGATCACGGCGATGCCACCGCCGAGCAGAATCGCCGCGACGTCGCGGTCGGGCCAGGCCCAGCAGAACGCGAGCGCCGCCGCCATGGCCGGGTACGAAAGGCGATTGGGGATGATGCGGCGTTCGAAGTCGGTGCTGGCGAGCACGCAAAGGATGGCGCCGAACGCGGCCGTGAGTAGCCCGGGGCCGATGGCGTAGTGCCCGGGCCGGAGGGCGACGGCCGCGACGAGCGCGCAGGCCAGTCCCAGCCCGGAGCGAACGCCGAGTGCGCGCCTGCCGGTGGCGGCGGCGCCCCGGTACTCGGGCTGGCGATAGAGCAGGTGCTGCCGCGTGCCGGCCAGCCAGCCAGCGCCGAAGCCACCGATGGTGCCGGCGCCCGCGAGGAGGAGTTCCATGCCTTGAATGTCGGCCGGTTGGGGTTGCAGGCGCATCGGGGCCTGCCCTCAGCGATGTCGGGCGGCTACACTCCGCGTCCGTGGGAGGGCGCGTGAACGACGGCATCGATTGGGATGGGGCCGCCCGGGAGGCGACCGAACTGCTCGCCGAGTACCTGCGCATCGACACCTCGAATCCTCCCGGGAACGAGGCGCTCGCGGTCGACTTCCTGTCGCGCATCCTGGCAAAGGACGGCGTGCCGTTCGAGGTCGCGGAATCGGCGCCGGGCCGTTCGAACCTCATCGCCCGCCTCGGGCCCACCGAACGGGTGGTGACGCTGCTGAACCACACCGATGTCGTACCGGTCGAGCGCCAGTACTGGGACGTGGACCCGTTCGGTGGCGAGGTGCGCGACGGCTTCCTGTATGGGCGAGGCGCGCTCGACATGAAGAGCATGGGCATCATCGAGTTGATGACGCTGCTGCTCCTGAAGCGCCAGCGGGTGCCGCTGCGCCGGGGCCTGGCCTTCCTCGCGGCGGCCGACGAGGAGGCGGGGAGCGACTTCGGCGTGACGTGGCTCGCCGCGCACCGCCCGGACTGGCTCACGACCGACCTGGTGATGAACGAAGGCGCCTACGGGCTGACCGGCAAGAACGGCTCGGGCTTCGTCTTCGAGCTGGCCGTGAGCGAGAAGGTGCCCGTGTGGGTTGAGCTGACCGTCACCGGCCGCCCCGGCCATGGGTCGGTGCCGCACGCCGACAACTGCGCCGAGCACCTGGTGCGGGCCCTCACCCGGGTGGCGAACTGGAACCAGGAGCTGCGCATGACGCCCGTGATGCGCGCGCACCTGGATGCCATGGCGAAGGCGGGCTTCTCGGCGGCGATGGACGATGCCGCCGCGTTGCGGGCGGCAGGGCGCGCGCCGGGGCTGCGTGCGCGCCTCGGGAGTTCCATTTCGCTGACCACGATCGAGACCGGGATCAAGGTGAACGTCATCCCGGCCACCGCCCGGGCGACGCTCGACTGCCGCCTTCTCCCGGATGTCGAACCGGAAGCCTTTCTCGCGGAGCTGCGAGACGTGATCGATGACGAGCGCGTGAGCGTGCGCGTGCTGAACCGGCTGTACGAAGGTGGCGAGTCCGCATTCGATGGCGAGTTCGTGCGAGTGGTCCGGGAGGTGATCACCGAGCTGGTCGAAGGCGCGCACCTCGCCCCCGAACTGACAACGGGGTTCACCGACTCGCGGATCTACCGGCTGCGTGGCGTGCCGGCGTACGGTTTCATCCCCTGCCTCGTGGAACCGGAGGACCTTGCGGGGATCCACGGGCACAACGAACGAATCAGCATCGAAAACCTGCGGTTGGGGATGCAGGTGCTGTACGAGGTCGTGCGGCGGCTCTGCGCGTAAGGGTCAGGGCGCCTGGGCCAGGGCATCGAGCTCCGCGATGAGAGCTTCGAGCTGCGCGGTTGAGAGCTCGGCGGCGGGGTCGTCGCCGAGGGACGCGTACCAGCGCCGGGCGAGATCACGCACGCGGGCATCGGCGCCGCCAGCCGTGCCCGGCGGCGCGCGCCGGACCAGTGGCGAAAGCGGCCTCCCGAGGTCGTCCAGGGTCTTCTCCCCGCGCAGGATGGCGATGGCGTCGCGAACGTGCGCGGGAGTGACATCGGCCACGCCGACGTAGTTTGCGACAGCGGAGGCGGTCGTGAGGATATCGAGAAAGCGGATGGCGTCCGGTTCCACGCTCAGGCCTCGCGGACGGCCTGCTCGAGTGTGGCGGTGGCGTCGGTGTAGCTGGTGCCGGGCTCGAACACAACAGGCTGGCCGACGCTGACGCGCACGCGGGCGCGCGGGTGCGGGAGCCACTTGCCTTCATAGAAGCCCGGGCGCTGGACATCGATGCGCATGGGCAGCACAGGCACGCCTGTCTCGACCGCGAGCAGGCCGACGCCGCTTTTGAAGCGCTGGGTCGGGCCCATCACCGTGAGCTTGCCTTCGGGGAAGATGAGGACGTTCCAGCCGCCATCGAGCATGCGGGCGACGTACTCGAGGCTTTCGCGAACGCCACTACCCTCCTTGGCGAAGGGGAAGGCGTTGCCGAGAAGGCTCGCCCAGAAGCCCCGGAAACGATTGCCGAAGATGTCGCTGGCGGCGGCGGCGATGGCCACGCGCTGGCGGAGGCCATGGGGCATTGCCGTGAGCAGCATCGCCTGGTCCAGGTGCATGTTGTGGTTGGAGATGATGAGGCAGGGCTCCTTGAGCCCCGCGAGGTTGGCTCGGCCCCGCACCTGCACCGAGTACAAGGGCCGCAGCGCGGGCAGCACGAACCCGGCCATCATCAGGCGGCGGGCCAGGCGCGCCGGGCGCGTGCGCGGCCAGGTTGGGAAGTTCGGGGCTTTGCGCCGCCGCTCGCTGCGGCTCACCATCTGGCGAAGCTCGGCGAGGGTGGTGTTGGGGAGCACTTCGGCATCATCGATGAAGGCGCCCAGCTCTTCCTCGATCGCGGAGAGCAACTCGACCCGGCCCAGGGAATCGAGTCCCAGGTCGCCCGCGAGTTCCGCGTCCTCCCGGATTGCCTCCGCGCGTTCGGCACCGGCGCATTGTGCGACCAACCGCAGCAGTGGGTCACCTTCGACAGCGGCCGGGCTGCTGCTGGCCCCCTGCGGTTCGTGGCCCGCGAGGGCTTCGAGGACGAGGTTGCGGCGAACCTTAAGGGTGTGGGTGCGGGGGAAGTCCTCGCCCTGCCATGTAGAGAAGCTCATCACCTGCTGGCGGCTATCGAGCTCGCGGTTGGCCTCGCGCACGGCATCGGCGGCGGCGCCGGGAGTATTTTCGAGGAGCACGGCGTGGAGGCGCACGAGGCCGTCCTTTGGGAGGCCCACGACGACGGCTTCGGTGATGCCGGGCTGGTTGCCGAGCACGCGCTCGATGTCCTCGGGGTACACGTTCTGGCCATCCGAGAGGACGATCAGGTCCTTCTTGCGGCCGCGAAGGTAGAGGTAGCCGTCGTCCAGGTAGCCGATGTCGCCGGTCTGGTACCAGCCGTCATCGAAGGTCGCGGCGGTAGCGGCTTCATTGCGCCAGTAGCCGCTGAAGACGCCCGGTCCGCGGACCTGCACTTCGCCATCGCGGGCGATGCGCACCTGCGTGCCAGGGAGGGGCTTGCCCACGCTGCGGCGGCGCCGGTCGTGGCGGGGATTGAGGGAGACGATGGGGGAGCACTCGGTCGTGCCGTAGCCTTCGACGATGTCGATGCCCATGGCCTCCCACTTCGCCTGGAGCGCGGGGTCGAGCGCGGCGCCACCGCTGGCCATGAAGTCGAGTTCGCCGCCGAAGCGCTTGAGGACGCTGCCGAAGAGACGCCGGCGGGCGGGACCCGGCAGTCGCTTCGCGACCCGCCGGAGGCGTTCGAGCAGCTTCGTCCGGCCGGTGTTTGCGGCTTCGCGTTCGATGGCGCTCATCAGCAGCTGCAGCGCCTGGGGCACCATGATCATCACGGTGGGCTTCCAGTCCTGCATGGTGCGGGCGAGTGCCGACGGCTGGCGGCTCGTCGGGTATGCCACGGCGGCGCCGACGGCGATGGGCGCGAAGCAGCCGCCGGTTTGTTCGAACATGTGACTCAGGGGCAGGAGCGAGAGCAGGCGCGTGTTCTCGTCCAGGTGGATGGCCTTCAGCCCGGCGCGCACGTTGGAGGCGATGTTCCCGTGCGTGAGCATCACGCCCTTCGGGTCACCCGTCGTGCCAGACGTGTAGATGATCTCGGCGAGGGTGTCCGGGGTGATCGGGGCCGGTTCGACCTTCCCATCGAGGGGGACATCGAACGCGCCGAATTCGAGCACCGGCACTTCCAGGGCGCGAAGGACCTCCGCTTCAGCGCGGCCCGCGAACGCGAGCTTCGGCCCGGTGAGCCCCACGACGCGTTCGACGAATTCGCGGCCGCTGCGCACGTCGAGCGGGACGACGGCGGCGCCGCAGAGGAACGAGCCGAACATCGCGGCAACCCAGTCGGGCTGATTGGCGGCCCAGATGACGACGCGGTCTCCGGGACCGGTCTGCCGTTCGCGCAGGAGGCGCGCGTAGGCATGCGAGCGCTGCTCAAGCTGCGTGTAGTTGAGACGGAGGGTGCGGATACCCGCGCGAATGACGGTCGCGGTGTGGTTCGGGTAGCGCCGGGCCGACTCCTCGAGGAGGGCCGTCAACGTGTCCATGGCGGTCAGCCTACGCCTTTCGGGGGGTGAGCAGGAACCTTCAACTCGCGGCGGAGGCGGCGAGCGTGCGGGCGAAATCGCGGGCGCGCTGGTCGGCGCCGCCGAGGATGGGACGGAAGTGGCTGAAGACGAGGGTTTCGAACTCAAGCCCGGCCATTTTGCGAATCGAGGCGGCCGCTTCCGTCATGTCCTCGCTGAAGAGGCGGCTGGGCAGCATGAGGCGCCCAAACTTGTACTGCATGGAATCGCCCACCAGGAGGACGCCGCGGTTGGGGAAGAGGATGGAGATGTGGCCCGCCGTGTGCCCTGGCGTGTGCACGATGCGGAGCCCGCCCAGCGCGGGAAGTTCGTCGCCGTCCTGGAGTACGACATCGACGCGGGCGCGGCCGGGGTCGTTGCGGAGGAGGTAGGGCTGGATGACTTTCGCGAGCAGCGGGTGCTGGAACGGATTGGGCAGGGGCTGGTCGCTCTCGACGTGGGCGGCTTCGGCGATGTGGACGCCCGTCTTGCCCGGGGCGAACTTCTGAATCTCCGGCAGGCCGCCGACGTGGTCGATGTGGTAATGGGTGATGAGAATGCGCGCGATGTCAGCCGGGGAGCGGCCGAGCTCCTTGAGAGCGGTGAGGATGCGCTCGCCGGAGCCGGGGTTGCCGCTGTCGATGAGGGTGATCTCGTCCTCGACGATGAGGTAGCAGCGCGAACCGCGCGTGCGAACCTGGTAGAGCCCGGGCACGATTTCCCGGGCGAGGCGAAAGGGCGCGGGCTTCACCTCGTCCCAGCGGGCGCTCCATTCGGCGCGCCGCTCGTCGAGTGTCCTCCCGGGCTTTCGTCCCATCGTTGTAGCTTACCAGCCGGAAAACCGTCCGCGTGTGGGGATTCCGGGATGGGAGCGACGGGCATGCGAGTACGACTGCCGGCCGCATGCGGAGCGGCTGGCTCGCGGGCGGGCTGCTCGCACACGCGCAAGGAGGGACGGCCTATAATCGGAGTTCGCACCTCCCCGGGTGTCCCGGGAATGTCCGATTCTTTAGAGCCAGGAGCACCATCGCCATGAACCTGTTCCGCAGCCTGTTCCGCCCCGGCAAATTCGCTGACGCGCACTGCGACGGCCCCTGCGGGGTGTATGACCCGGCATCGGCGCGCATCGCGGCCGAGGCCGTCCTTTCGATGGAGAAGAAGATCGCGGCCCTCGGCGACGCCCAGGATATCGCCACGGTCAACACGCGCACCCGCTTCATCGCCATCAAGGAGCAGCAGGCCGAAGTCTGCAAGCACGAGCTCGACGTGCTCTGGCACGACTACTTCAAGCCGGAGCACCTGGAGAAGTACCCGAACCTCCACGACACGTTCTGGAAGGCGGCGAAGCTCTGCTCGAAGAACAAGACGGAGCAGGACCCGGCGAACGGCGAGGCCCTGCTCCAGGCCGTGGAGGAGATCCACGGCATGTATTGGGGCTCGAAGGGCAAGGACGTGCCCTTCATTCGCGCCAGCTGAAGCCATGACCGCCGGAGTGATTCCGGAACTCGTGACGGCGGCGCCGGGCAGGCGCCGCCGTTCCGCATCTCCGGCGATCGCCGGTTCGCTCGTCACCTTCGCGGCCACCCTCGCCGCGGGAGCGCTACTCGCGCGGCGGTACACGCGGTACTGCATTCGCGGCGCGAGCATGGAGCCCGCCTTCCACGATGGGGACTTCGTCGTGGTCGACCGGGCCGCCTACCGCCGTGCGGCGCCGCGGGCAGGCCAGGTGGTCATCGCGACGGACCCGCGCGAGCCCGCGCGAACGGTCGTGAAGCGCGCCGCCGAAGTGACCGGCGCGGACGTGACGCTGCTGGGTGACAACGCCGCGCACAGCACCGACAGCCGCATGTACGGCCCGGTCCCGCGCGAGGCGGTCATCGGGCGAGTAGTCTTCCGGTACTGGCCGCTGCGCCGTTAGCCGAGTTCGATGTTATCCAGCAGGCGCGTGGCCCCGAACTTCACCACGAGGGAGAGCAGCGCAGGGCGCCGGGCGCGGCCGTGTATCTCGTCCAGGGTTTCGTCGTCGGCCAGGCTGATGTAGTCGATCTCCGCGCGCGGTTCGGCCGCGATCCGTGCCGCAACGAGACCGCGCAGGGCGGTGGCGTCGCGCTCGCCCCCCGACCAGCGGTCGCGTGCCTCATGGAGTGCGCGGTAGATGACTGGAGCGGCGGCACGCTGTTCGGGTGTGAGGTACACGTTGCGGCTGCTCATGGCGAGCCCGTCCGCTTCCCGGACGATGTCGCAGGGGACGATCTCAACGGGCAGGTCAAGGTCCGTCGTCATGCGGCGGAGAACGCGGAGCTGCTGAGCATCCTTGCGGCCGAAGTAGGCGCGCGTGGGTTCGCAGGCATTGAAGAGCTTGAGCACAACCGTCGCGACGCCACGGAAATGGCCCGGCCGGGCTTCGCCTTCGAGGCCCCGCGAGACCCCTTCGACGCTCACATAGGTCTGGTAGCCATCGGGATACATGATCGCGGGCGTGGGGAAGTACACGGCGTGGACGCCGGCCTCGCGGAGGAGGTGAAGGTCCCGCTCCTCGTCGCGCGGGTAGCGGGTGAAGTCCTCGTTGGGGCCGAACTGCGTGGGGTTCACGAAGATGCTGACCGCCGTGCGATCGTTTTCGGCGAGCGAACGGCGCGCGAGGGTGAGATGGCCTTCGTGGAGGTAGCCCATGGTGGGCACGAACCCAACCGAACCGGGATCGGAACGGCGCCACGCGCGCAGGGCGGCCGGGGTGTGAATGATCTCCATCGTGGGGGCCTCCTCACGCGGAGGGCCCTCCCGGGGGAGGGCCCTCTGGACATGCGAACAGGCGCTTCTCAGGCGTGCGAGAGCTCGGCGAGCGAGTCCTCGGCCATTTCGAAGCTGTGTTCGGCGGTCGGGAACTGGCCGCCCTCGACCTCCGCGATGTAGCTGCGGACGGCCTGGCGGATTGTCTCGCCGAGGCGGGCGTATTGCTTCGCGTGCTTCATCTTCCGCTGGTCGTCGTAGATGCCGAGCATGTCGTGGAAGACCTGCACCTGGGCATCGCAGTCGGCGCCAGCGCCGATGCCGATCGTGGGCACGGTGAGCCGTTCGGTGACCATGCGCGCGAGGGGCGCGGGAATCGTCTCGAGGACAATGGCGAAGGCGCCGGCCTCCTCGAGCGCGCGGGCGTCGTTGATGAGCTTGGCGGCCGCGGCGGGCGTCTTGCCCTGGACCTTGTGGCCGCCGAATTGGTTCACGCTCTGTGGCGTGAGGCCGAGGTGCCCCATCACGGGGATGCCGCATTCGACCATGCGCCGGACGAGCGGGACGACGTGGCTGCCGCCTTCGAGCTTGACCGCGGTGGCGCCGCCCTCCTGCAGGAGGCGCCCGGCGTTTCGCACGGCTTCGTCGGCGTTCGCCTGGTAGCTCATGAAGGGCATGTCGGCGACAACGATGGCCTTGCTCGTGCCCCGAACGACGGCGCGGGTGTGGTGGATGATGTCGTCCATCGTGACCGGCACGGTGGAGTCGTAGCCAAGGATGACGCTGCCGAGGCTATCGCCGACGAGAATGACGGGAACGCCTGCCTGCTCGACGAGGCGGGCGCTGGGGTAGTCGTAGGCGGTGATCATGGCGAAGCGCTGACCGTTCGCCTTGAGCTCGCGGAGCTTGTGGATGGAAAGCCGGCTCATGACACCCTCTTCAGACAGCGGCCAGTTCGCGCGGGTAGGCGGCGATGCCATCGCCGAGCTCCGTCCGCACGATCCGGTTTTGCGCATCGACGAAGACCTTGCGCGGCTTGAAGCCGTGCACGTCCGCGTCGGTCAGCTGCTGGTAGGCGACGATGATGACGAGATCCTGTTCGCGTACCAGGTGGGCAGCGGCGCCGTTGATGCAGATCTCGCCGCTGCCGCGGCGTCCGAGGATGGCGTACGTCTCAAGGCGTGCGCCGTTGGTGACATCCAGGATGTGGACCTGTTCATACGGGAGGATCCCCGCCGCCTCGAGGAGGTCGGGGTCCACGGTGACGGAGCCCTCGTAATTGAGGTTCGCCTCGGTGACGGTGGCGCGATGGATCTTTCCAGACATCATCGTGCGCAAGGAGCTGTCCCTCCGTGGCGGCCGTCGCCCGCGAAAAACCCCGCCGGTTCGGGCGGGGCTGTTGGGTCGGCAAGTGGCCGCTGAGGCGGGTCGTTGCTCGATCCGTACCGGCCGCGCGCGGTCCAGGCGGATGCTCTTGCGTGGGATCGGGTCGCCAGACTTCCCAGGCTCGCCTTCCTCTCGGATAGACGGCAGCGCGATCTTCCCCCTTGTACGGCGAATGTCAATACCTCGCGCGGAAAGGCCAGGGATTCGTCAGGAAAGGCGCGCGGCCCCTCCTTTTCAGGAGGGGCCGCGCTGTTTCAACCGGAGGGGCGGGCGGCTAGCGGGCGGCCCGGCGCCGCGCCACCAGGACGGATCCACCGCCCGCGACGATGGCCGCGACGATGGCTCCCGCGAGAAGCATCCAGCCGTCGCCGCCCTGCTGCCCGGAGCCCGTGTTCGGCGGGCCAGGCGCACGGGTCGACGGCGTTGGGGCAGCCTCGACCGTGATGGTGCCCACCATCGCCTGGTCGGCGTGGAGGATGCAGTAGTACTGGTAGGTCCCGGCCTTGGTGAACTTCAGTTCGAAGCTCTTGATCTCGTTCGGATCGGCCGGGGCACCCGGAGGCGACGCGGTCATGATGCCGCTGTTGACGAAGCCAGAGCCGTCATAGCCGGCCGCGGGCTTGTTGGGCGGGAGGGCGAACGGATCGAAGCCCGGGCCCGGTGGAGGCGTGATGGGACCGAACGAAACGGTATGCGGCGTCGGGGCCGTGGCCTTCCATTCGACCGTGTCGCCGGCCGTAATCTTCGCGGCGGCCGGGAAGAACTGCATGACATCATCGCCGCCGCGCGTGGCGGGGCCGATGCTGAGCGTGTACTTGTTGCCGCCGCTGGCCATCGGCGTGACGGCGGCGGACTGCGCCCCGAGCCCGGCGGCGATGGTCTTGAGGGCGCCCAGGCGATTCACGTAGTTGTTCGTGCGGCGCTCGTTGACGGTGGACTGGGAGTCGACGTTGCCGCCGTTCACAACGGTGACGGAGCCCGTCATGAAGGGGTGAATTTCGCAGGCGTACTTGAAGGTGCCCGCCTTCGTGAACTTGACCTCGAACGGCTTCACGCTGCCGTTCGGGTTCCCGAAGATGAGGTCGCTGGTAAGGACACCCGTGCCATCGTAGGTCGCGGGGGACGTGGCCGGCTTCGTCGTCGCCGTGACGGTGCCAAAGGTGATGGTGTGCGGTTCGAACCAGGGGAAGTGCCAGGCGACGGTGGTGCCGGTGGCGATGGTGAGGGTCTCGGGCAGGAAGGCGTTCACGGCGTAGCCGGGCTCGCCGTTGCCGGCATCGACGTGGATGGTGGCCGCCTGCGCGCTCGCGGAATGCGCGCCGCCGCCGCCCACAAGGGCAAATGCGCCAATGGCCGCGGCCATGAGCCCGGCCAGAATCCGTTTCATCGGCAATGAACCTCCCCGTTCTGTCTCATTCGACAACGCGCAAATCTACGCGTCTGAACCGCGCAAAACAATCCATCGAAGGGCGGAGGCGGCAGCCCTGCCGAGGGCGGAGGGCGAAGGGTTCAGCCCAGGGCGGGGATGCCGGCGACCGGCTTCGCCCGCTGGACGCTCCTGAGGATGGCGATCTCCACGGCGCGGGCCGCCATCGCGCCGATTGTCAGCGTGTCCGTCTCGCGCACCTCGAGGCTGCCCATGGAGAGCGCGAAGGCGATGTCGCCATCGGCGAAGCTGTGCACGGGGACGATGACGCGCGCCATGCCGTCGTGAGCCTGGTAGGCGATGCGCTGGAGGTGGTGGTGTTCGAGCTTCGCGTTGGTCGCGACGGCCACGAGCGTGGTGTTCGTGGGCTCGAGGAGAGCGTCCAACTGCGCGGTCCGGCGTTCGAGCATCTCCGGGAGCGAGGCCATGCGGCCGTCGGCATCCCGCGGGCCGGCAATGAGCGCACCCGAGTCCGGGTCGTGGATGGACCCGACCGCGTTCGTGACGGCGAGTGCACCGGCGACGATCCCGCGTGGGCCCACGAGGCTGCTGGTACCGAGCCCGCCCTTGATGCGGCCCTCGGAGCCGAGGAGCTTGGCGACGGTGGCGCCCGTACCGGCGCCGACGCTGCCCTCGGCGACGCGTCCGCCGGTCGCCCGGCTGGCGGCCGCGTAACCCGCGTCCTCGCCGGGGAAGGCAGTCTCGCTGCCGGCGGCGAGGTCGTAGATGACGGCGGCGGGCACGATCGGCACTTTCGCCATCTTCGTGCCGAAGCCGACCCCCTGTTCGCGGAACCAGCGCATGACGCCGGTGGCCGCGGCCAGCCCGAAGGCACTCCCCCCGGCGAAGAGGATGCCGTGGCAGGTACGAACCAGGTTCGCGCCCGCGAGGACGTCGGTTTCGCGCGTCCCGGGGGCGCCGCCGCGTGCATCGACGGCGGCTGCGGTGGCGGTTTCGCAGCGGATGACCGTACAGCCGGTGGCGCCGCGGCGGTCGGTCCAGTGGCCCACGCGGATGCCTTCGACATCGGTAATGGCGTCGCGAGGGCCGGCCTGCCAGCCGGGTTCGCGGCTCACTGCCGCCCGGCCGGCGCGCGGCGCGCATCGAGATACGAACCGAGAAAGCCCCGGGCGACCGAGGAAAGGTCCGCGGTGAGGTCGGCGAGCGCCGCCGCGTCGTGCTCTTCGGTGCCGAGGCTGGCGGCGACATGCCCGCCCGACGGAGTCGGCCCCGCGAACCAGCACTCCTCGCTCAGGCGGCCATTCGGAAGCAGGAGCATGGGACTGCCGAGCTCGGCGGCGGCAACGAGGTCGGAGAGGGTGGCGAGCCCGGGCTGGGCCCGCAGCATTGTCGCGCTGCCCAGGGCATCGCCGCCGAGGCCGAGTTCGCGCAGCATCTGCTCGGGTGTCAGCGTCCCGGCGGCCTGGATGAACGCGGTCCACTGCTCGAGGCTCGGGAGCGGCTTCGCAAGCGAACGCGCCACCGGATAGCGGCGGTCAGCGAGGGCGAGGTAGACGCCCGTAAGGCGGCGGCATGCCTCGGCGAGCTGCTCCGCGAGCAGCCCCGAGAGGATCAACCGGTCGTTGTAGCTCGCGAGCACGAGCGAACGGAGAAGCGAATCCGCGACGACCTGGGGCTTGCGCAGCGCGCCCTGGAGGTACGCCTCCACGAAGGCGAGCTCGCCCAGTGCGCCCGGGTAGGCATGCGCGTCCATGCGCGGATTCTACGGCCAGAGGGCGGCGCGCAGCGCGGCCGCCGTGGCGTCGGCACCCGCCGCCCGGCGCAGGGCATCGTGCGTCCGCGCCGCGAGCACGGAGATGCGCTCGGTGGCGGCGTCATCGCCACGTGCGAGGACCTGGCGGCGGGGCAGCTCGACCAGCCACGAGAGGCCCCACGGGATGGTCGCCAGGTCGATCGCGTCGGCGGTCGCGGCAGGGTCGAGGGCGAGCCGCCGGGCATACCGCTCGGCGAGGTCGCGGCGAAGGGGCGGTTCGAGCCCCGCCGTCGCGAGGAAGGCGGCGATGTCAAGCAGCTGGTGGCCGTGTCCCGCGGCCCCGAATTCGACCAGCCGCGGGCCCCCGGCGGTGAACACGACATTCCCCGCGTGCAGCTCCCCATGCACGAAGCCGACGGGGCCCGCGCCAAGTGCCTCGCGGGCGGTTGCGAGGAGCTCGGCCGCAGGCTCCCGCTCGTGCGCGGCGAAGCCGAGGCGGTGCAGGGGCAAGTCCGGACCGGGCACCGGCGCGGCCTGTTGGAGTCCCGAGCGGAGCTTGTCGCCGGCCGGGAGCTGGTGCAGCGCCGCGATTACGTCGACCGCTTCCTCCAGCGCGGTTGCAGGGGGCACGAGGGCGAGCGCGGTGAGGCCCTCGAAAGCGGTCTCCGCCATCAGCCCGCCGGTGAACGCGAGCAGCCGCGGCACGGGTGCGAACCCCAGGCGAGCGAGGGCGTCGAGCACCGCGGCGTGGTTCTGAGCGGCGATGGACCCGGCCCCACGAACGAGCACCTCGCGACGGGCGCCATCCTGTTCGATCGCGACACGAAGGATGCCGGGCTCCACGGTCTCGGCGCCGGTGATGGCGTCCAGGGGGACCCCGAGGATGGCGGCGAGGTCTTCAAGCTCCATGGGGCTGGCTCCTCTGGCGTGCGCGACGCTGGCAGTGTGGGCAGTAATGCGTGCCGCGGCCACCGACGACGGTTCGCAGGATGGTGGCGCCGCAGGTATAGCAGGGCTTGCCGTGGCGGCGAAACACCTGCACGTGCATGTGCTGTTGGCCCGGCTGCCCCTGGCCGTCGACGTAGTCCTTGAAGCTGGCGCCGCGGTTTTCGATGCCGCGTTCGAGGACGCTGCGGGCCGCGGCCCAAAGCCTCCGCGCGGCGGCCGGCGAGACGTCGGACGCGGGCGTATCGGGGCGAACGCGCGCTTCAAACAGCGCCTCGTCGACATAGATGTTGCCGAGCCCGGACATCCGGCGCTGGTCCAGGAGGACGGCCTTGATCGGAGCCGACCGCCCCGCGAGCGCCGCGCGAAACGCCCGGAAGGTGAACGCGTCGTCGATTGGCTCGGGGCCGAGCTTGCCGACCGCCTCGGCCGGGTCATCGACGATGCGCCAGGTCCCGAACTTACGCAGGTCGCCCCAGCGGAGATCGTGCCCATTGTCGAGGCGGATGCGTGCGCGTTCGTACGGTTCCGGCGGCGCATCCGATGGCCTCCAGACGAGGCGGCCCGTCATGCGCAGATGGACGACGAACGTGCGGCCGTCGTCGAGCGCGAACAGGAGGTATTTGCCACGGCGGCCGGCAGCCGTGATGGTCCGGCCGATCAGCGCGTGCCGGAGTGCCTCGATGGGGAGGCCGCCGGCGAGCAGCCCGAGCGTGGCAGGGTCCACATCAACGGCGGTGATGCTGCGGCCGGCCACTAGCGGTTCAAGGTCGCGGCGGATGGTCTCGACTTCGGGGAGTTCGGGCACGGCCCAAGCGTACCAACGGCGGCGCGCTCGCGGCAGCCCGCGGCAGCGGCGATACTGCGGCCGTGATTACGCACCTGCAGGGCCGTCTCGCGCGCATGGACATCACCGGCCCGGTAGTTGAGGTAGATGTCGCGGGCGTGCGGTACGAGGTGCTCGTGCCGCTGTTCCTCTGGCCGGAGTTGCAGGGCATCGCGGGGGGAAAGGAACTCGACGCCGCAGCGCCGGAGATCGGGCTGCACATCCACTATTCGGCGAGTGCGAACCAGCCGGTGCCCGTGCTCGTGGGGTTCCTGCGGCGTGCCGAGCGCGACTTTTTCCGCAAGTTCATCACCGTCGAGGGCGTGGGGCCCGCGAAGGCCGCCAAAGCGATGAACGTCTCCGTTTCGACGATCGCGCGGGCCATTGAGCAGGAGGACCGCGCCGCGCTCACGCGCCTGCCCGGCATCGGGGCGCGGGGTGCGGACAAGATCATCGCGTCGCTGCGGGGCAAGGTGGTGGCGGAAGCATCGATGCACGATGGCGCCATCGAAAAGCCCGTGGACACGGCACGTCTCGAACGCGACCGCGTGCTCGCGGACGCGATCGAGACGATCGCGGCACTCGGGTTTCCCCGGGCGGATGCGCGGCGCTGGGTGGAGGACGCCCACGTGCGGGAGCCTTCGCTGCAATCGGTGGAAGCGCTCACGCTCGCGGTCCTGCGGGGAAGGGACCAGGGTTAACCGCCGGTTCCCCGGACCCGGGGCGGCACCTACGATGGCCGGGTGACCGCCGAGGAAGCACCGCCGCCCATGCCCGCGCCGCCAGCGCCGCCACCCTCCGGGCGGCCGACGTGGAGCTATGTCCTCCTCCCGGGGGCCATCCTCGTGGCCGCCCTGATCGTCGCCACAGCGGTGCTCTACACCCGCCGCGACCCCGATAAAGCGACCCCGGACGCGGCTCCCACACCCGCGGCGGTGACGAATGTCTTCGCGACCCCGGGCGCCGCGAACCAGCCCGCGACCCTCGCGGCGGCGTTCCGCGCGTACGGCGCCCAGGCCGGAATCGATGACACCCAGTTCGTCGCGTGCCTCGCCGACAAGGCGAACGCGGAGCTGGTGAATTCGCACCTCCTGCGAGGAGGAGGGCTCGGCGTGGATGGCACGCCAACGTTCTTCATCAACAACAAACGCGTCGTCGGCGACCAGCCCTGGGCGATCTTCGAGGAAGTGATCAACGCCGAACTCGCCGGGAGCCCGAAGTCGCTGGATGGCTATTCGGCGGCGGTGAAGGCGCTGGCGGCGAAGACCCCGCCGCAGTTCGAGATACTGGCATCGCGGGCCGACATCACGGGCGCGCACATCGAAGGCGACGCGAACGCGCCTGTCATGGTTGCGGAGTACTCCGACTTCCAGTGCCCGTTCTGCAAGCGGTGGGTAGAGAGTTCGCTGCCCAAGCTGCGCGCGCGGGAGAAGGATGGCGTCGCGCTCGCATTCCTGCACTTCCCCATCGTTCAGATTCACCCGAACGCCGGGTACGCGAGCCTCGCGGCGGCCTGCGCGGGACGCCAGGGGAAGTTCTGGCCGATGCACGATCTCCTCTTTGCCCGGCAGACGGAGTGGCAGAAGCTCCCAGCGCAGTAAGGCGCCGGCTCTTGACCGTGGCCCGCGGTAACGCTCGCGTGAACGGGAGGGTCGGGCTAGGGTTCGAAACATGACGCAGCGCGTGTCTGGCCGGCAGGAGATGGGGCTACGAGACCTGGGCCTCTCGGTCTACGTGCCCACCTTCCTGTTCGCTGTCGGACAGGGCGCGGTCATCCCCATCGTTGGCCTCGCGGCGAAGGACCTCGGCGCGTCGATCGCCATCGCCGGCCTGGTCGTGACACTGCGGGGCATCGGCGTGCTTGCGTTCGATGTGCCCGCAGGGTGGCTGGTTTCGCGGTTTGGGGAGCGGCTCGCGATGGCGTTCGGCACGCTGCTTGTGATCGGCGCGCTCGCGGGCTCGGCGCTGAGCCCGCATTGGGCGGTGCTGGCGCTTTGCACCTTCATCATGGGATGCGGCTGGTCGGTGTGGCTGTTGGCGCGCCTCGCCTACGTGAGCGACGTGATGCCTGCCCACCTGCGCGGACGGGCGCTCTCGACGCTCGGCGGCATGAATCGCGTCGGGAACTTCGTCGGGCCGTTCCTGTTCGCGGGGCTCGCGGTGTTCGGCGGGATCACCGTCGCATATGTGATCCACATCGTGACGGCCCTGTGCGCCTGGCTGCTGTTGCTCGTGCTGGTGAAGGACGCCGACGACTCGAAGGGACTACCCCAGCACGAGCATGTGAACTTCGCCGCGGTCGTCCGGGAGCACTCGCACGTCTTCCTGACGGCCGGCATCGCGGCGACCACGATTCAGACGCTGCGCGCGACGCGGCAGCTGATCCTGCCGCTCTGGGCGGACCACATCGGCCTGGACGCGAGTGCGGTCGGTCTCGTGTTCGGGATTTCGATGGCAATGGAGATGACGCTGTTCTATCCGGCCGGGTCGGCGATGGACCGCTGGGGGCGGAAGTCCGTCGCGTTGCCGTGTCTCGGGATTATGTCCATCGGCATGCTCGCGCTGCCGCTCACCGGCGGCTTCCTGGCGATCACCATCGTGGGCCTGCTCATCGGCTTTGGGAACGGGCTGGGGAGCGGCATCGTGATGACGCTGGGGGCCGACTTCTCGCCGGATGTGGGGCGTGCGCAGTTCCTCGGCGCGTGGCGGGTGTGCGGCGACATCGGCACGGCCGGCGGGCCGCTCGTGGCCTCGGCGGCGATCTTCGCAATCTCACTCGCGGGGGCCTCGCTGATGATGGGCGCGATCGGCATCGTCGGCCTGGGCATCATGGTGCTGCGCATGCCGGAACCCCTTCACGCGGCGCGCAAGGCCGAACAGGCGAACCTCTCCGCGGAGGGCGCACCAGCCGGCGGAGGTTCCTAGCCCCGCGGCTCAGGCGAGATCCGGGAGCCGGTTCGACCAGCCGAGCGCGGATTCGAAGGCGTAGGCAGCGCGCAGGATTCGGCCCTCATCGAAGAAGTTCCCAATGATCTGCAGGCCGACGGGGAGGCCTTCGCTGAGGCCGCAGGGCAGGCTCAGCCCGGGGAGCCCGGCGACCGAGGCCGGCAGCGTGTAGACGTCGTTCAGGTACATCGCGAACGGGTCGTCGACCTTGGCGCCGATGGGGAAGGCGACCGTCGGAGACGTCGGCGTGACGATCACGTCGTACTTCTCAAAGGCGGCCTGGAACTCGCGATTGATGAGCGTGCGGACCTTCTGCGCCTTGAGGTAGTAGGCGTCGTAGTAGCCGGCGCTGAGGGCGTAGGTGCCGAGCATGATGCGCCGCTTCACTTCATTGCCGAAGCCGCCGGCGCGCGTCTGCTCCATGTTCTCCCACATGCTGGCGCCCGAGCGGTCGCTGAAGCCGTACTTCACGCCGTCGTAGCGGGCGAGGTTCGCGCTCGCTTCGCTCGGGGCGATGATGTAGTAGACGGCGAGAGCGTGCTCCGTGCTCGGCAGCGAGAGGCTGGTATCGACCTCGCAGCCAAGGTCCTCGAAGAGCTTCAGGGCCTCATCGATGCGGTCCTTCACGCCGGGCTCCATGCCGGCGATGAAGTATTCGCGCGGGACGCCGATCTTCATGCCGCGGACATCCTGGCCGAGATAGGCGCGCAGGTCGGGCAGGGGCTCGGGGTTGCTGGTGCTGTCGCGCGGGTCGTGGCCCGAGATGCAGTCGAGCATCGTCGCGACGTCCTCGACATCACGGCCGATCGGACCGACCTGGTCGAGCGAACTGCCGAACGCGATGATGCCGAAGCGGCTCACCCGCCCATATGTGGGGTCGAAGCCGACCATGCCGGTGAGCGAGGCGGGCTGGCGAATGCTGCCGCCGGTGTCGCTGCCGAGGGAGAGGAGCGCCTCGCCGGCGGCGACCGCGGCGGCCGAGCCGCCCGAGCTGCCGCCGGGCACGAGGTCCAGGTTCCAGGGGTTGTGGGACGCGCCGTAGGCCGAGTGCTCGGTGCTGGAGCCCATGGCGAACTCATCCATGTTCGCTTTCCCGACCATGACCGCGCCGGCCCGGCGAAGCTGCTCGTAGACGTGGCTGTCGTAGGGCGGGATGAAGTTTTCGAGGATGCGCGACCCGGCGGTGGTGCGAACGCCCTTCGTGACGATGAGGTCCTTCACGGCCACGGGGATGCCGGTGAGCGGCGTGGCGGTGCCGGAGGCGAAGCGCGCATCGGCCTCGCGCGCCTGTTCGAGAGCAACCTCGGGCGTGCGCGTGATGTAGGCATTCACCTTCGGCTCGACCGCTTCGATGCGCTCAAGGACCGACCGCGTGAGTTCAACGGACGAGAGTTCGCGCGCGCGGAGCTTCTCGTGGGCCTCGTGCGCGGTGAGCCGCCAGGCCTCGGCCATCATTCGAGCACCGCCCGGACGCGGAAGTAGCCGTCCTCCTGCTCCGGCGCGTTCGCGAGCGCGACCTCCCGGGGAAGCGACGGTGCAACTTCGTCGGCACGCATGACGTTGGAAAGCGGCAGGGGGTGCGCGGTGGGCTCGATGCCATCGGTGTTCACGGCCGCGAGCGCGGCGAAGTGCTCGAGGATGCCCGAGAGCTGGGTCGTGAAGCGTTCCACATCCGCGGGAGAGAGCTGGACGCGGGCGAGCCGCGCGATATGGAGGACATCGTTGGCCGTGAGCGACATGGTCGAAGGGTACACCATGAACCCTTTACCGCCCGGGTGCCGGGTTGCGATGGCTTTGCTACGCTCGCTGGCGATGCGTCATATCGGTACCGCGGCGCTGCCTCCCCGGGCGGCCGGCCGGGCGGTTTTATGAGCACGCTTCAGCATCGTCGCAGGCTGCGGCAGCGGCGGCAGGCGAAGCGCGGCGGCGCGGGCCTCAAAATCGCCCTCTTCCTGGTGCTGGGGCTCGGGGCGCTCGGCGCGCTCAGTGCGGTGGCGGCCGTCGGCACGGTGTTCGCCGTCTACCAGAACTACGCCGACGAGTATGTGCCCATCGAGGACAAGCTCCGGCAGACACAGATCGGGCTCACCGAGATCTATGACCGTAACGGCGAGCGGCTGGGCGCGCTGCCGAACCCGGACGCGCAGCTGCTCGACCCGGTGACCCTGGACCGGATCTCGAAGTGGGTCATCGAGGCCACGATCTCCACCGAGGACAACACGTTCTGGGACAACCCCGGGATCAACTTCGCCGGCCTCATGCGCGCGGCGTGGGAAAACTACGTGGGCGGCGGCATCGGTTCCGGTACGGGCGGTTCGTCCATCACGCAGCAGCTCATCAAGAACGTGTACATCTGCCCGAACATCGCGACGGAGACCTCGGCGGCGTGCCTGGGTGCGGCGCGCGAGGGTAAGGCGGGCGTCGACCGCAAGCTTCGCGAAATCACCTACGCCCTGGAGCTGGAGAAGGACTATCCCAAGGAGAAGATCCTCCAGTGGTACCTGAACCAGATCTCGTACGCCGACCGCTACATCGGCATCCAGGCGGCGGCGCAGGGGTATTTCCACAAGGACGCGGCGGACCTGAGCCTGGCGGAATCGGCGCTGCTGGCGGGTGTGCCGCAGTACCCGACCCTGTACCACCCTCGCCTGAACTGCGCGAAGGTGAATGGCGACCCCGAGGGCGAGTGCGCCGTTGATGGCGAAGGCCGGACCACGGTCGTGGGCGCGGCGAAGCAGCGCCAGGAAGAAGTGCTCGACCTGATGCTGGTTCACCGGCGGGCGACGGCGGAGGAAGTCGCCGCGGCCAAGACGGAGCCCTTGCTCGTGTACGCCGCCACCAACCCGATCAAGGCCGCGGCCTTCATCGACAACCAGGTTCAGCCGCGCCTGCAGCGGATGTGCGAGGCCGGAATCCTGCCGAAGCTCGAAGCCGCGAAGGATTGCGCGGCGAGCGTCGCCTCGGCCGGATACAAAGTGACGACGACCCTCGATGCGAAGGAGACCGAGGTCGCCCTCGGGATGCTGCGGGACTTCGTGGCCGAGGGACTCAAGAACGGCTGCGAATGCTATAACGCCGCCGTCGTGACCATCGAACCCTCGACCGGGCAGGTCATCGTGTACGCGCCCAACCGCGACCCGTCGTACCGCTCGGACCGGCGCGTGGCGGGCGAGATCGACCAGCTCAATGAGATCAACCAGCCGGGGTCGTCCTTCAAGCCGGCCGTGTATCTGACGTGGTTCGACAAGCTGAACAAGGCGCCGATGTCCATCCTCTGGGATACCTCGCCGCTGCCCGTCGAAGGCACCGAGATCGTCAACCCCCGGCAGGGAGACCCCAAGTCCGAGGGCTTGATCACCGCGCGCGGGGCACTCGGCGGGTCGCAGAACGTGGGCGCGTTCCGCGCGGCACAGGAGGCCGGCGTCGATAACGTCATCGAGATGGCGAAGCGGCTCGGAATCACGACGCTGCACCAGCGGTTCGACCCGACGTTCCGTTCGCACCCGGACGTCACCTACGGGGCCTCGATCGCGACGGGAGGCGCGAACATCCGCGCGATCGACATGGCGTACATGGACGCGACGATTTCGAACATGGGCGTGATGGTCGGGACGCCGAACCTCGTGCCCAAGGACAAGTACATCGACCCGAAGAACCTGAAATCGACGGCGCTGGACAAGGGTGCGGACTACGAGCTGGCGCTGCAACAGGCCCTGGACTTCGCGCATGGGCACATCCGCCTGCCAGGCACGCGCGAACTGGACCCGGTGGTCGTCCTGCAGGTGACGGACCACGACGGGTACGTGGTGTACACGGAGCCAGAACCGCAGCGCCGCGAGATGGTCAACCCGGGTTCGGTGTGGCTGCTGCACAGCATCATGTCGGACTGCACGGCGCGCTTCATCATCTGGAACTGCGGCGGGAGCAACAACGATCTTCAGCTGGACTTCTTCCTCGAGGGTACGAAGATCCCGGGCGGGGTGAAGACGGGGACCCAGCAGGGCCCGAAGAGCGCCGCCGACACGCTCGAGACGTGGATGACGGGGTATTCGCGCTACGCCGCGACGGCGCTTTGGGTCGGCAATGCGACGAACGAGCTCGTGCGCGACGGCCCTCAGTACAACTACGCGGCCGCGAACACGACGGTGAAGCTCTTCAAGAACTGGATGGGAGAATATCACCGCTACCTGCGCGACAAGGGCACATTCTCGACCCCCGCGGGCTTCGACCCGGTGCGGCCGCGAAACGTGGCGCAGCTGTCGTTCACCTCTCCGCACACGGAGCGCAAGGGACCGGGCGGGTGCGACCAGACCGTGACCGGCTGGCGGCGCACCGACGTGAGTTACGCCGACGAGTGCGAGGAGCGGGAGATCGACTCGCGGAACGGACAACTGGCGAGCGATGCGACGCCTTCGCAGTACCGCGTGAAGCAGAAGTTCCCGAAGCTCCCGTCGTTCAAGACCGACGCCGCGATCGAGCTCGCGAAGCAGTTGAAGATCCCGATCGCACCGACGGAGAAAAGCAGCGGCACCGCCGCGGTGGTGCTGACGAGCCTGAGCCCGGGGAAGACGGTGAACACCGTCACGAACGTCGTGGGGAGCGTCGCGAATACGGGGAACCTGAAGGGCTGGAAGCTCGAAATCGGGACGGGCGCGGCGCCCACGGAATGGAAGGCGCTGGGCCAGGGCACGAACCCGGTGACGGACGCGGTGATGGGCACCATCAACCCGGCGGAGTACCCGGCCGGTGTGTATACCGTGCGTCTCACAGCGGACGATCCGCTGCTGCGCGGGCTGTCCACCAGCGTGACCATCAACATCCAGACGGGTGGGACGCCAACCTCGGGGACGCCAACGGTGCCCTTCGGGAGCACGCCGCGGCCGCAGATCACGCCGCAGCTCCCCGTGCCCAACACGCCGGTGCTGAACCGCACGCCCACGCCGCCGCCCTGACCCGTCGGGCGGAGCCGTCCGTTCTAGGTGAAGCGGCTGCCGGGTTGGAGATTCACGGCGCGGGCCCACTCGGCGGCGGGCACCTTCTTGCCGCCATCGGGCTGCACGCGCGTGACGCGAAGAACGCCGCCGTTGAGGCGAACGTCGAAGCCCTCGTCGTCGACCCGGAGGATGCGGCCGGGCATGCCGGGTTCCACCGTGCCCGTGAGGCGGCAGTCGAAGATGCGCACCTTCGCCTCCGCGAACGTCGTCCACGCCCCGGGCTGCGGATTGCAGCCGCGAATGAGCGCGTAGAGCGCGTCGGCCGGGCGGTACCAGCGGATGGCGGCATGGCCATCCCGGCACGGAGGCTCATAGGTCGAGCGGCCGTGGTCCTGGGGGATGCGGGGCGCATGGCCGCCGGCGACGAGAGCCACGCTCTCGGCCATCGCTTCCACGCCCATGGGAAACAGGTTGCTGAAGTAGAGGCTTGCCACCGTGTCGTCGGGACCGATGGGGACGGTGCGCTGGATGAGTACGGGCCCGGTGTCGATGCCGTCGTCGGGCCAGAAGATGGTGATGCCGGTCTTGCGGTCTCCGTTGATGATGGCCCAGTTGATCGCCGATGAGCCCCGGTGAAGCGGGAGCAGGCTCGGGTGGTACTGGACGGTGCCGTGCGCCGGCATGGCGAAGAGCTCCACCGGGAGGATCTCCGTCACGAAGGCCATCAGGCACAGGTCGCCGGCGAGCGGGCGCCAGGCGGCGAGGCCCTCGGGCGACTTAAGTGCCGCCGTGGGAACGCGCGGCAGGCCGGCTGCTTCGGCGGCGGCCCAGAGCGGGTCGGGACGGGCGCCGGGCGCATCGGGAGCGCTCACGGCGCTGACGGTGATGCCATCCTGGACCAGGCGCTTGAGGACGGCTTCGCCGAATGCCGCCTGGCCGATCACCGAGACCCTCATGGTGGTCCTCCCGCCGCGTTGTGCGCCCTCGGTCAGCCTACCGTAAACTGGCGGGAGAGATGAACGCACACACGGCGCGAGAGGGAACCTGGGGCGACGGCACGCACGTCGCCCCCGTGCGCGGCGGCTCCTGAGACCGGAGTCCGCGTTGCCCGTCCCCGGGCCCACCCCTGCAGGAGAAGATCCCTTGGTACGCGTCGAACCCGCACGGCTGAGCGATGCAGCCGCCATCCATGACCTGGTGACCTACTGGGCCGACCACGGCGACATGCTTCACCGCCCCATCGCCGAAATCTACGAAGCGATCCGCGATTTCAAGGTCGCGCGCCACGAGGGCCGCGTCGTGGGCACCGGTTCGCTCCACATCATGGGTTCGGACCTGGCCGAGGTCCGGTCGCTGGCCGTGGCGGCGGACGCGCAGCTCAAGGGCGTCGGCGCCGCGATCGTGGCGGCCTGCGTGTCCGATGCGCGCACGTTCGGCCTCGAGCGCGTGTTCGCGCTGACCTACAAACCGGGATTCTTCGAAAAGCAGGGCTTCCGCGTGGCGAACGTGATGGAGTTCCCGCAGAAGGTCTGGAACGAGTGCGTGCGCTGTCCGTTCTTCACCAACTGCAAGGAAGTGGCCGTCGTGCAGGACCTCAACGGGGCCGATCTCTCGGTGCGGATGGCGCCCGGCGCCTGAAATCCCTCGCACCCGGCCAGCACGAAGGCCCTCCGGTTGGAGGGCCTTTCTGCATTGCGGCGCGAGTTGGATCAGGCGGGCTCGTCCTCGCCATCGAGCGTGGAGTCGAGGGCGGCGACAGGAAGCATGTCGGCGTTCACGCCGGTGCCGGTCGCGGCGTGCACGGAGACTTCGAGCCCGGGCGCGACGGCGGCCAGCCCGTGCCCGAGATGGAACGTGAGGCGTGCGGCGACTGCGCTGGCGGCCGAGGCGCCGGTCCCCTGGAGGACGACGCCCACGCTCGTCGCCGTGAAGCGGCCAACGTGGTCGGTGGCGCGTGTCAGTTCGCGTACGCGGCGTGCGACGGCGCTCATCACGCTGGCACGGCTCAGGCCGCAGCCGCGGTCGCGAATCGACTCGAGGCCGTTCACCTTCACGATGAGGAACGAAAGGGGCGCGTTCGGTGCCAGTTCGCCCACGAGGTCGAGCCGTTCGAGCAGCTGATGGCGCGCGACGACCATGGCCCGGGGTTCTCGCGAAGGAGCGCTGGCCGCCTCGCGGGCGCTTGCCGCGAGTTCAGCCGGCCGGAGAAAGACGAGGTTGGCGGGGACCGCGGTCATTGTCGCCATGGCATTATTCCGTTCGTTTGGCTAGTGCGGATTCTCCGTGGCGGGTCATCAAGATTGTGATAGGGCAACCCCCAAGGGGGTGGCACCCCTTCCCCAATTCTTACGCCGGGCGTTTCGCCGGTGTTGCACCGGGAGCGCGCAGCTTGCCGCGCTTTCGCCAAAAGTGGGCTGCGCTGACCACGATGCCAAAGACCCAGAAGCCACCGAGCGCGAGCGTCACGCGCAGGTCCTTGCCCAGCTGGTCGCCCGCCGCGACGGCGACGAAGGTCGGCAGGAGCATGCCGAAGAAGCTCGCCACGAAGAAGGGAACGAAGCGGATGGAGGTCATCCCGGCGACGAAGGAGATCCAGTCGAAGTTCACCACCGGCATCATGCGCGCCCAGAACACGACGCGGCCGCCGAAGTTGTCAACCAGCCCATCGAGGCGGTTCGCCATCTTGCGGCCGACGAGGCGCGCGAGGTAGCGCCGGCCGAGGACGCGTGCGGTGTAGAACGCCATCACGGAGCCGAGCATCATGCCCGCCATCGAGTACACGGAGCCGAGCACGGGCCCCCAGGCCAGCCCGGCGGCGATGAAGATCGGCACGTTCGGGATGGGCGCGAAGAGCACGGAGATGGCCATCACGAGGATGAACACCAGCGGACCGAGCGCGCCCTGCCGGTCGACCCAGTCCTTGAACGGCTCGGCGTCGAAGGAGGTGGGCACATCGAAGATGGCGACCGCGGCGATGTAGGCGGCGAAGAGCGCGATGAAGCCGGCCACCAGCGCGGCGACGACGCCCCGGCGCATGAGCAGGGGCGTGGGCTCGTCCTCGAAGACGAACTGCTCCATGGGCGGGAGAGAAGGCACGTGGAGGTGATGCTGTTCGCGCTGGTCCATCAGGCGGCTCCCTTCGCGAACTGCTGCCGCAGGATGGCATTGACGGCGTCCGGGGTTTCCTGCTGGACCCAGTGGCCGATGCCTGGGAGGTAGTGCATCGCGAAGTCCGCGGCGTAGGCATGCGTCCCCAGGGTCAGCTCTTGGCCGAGGTAGGGATCGTTTTCGCCCCACGCGAGCGCCACGGGCATTTCAAGGATGGGCACGGGGTGCGGCAGGGGCACGGGATGGCGCATCGCGGCACGGTACCAGTTGATGCCGCCGCCCAGGCCCTGGAGGCGCCAGGAGGCGAGGAAGACTCGCACGTCGTCCTTCGTGAAGGTGCCGGGAGCGCAGGCGCGAATCATGCCGCGCGCGAGCAGGTGGTAATCCCGCGCGGCGATGGCGCGCTCGGGGAGCCGGGGAACCTGGAAAGCGAAGATGTACCAGCTGCGTAGGAGCTGCCGTGGCCGGCGGAGGCCACGTTGCATCAACGCGGGGTGCGGCAGGTTGCACACCGTGAGCGTCTGGACCACGCCTGGATGCAGGATTGCGAGCATCCAGGCGAGGTGGCCACCCCAGTCATGACCCACGATATGGGCGCGTTCGACACCGCGATGGCGAAGGAGCGAGAGGACGTCTTCGAGCAGCGTGCCCACGTGGTAGGGGCCGCGCGCCTCGGTTTCGCCGAAACCGCGGAGGTCGGGTGCGATCACACGGTAGTCCGGTGCGAAGTCCGCCATCTGGTGGCGCCAGGAGTACCAGCACTCGGGGAAGCCGTGGAGGAAGAGCACGCTCTCGCCGCGGCCCGCTTCGGCGTAGTGCATGCGGATGCCGTTGATGTCGGCGTACTCATGGCGGAGGTCGGCGGGGAGCGTCGCGGGCGGCACGGCGTGAATCCTTTCGGCAACCGTATCAGATCAGAGCACCCGAACCTGAAGAAAGGCGTACAGGAGGGGAATCACGAAGACGATGGAATCGAGGCGGTCGAGGAAGCCGCCGTGGCCGGGGAGGAGGCCGGAGGCGTCCTTCACGCCCATGCGCCGCTTCATCCCGCTTTCGAAGAGGTCACCCGCCTGCGCGGCGACGGGCATGACGAATGCGAAGTGGGAGAGCGTCGTCCAGGCGACTCCGGTCTCGAAGAGGGCATTGAGGCCGAAGCAGGCGGCGACGCCGGCCGCATACCCGCCGATGGCGCCCTCCCAGGTCTTCTTCGGGCTGATCCTCGGCGCGAGCTTGTGGCGGCCAACCATCCGGCCGACGGCATAGGCGCCCGTATCGACGGCGAAGGTGGCGAGGATCCCGAGGAAGACCCACTTCCGGCCCTGTTCGAGGTCGCGCGCGAGGACGAGCACGGCGATGAGCGCGCCCACGTACAACAAGGCCCACCCCTGGATCCGAAACGGGCGCCGGGGGCGGCGGCCGCCCGCGGGCAGGTATCCGAGAGCGAGCAGTCCGAGGGCCACGGCCACCCCGAAGAACAGAAAGGAAGGGGACGAGTGCGTGCCCGCGACCATCACGCCAACGGCCCCGGCGAACGGCGCGAACTGGCGAACGGCACGGGACACGGGCAGCGCCGGGAAGAGCCAGCCATGAAGGAATTCGATTGCGGCCAGGGTGGCGATTGCCCCGGCGACCACGGCGAACGGCCAGCCGCCGGCCCAGATCACGCCACTGACGAGGGGCAGGCCGATGGCGGCGGTCATCAGGCGGAGTTGGAGGTTGGAGCGCGGATGGCCGCCGGCGGCGGGCGCCGCGGTCGTGTTCACCGGGTGCGGAGCGCTTCGATATCTTCGGGGAGGAGGCCGCCGAATTTGCGCTTGCGGCGGCCATAGTCGGCGAGCGCGATATCGATGTCCTCGCGGCCGAAGTCGGGCCAGTACGCGTCGGTGAAGTAGAGCTCGGCGTAGGCCGCCTGCCAGAGTAGGAAGTTGGATATTCGGTATTCGCCGCCGGTGCGGATAAGCAGGTCGGGGTCGGGGCTGCCGCCGGTCGAGAGCCTGGCGGAGATGGCTTCCTCGGTTATCTCGTCGGGGCCGAGTTCGTCGCGGACGGCCTGGCGCATGGCCATCACGAGGTCGTCGCGGCCGCCGTAGCTGAAGCAGATGTTCAGGACGAGCCCGGTGTTTGTGCTGGTCACTTCGATCGCATCGGCGACCTGGCGTTGGAGCCATTCAGGAAGGGTTTCCATGTGGCCAAGCATGCGCAGGCGGACGTTGTTCTTGCGGAAGTTGTCGAGCTCGCGCTTGATGAAGTAGCGAAGGAGCCGGATGAGAGCGCGCACTTCGCGTTCCGGGCGGTTCCAGTTCTCGGTGCTGAAGGCGTAGAGCGTGAGGTACTGCACGCCATGGTCCGTGAAGCGCTCGATTACGCGGCGGATGTTTTCGGTGCCGGCGCGGTGGCCGGCGGCGCGCGGAAGGCCGCGCTGGGCCGCCCAACGGCCGTTGCCATCCATGATGATGGCGACATGGCGCGGGACGCGGCCGCCCGAGATGGGGGAGATGAGGTCGCCGAGGAGCTCGGGCGGCGGCGGGTCCGCCGGCGCCGTGGGCGCCGTCTCAGACTTCAAGGAGCTCCGCCTCTTTCTTCCGGGACTCGGTATCGATCGTCGCGACGTGGACATCGGTGAGCTTCTGGAGCTCTTCTTCGTGGCGGTGGAGGTCGTCCTGGCCCATCTGGCCGTCTTTTTCCGCCTTGCGCAGCTCGTCGTGGACATGCCGCCGGACGTTGCGGCAGGCGACGCGGGCCTCCTCGGCCTTGGTGTGGACGAGGCGCACGAACTCCTTGCGGCGCTGCTCGGTGAGGGGCGGGATCGGCAGGCGAAGGAGCTGGCCATCGATCGCGGGGTTGAGGCCGAGGTCGGAGGCCTGGAACGCCTTCACGATCGCCTGGACGGCACCGCGATCCCAGACCTGCACGGTGAGCAGGCGGGCCTCCGGGGCGTTAATCGTGCCGAGCTGCTTGAGGGGCGTGGTGGCGCCGTAGTACTCGACCGGGAGGGTCTCGATGAGGCTAGGATGGGCGCGCCCGGTGCGGATGCCCTGGAGGTCGCGCTTGAGGGCCTGGACGGCGCCGTCCATCCGTTCATCGGCGTGAAGCAGCATCTCTTCGGGGTCGGCCATAGCGAAATCCTCCGGCGTCAGATGTTACAGGACGCGCACGGGCTCGGTGCCCGCCTCGGCGGAGACGATTGTGCCAACGGCATCGCCGCGGAGGGCGTGGTAGACGCCATCGGGCGCGTTCATATCGAACACGATGATGGGCAGGTGGTTTTCCATGCAGAGGCTCAAGGCGGTGCTGTCCATGACCTGCAGGCGCCTCTGGATGGCTTCGAGGTAGGTGAGATGGTCGAACCGGGTGGCCGTCGGAACCTTCGCCGGGTCGGCATCGTAGACGCCATCGACGCCGTTCTTGGCCATGAGCAGCGCCTGCGCATCGGTTTCGATGGCGCGCAGGGCGGCGGCGGTGTCGGTCGTCATGTAGGGGTTGCCCGTGCCGGCGGCGAAGATGACGACGCGCTGCTTTTCGAGGTGCCGGATGGCACGGCGGCGGATGTACGGTTCGGCGACCGATGACATGGCGAGCGCGGTCTGCGTGCGCACGACGACGCCGAGCTTCTCCAGCGCGTCCTGGAAGGCGAGCGCGTTCATCACGGTGGCGAGCATGCCGGCGTAGTCGGCGGTGGCGCGGTCCATGCCGGTCTCGGCGACGGTGGCCCCGCGCCAGAAGTTGCCGCCGCCAACGACGACGGCAACCTCGATGCCTTCCTGGACGGCCCGGGCCACCTGGTCCGCGAGGTTGCGGACAGTGCCCGGGTCGATGCCGAAGCTGCGGGGGCCCATGAGGGCTTCGCCGCTGAGTTTGACGAGGGCGCGCCGGTACCGGCCTGCCACGGGCTGCCCCCTTCCTGGCCCCTTAGCGGCCGAGTTCGAACCGCGTGAAGCGGCTGACGCGCACGTTCTCGCCCGTCTTGGCGATGACGTCCTTCACCAGGTCGCCGATGGCGCGAGAGCTATCGCGGATGAAGGGCTGAGCCAGGAGGCAGACCTCGGCGTCGGTGCCTTCGAGGTCCGGCGTGCGGTCCTCCGGGGCGACGACGGCCGGGTTCATGGCCGCGACCTGCATGGCGATATCGCGAGCGAGCTTGCGGAAATCATCGGTGTTGGCGACGAAGTCCGTTTCGCAGTTGAGCTCGACGAGGACGCCGATGCGGCCACCGGCGTGGATGTAGGCTTCGACGACGCCCTGCTTGGTTTCGCGCTCCGAGCGCTTGGCGGCGGCGAGGATGCCCTTCTCGCGAATGATCTCGGCGGCACGCTTGAGGTCGCCGTTGGATTCGTCGAGGGCGCGCTTGGCGTCCATGACGCCGGCCCCGGTCTTCTCCCGGAGTTCCTTGATGAGAGCGGTGGTGACTTCGGCCACTGGGTGGGTTACTCCTGAACCGGTGCGTTGGCGGCGGCCTGCTGGGCAGCCGATATGACGGTGACGGACGCGGCTTCCTCGACGGGCGCGGGCGCCTCGTCGGCGGAAGCGGAGAAGCTGCCGGAGGCGATACCCGCTTCGGCGGCGGCGGTCATGCGCGCGGCGAGGTCATCGGCGTGGACGCCGGCGCCAGCGCCGGACTCACGGGCGGCGCGGCCCTCGATCGCGGCATCGGCCATCTTGCCGAGGATGAGCTTGATCGCGCGGATGGCGTCGTCGTTGCTCGGGATCGGGTAGCTCACCGGGTCCGGGTCGCAGTTCGTATCGACCAGCGAAACAATCGGGATGTTGAGCCGGACGCACTCGGCGACGGCGATGCTCTCCTTGACCGTGTCGATGATGAACACGGCGGCGGGGAGGCGATCCATCTTCTTGATGCCGCCGAAGTAGCGGTTCAGGCGCTCGATCTCGTTGGAGATATCGAGCTGCTCCTTCTTCGTGAGCCGGGTGAATTCGCCGCGGGCGACGTTCGTCTCGAGCGTGGTGAGATGCCGGATGCGGCTCTGGATGGTACGGAAGTTGGTGAGCGTGCCACCGAGCCAGCGGTTGTTCACGTAGGGCATGGAGGCGCGGGAGGCTTCGATCTCGACGGTCTCGCGGGCCTGCTTCTTGGTGCCGATGACGAGCACTTCGCCGCCGCCGGCGACGGTATCGCGAACGAAGTTGATGGCTTCGTCCAAGCGGGTGACGGTCTGCTGAAGATCAATGATGTGGATGCCGTTGCGCTCGGTGAAGATGAACTGGCGCATCTTCGGGTTCCAACGGCGGGTCTGGTGTCCGAAGTGGACGCCGGCCTCAAGGAGCTGCTTCATGCTCACGGGCGTGACCAGGGGGTCCTCCAAAGGTGCGGCTGCGTAGATTTGCCCGGGTTCACGGACATGCGGCCGCCATTCGCGAATAGCCGATCCACCGTACCGCGTGCGCCGCGTTCGGGATAGGCGGTGTGCGCGGTGGATTGTTCGCGCGAGGCTATCGTCTTCGCTTGATCTGCCTCACAATGGGCCGAAAGCTAAAAACCCGAAGGGGGTTCGACTATGGCAATCACGCTCGCCGACAGCCCGGAAATGGCGGCATGGCGCCAGGAAGTCCGGAACTTCATCAAGACGGAGGCTCCGAAGATCTTCTCGGGCGGCGAAGAGCTGGGTGAAAACTCCCTCTTCGGCCGCATGGGCGCGATGAAGGCCTGGCGCGAGAAGGTCGTGGAAAAGGGCTGGGTCGCCCCTTCGTGGCCGAAGAAGTACGGCGGCGCCGGCATGTCCGTCGCCGACCAGTTCGTCATGAACGAGGAGTTCGCGGAGGCGGGCGTGCCCGGCAACGTGGGCGGCTTCGGCGTCATGATGATTGGCCCCACGATCATCGAGCACGGCACGGAAGAGCAGAAGGAAGAGCACCTCGGCGCCATCCTTCGCGGCGAAGTGATCTGGTGCCAGGGCTACTCCGAGCCCGGCGCGGGTTCGGACCTCGCTTCTCTCCAGACGCGCGCGGTGCGCGACGGCGATGAGTACACCATCAACGGCCAGAAGATCTGGACGACGGGCGCGCAGTTCGCGGACATGATGTACATGCTCGTGCGCACGGACCCGGATGCCCCCAAGCACCGCGGCATCACCTACCTGCTCGTCGATATGCACGCCCCTGGCGTGACCGTGCGCCCGCTGACGACGCTTGCCGGCACGCAGACGTTCAACGAGGTCTTCTTCGAGGACGTGAAGGTTCCGGTGCGCAACCGCATCGGGGAAGAGAACCGCGGCTGGTACGTGGGCACGACCACGCTGGACTTCGAACGGTCGTCGATCGGCTCGGCGATCGGCGTGCGCAAGAACCTCGAAAGCCTCATTCGCCGCACCAAGCGCGGCGACGACGGCGCCTCCTTCGAGCGCAACCCGAAGGTCCGCCTCGAATTCGTGGACCGCTGGGTGGAATGCGAAGTGGCGAAGATGCTGAGCTACCGCGTAATCTCGATGCAGCTTTCGGGGAAGATCCCGAACCACGAGTCGAGCATGTGCAAGATGTTCTCGAGCGAGCTGACGCAGCGCATCTCGAACCTCTCGATGCACCTCTGCGGGATGCACGGGAACATCCGCAACCGGGCGTCGCAGGGCTACATGCAGAGCGTGAGCTCGACGATCGCCGGCGGCACGACGGAAGTGCAGAAGGGCATCATGGCCACGCGCGGCCTCGGCCTCCCGCGCGGCTAAAGCGACACACCAGGCCTCGAATCAGGCCTCGCACGGCGGAAGCCCCTCCATCACTGGAGGGGCTTCATTCGTTTCCGCTGCGCGTGGGAAGTCAGCGCGGGCGGAGGGGCGCGCCGCCGAGGTGGCTGCCGGCGTCGACGATGAGGAACTCGCCGGTGATGAGGTCCGCGCCTTCGACGAACCAGACGGCGGCCTGGGCCATGTCCTCGGGGGTGCCGGCCTTGCGCAGGGGCGTGTTGCGCTCCTGCGCGGCGACGGCGGCCTCGTAGGCATCGTCGCCCATGCCGCCGCGGAGCCAGCGGCCCTGGATGAAGCCGGGGCACACGGTGTTCACCCGGATCTCCGGGCCGAGCGCGCGAGCAAGCGAGAGGGTCATGGTGTTGAGGGCGCCCTTGGATGCCGTGTAGGCGACGGAGCTCCCGAGGCCCATGACTCCGGCGATCGATGAGATGTTGACGACGGCGCCGCGGCCAGCCGCCTTCATGTGCGGCGTGACGGCGCGCGTCATCTGGAACGGCCCGACGACGTTGACCGAGTAGATGCGCAGGAAGTCATCGGCGCTGAGTCCATCGAGGTTGGCGTGGTTCACGAACTGCGTCGTACCGGCATTGTTGATGAGGCCATCGACGCGGCCCCATTTCGCCATCGTGGCCTCCACCATGCGGCGGCAGTCCTCGTCTTTGGAGACATCGGCCTGCACGAGCAGCGTCTCGACGCCGAGGGCCTCGCAGGCGGCGGCGGTCTCGCGGGCCTCGGCCTCGCTCTTCGTGTAGTTGATGACGACGTTGCAGCCCTTCGAGGCGAGCAGCTTCGCGCAGGCCGCGCCGACCCCGGTCGCGGAGCCGGTAACGATGACCACGCCACCCTTGATGTCCATGAACGGCTTCCCTCACAGCGAATTGGTGGGGCGCAGTCTACGGACCGGCGGCGGTGGCGTCGCGCGAGGTCAGACGGCAGGCGCGACGCTGCGAATGGTCGTGATGAGCTGGGTGGCGGCTTCGTGCTTGCCGACGAAGGCGCGGGCGCCGGCGTTCGATGCGAGGTCACGAGTCGCGCGGTCGTCCTGGAGGCTGAGCATGACGACGGCGGCGCCCGGGCAGCTCTTGCAGAGGGCGCGCGTGGCCGCGATCCCGTCCATGCCCTTCATGCGGATGTCCATGAGGATGACATCGGGGTGGAGTTCGGGCGCCAGGCGGACGGCGGTCTCGCCATCGCCCGCTTCGCCGACGACGGCAACGTCGGGCTCAAGTTCGAGCTGCATGCGCAGACCCCGCCGCACCGAGAGCTCATCGTCCACCAGGAGCAACCGGATCACTCGCCACCTCCTGCACTCACTGTGCGCGAGGCAGTGCCAGGCATCGTCCCGCTATCGATGTGAACGCGCTTCGGTCTTTGGGCGGAGAGCGCCGGGGCCGGCCGGCCGCGGTTTACGGACCGCGCGGCGAAGTCCGGCTCCGCCGCTGATAGGCCGCAAAAATAGGTTCGAACGTGACGATAAATACGCTCACCCCTGACGGCTCGTGGTGTTGGCCGGTTCGCGAGCCGGAGGCGCGAGGGCGTTGGTACACTGCGCCCATGCCTATCGATCTCAGCCGCTCCGGCAAGACGCTCATCATCACGCTCAACCGTCCCGAGGCGATGAACAGCATCGACCCCCTGATGTACGACCAGCTGGGCGAAGCGTGGAAGGAACTGGAAGGCGACGACTCGGTCCATGTCGCGGTCGTGACCGGCACCGGCGAAAAAGCATTCTGCGCGGGGCGCGACCTGGTGAAGAGCTCGGAGGACATGGCGAACGACTGGAGCCGCCGCCGGAGCGATGGCCGCGACCACCTCACGCCCGAGGGAATCTGGAAGCCGGTCATCGCGGCGGTCAACGGCCACTGCCTCGCCGCGGGGCTGGCGCTGGCGCTGGGCTGCGACATCCGGCTCGCATCGCCGAATGCGACCTTCGGGACGATGGCGGCAAAGCGCGGAATCGTGGCGGGCGGCGGCCAGACGCAGCGGCTCGCGCGGTACATCCCCTTCGGCAAGGCCATGGAGATGATCCTCTTCGCCGAGCGCATCGACGCGGCCGAGGCCGAGCGGTACGGGCTTGTCAACCGCGTGTTCCCGCAGGCCGAGCTCCTGGACACGGCGCTGGAGTGGGCGCACCGCCTGACGCTGAACGCGCCGCTCGCGGTGCGCGCGATGAAGAAGGCGGCGTATGAAGGCGGCTGGGAGATGCCCTTCCGCGAGGGACTGCGCCTCGAGGGGAAGCTCTACACCGAAATCCTCAAGACCGAGGACGCCGCCGAGGGCCCGCGCGCCTTCGCGGAAAAGCGCCAGCCCGACTTCAAAGGCCGGTAGCGCGCAGTCTCAGCCGTAGAGCGGCTTCGTTGCGGGGCCGGCGTCGCGCACGGTGGCGAGGTCGGCGCGCGCGCCCGCCGTCATCGCCGGGATGTCGCCGCTGACGGTGATCATCTGGTACCCGGCCGCGGCGTGCTTCGCGGCGAGCGAGGCGTTCGCATGGATCCCGGGGGCGACGCCATGGCGCCGGCAGACGTCCGCAATGTGCACACGCGCTTCATCGAAGGCGCCGCCGTTATCCATGCCGGGGGGAAGGCCGAGCGTGATGCTGAGGTCGGCCGGGCCCACGTAGACGGCGTCAATCCCCGGCACGGCCAGGATGTCGTCGAGGCGTTCGACGGCATGGCGGGTCTCGATCATGGGGATGCAGGCGATCTGCTCGTTCGCGTGCGTGAAGTAGTCGGTGCCCGCGTAGTAGCCGGCGCGCGTCGGGCCGTAGCTGCGCGAACCCTGGGGGAAGTAGCGGCAGGCGGCGACGGCGGCCTTCGCTTCGTCCACGGAGTTCACCATCGGGATGATGATGCCCATCGCCCCGGCGTCGAGCATCTTGCCGATGATGCCGAATTCGTTCCAGGGCACGCGCACGAAGGGGATGGTGGGCGTCGTGGCGATCGCCTGGAGCATGGTGACCGCGACCTGGTAATCGATGAGACCGTGCTGCATATCGAGGCAGAGCCAATCGAAGCCCTGGTGGGCCATGACCTCCGCGGCGAACGGGCTGGGGAGGGAAAGCCAGGCGCCGTGGGTGACCTCGCCGCGCTTCCAGCGGGCCTTCGGGGTGTTTTCGCGCATCGCGGGCCTCCAGGTGATCTGCGCCGAAGGCTACGCCGTCGCGGTTGAGGAGGCCACGGGTGAGCGTCATTGGGCTTATGTAGGGGAGTTCCCCCGCCATTCTCGTTATCGTCACCTCGGTCCTTTGGCGGATGAAAATTGGGGATTAATCCGGCGCCGGGGCATCGAAAACGTATTGCCTGTGAAGTGCGACACGTTTACCTTGCCACGAAGCCCGCAGCCAGCGGGCGACAAGACGAGGAAAACCAGAACAGGTAAAGCGATGCCGTTGTCCCAACACCGGCTGGCCCTGGTGGGTATCCTGCTCGCCATTGTCGCCACCTTCAGCGTCCAGGTCGCTTCCGCTGCGGAAGAAGCGAACACCCCTCCCTCCAACCCCATCGCCGCGCGCGCCCTTCGCGATCTCGGCACGTGGCAGGGCGAATGCTGGCTCTGGATGCAGCGCGTGGTGCTCGACGCGACCGGCCGCAAGATCGGCTTCGATTACACCGACGGCTTCTTCGAAGCGGGCGCCGTCGAGGTCTCGCTGAAGGACGCGCAGGCCGGCGATGTGATCCAGGTCGTCTCCGACCGCTTCCACGGCCCCGACGCCGACTACCGCGGGCTGCACACGCTCATCGTCCTCGAGAACAACGGCGACGGCACCGTGAACGGGATCGATTCCAACCAGAACTGGGACGGGATGGTTGAGCTGCGGTTCAACTACAACCCGGCCGAGAAGGCCGCGGAGTACGGCCTGAACTTCCATGTCTACCGCTTCGGCGCAGTGCCGGGCACGACGACCCGGACTTCGCTCCCGCCCACCGCAAGCAAGGGCGTGCGCGCGGGTGACCTCGCGATCGTGAAGGCCGGACCGGAAGGGCTGAATCTCCGCTCGGAGGCGAGCACGGCGAAGGCACCGCTCGCGCTCCTCCGCGATGGCACGCAGGTGACCGTTCTCACCGACCCGGCGTCCGCGGGCGGCCGCCAGTGGGTGAAGATCTCCACGCCGGCCGGCACGGGCTGGGTGGCCGCCGAGTTCCTCGAGAAGCAGGCTGCGCCCACCGACGGCGGGCATACCTCGGGTTCGGGCGCGGGCACCACGGCGCCGCTGCGGCCGTTCCGGAACGTGATCATGATGGTCTCGTCCGGGTCCTGAGCCCCTTCCACTGACCATCCGGCTTCCACATGGCGGGTGACCACACCGGCACCTCCGTCGTACGCTCGACGTATTCTCGCGACCCGGGGGCGGCGCGTCTGTGACGACTCCAACAATGGCTCGGAAGCTGCGCCCGGGGCAGGCGGAGGCGCTGGCCCGCTGGGGCGATGCGCTGCGCCAGGGGTCCCGCTCCGAACTCGTCGTGGTGCCCGTCGGCTATGGGAAGACGGTCATCGGCGTGGGTTCGTTCGAGGTCGCGGCGAACGTGGCGGGTGCGGACACATGCCTGTACCTGACGCCGACGGATGTCCTTCGCACGCAGGTCTATGGCGGCGTGGAGAAGGCACTGCGCGTGGCCGGATCGACCCGGAGCATCCGCAAGATCCTCGCCGACAACGCCGCGCCGGACCGCATCCGGAACACCGGCGCGAACTTCATCGTTGCGACCTATCAGCAGGTGGTGGCGGCGCCGGGGATGTATCAGCGGCTTTGCCGCGACCGCCGTGTCCACCTCGTCTGCGATGAAGCGCACCATCTCGGCGAGACCGGGCGCTGGGCGGCGACGGTAACAGCGCTGGGGGCCTTCTCGACGCTGATGCTCTCGGCGACGCCGGTGCGGCTGGACCGCGACGCCATCGGCGGAGCCCGCTACGCCGAAACGGGCGACGGCTACCGGCAGATTGACCCGCTCGTGCTCGTGTCGATGCGGCAGGCGTGGAAGGAACGCCACATCCTCAAGCACCTGAACCTGCAGATGAAGGACTATGCCGTGCAGCTGCGAGGCAGCGACGGTGAAACCTACGAATTCACGGCCTCGGAGATGGCGGAACTGCCCGACTTCGACCAGCGATGCGTGCGGCAGCAGCTGCGCTGGAACGAGGACTACGTCGAGCCGCTCGTGCGGGAGTTCGCGCTGGCGCTCCAGGCGAAGATCGCCGCGGCGCCGGGACAGCACCAGGGGCTCGTCTTCGCGGCCACGACCGAGCACGCGAACCACCTGTGGCGGGAGTTCTCGCGGTGGCACCCTTCGCTGCGCTGCGTCGTGGTGCATAGCGGCGACATCGCCGATGCCGAGAACGACCGTCGGCTCAAAGGCTTCCACGGCGGCGAGTACGACGTACTCATCCAGGTGAAGAAGGCCAGCGAAGGGTTCGACGCCCCGACGGTGAGCGTGCTCCTGAAGCTGGACGCCGTCTTTAGCCGGGAGCCCGTGATCCAGCAACTCGGGCGGGGGCTTCGCTACAACCACAACCTCCCGGAGCGCCTGAACCTGCTGAACGTGTTCATCGGCCGGGACCCGCGGCTGGCGAGCATCATCGAGCACCTCGAGCGCGAGGTGCCACCAGCGCCCGTCGCCCTGCGCGCGGAGCCCGGGCTGTTCGGCCGCGATGAGGACGCCGCGGACGACGATGAGGATACCGTCCCGGGCGAGCTCTTCGAGGACGAAGGGATTGGCCCCGAGATCACGGACGTGGTCGAAGCCGGCGACCTGAACGTCGACCACACGGGGCAGCTCATCGAGGGGCAGCAGCTGACCATGTTCGGGGTGGCCGCGCCGGCGCCGGTCGCGCGCGCCCAGGCCGCGCCGGAGCCGCTGCCCGATGTCGTGGACCTCGCCGGGGAGATGCGCGACGCCATCGAGTACTGCAAGACGTGGACGAACCGTGCGGCGAAGGAGCGGGCGCGCCGCCGGGGGCCGATGGAGAACCACCACGCCGCGCTGAACCTCGCCTATGCCCGGGAGACGGGGAAGCGGGGGGCGCTGCGCACGGCCGTGGAGTACCGCGCCAAGGGCGACTGGATGAAGCGCCAGTACACGGCCCTGCTCGGATAGCTCGCCCGGGCACTTCGGGGCGAACGGCCCGGAAGTCTGGAGCCGCTCCAGCCATATAATCGCGCCATGCGCCTCGACTTCCTTCGCGCTCTGCCCCTGAGCACGCGCCTGCGCGTGGCGCTTTCACTGGTCGGGGCGACGATTTGCTGGGGCACACTTGGGTACATGCTCTTCGGGCTGTCGCTCGTCGATGCGCTGTACCAGACGGTCACCACGGTGACGACGGTCGGCTTCCGGGAGCTGAAGCCGTTCAACACGGCGGAGAAGGTGTTCACGATGTTCCTCATCCTCACGGGGGTGGGGACGGTGCTGTACACGCTCACGCTGGTCGTGCAGGAGTCTCTCGAGGGCGACATCGGGACGCGGTTCTACCGCAGGAGACGCGAGATGGAGATCAGCCGGCTGCGGGAGCACTACGTCCTGTGCGGATTCGGGCGCGTTGGCCAGGAGATCGCGCGAGAGCTGAACGAACGCGG
This sequence comes from Dehalococcoidia bacterium, assembly GCA_041910095.1. GTDB lineage: Bacteria > Chloroflexota > Dehalococcoidia > Tepidiformales > Tepidiformaceae > Amarobacillus. The sequence goes on from JAYRRO010000297.1 coordinate 58,520, forward strand.
CCAGCCGTTCGTCGTCATCGAGCAGACGCCGGAGCAGGCCGAGGTGGCGCGGCGCTTCGGGTACCTCGTCATCGAGGGCGACGCCTCGAGCGAGCGCGTGCTCGTGCAGGCTCAGATCGGAACGGCGCGCTGCCTGTTGGCGGCGAGCGACAGCGACGCGGGGAACACCTACATCACGCTCACGGCGCGCAACGTGAACCCGGGGCTGTTCATCGTGGCGCGCGCGGCGCTGCCGCACAACGAGGAGAAGCTGCGGCTCGCGGGAGCCGACCGGGTGCTTTCGCTCTACAGCCTGGGCGGGCGGCGCATGGTGCTGCTCGCGATGCAGCCGCTGGCGGCGGACTTTATGGACACGCTGGCAACGGGCCGCCACGGGGATCTCGTGCTGGCGGAGTTCGAAGTCAACGCCGAGAACGAGCTCGCGGGACAATCGGCGGGGCAGCTGGTGGCCGGTACCACGAACGCCACGCTGCTGGGCATCCGGCGGCGCGGCGGCGAGCTGCTCGTGGGGCCGCGGGAAACGGAGTGCCTGAACGACGGCGACATCGTCATCGTGCTCGCGGAAGAAGGCGACATCGCCACGCTGACCACGACGCAGCCCAGGCGCGCGCGGGCGATGGGGTAGTCACGCCGCCGGGTCGAGCACGACCTTGACGCACCCATCGCGCTTTTCGCGGAACGTACGGTACGCCTGCGGGGCATCAGCCAGCGGGAGCCGATGGGTCACGAGGAACGAAGGGTCGAGCGTCCCGCCTTCGATCTCGCGGAGGAGCGCGGGGATGTAGCGATGCACATGCGTCTGGCCCATGCGGAAGGAGAGGCCCTTGCCGAAGGCGGCACCGAGCGGCATCGAATCGATGAAGCCGCTGTAAACGCCCGGGATCGATACGGTGCCGCCGGGCCGGCATGCCTGGATGGCCTGCCGGAGGGCGGTCGGCCGGTCCGTCTGCATCCGGACGGCCTGTTTGGCTTTGTCGTAGAGCCCCGAGATACCCACGGCATGCGCCTCCATGCCGACGGCGTCGATGACGGCATCGGGGCCCCGGCCGCCGGTCAGCTCTTTCAACGTCTCCACCACGTCTTCCGTCTCATCCAGGTTGACCGTCTCCGCGTGGCAACGTTCTTTGGCTAACTGGAGACGCTCGGGGACGCGGTCGATGACGATCACGCACTCGGCGCCGAGAAGGTGGGCGCAAAGCGCGGCAAGCAATCCGACCGGTCCCGCGCCCCACACCGCGACGCTGTCGCCCGGCCGAATATTGCAGTTCTCCGCCGCCATGTAGCCGGTGGGAAGGATGTCCGTGAGGAATAGGACCTGCTCATCGCGCAGGCCGGCGGGCACGGGGTGGGCGCCGACATCGGCGTAGGGCACGCGCACGAACTCGGCCTGGCCGCCGGCATATCCGCCATAGAGGTGTGAATACCCGAACAGGCCGGCGCCGGTGTAGCCGTTCAGCGCAGCAAGCACCCTGCCAGACGGATTCGTGTTCTCGCAGAGGGCGAACTCGGTGCGCGCGCAAAATGCGCACGACCCGCAGGCGATGGCGAAGGGCACAACAACCCGGTCGCCGGGGCGCAGGTTCGCTACTTCCGGCCCGCACTCCACCACCTCGCCCATGAACTCGTGGCCGAGGATGTCCCCCGCCCGCATGGACGGGATGTATCCGTCGTACATGTGAAGGTCACTCCCGCAAATGGCGGTGGAGGTGACACGGAGGATCGCATCGCGGCCGTCAAGGATGGCGGGATCGGGGACCTCGCGCACTTCGATGCCATTGCGGCCAGTCCAGCAAACGGCGCGCATCAGGCGGCTCCTCTCTTCGCGGCGGACGGCCGGTTGCGGCCGTGGGATTGCCCCTCGGTAGTCGGCGCGCGGCCAGTCTCCATCAGTGCCTTGAACCTCCGGACATCTTCGTCGAGCTGTTGTGCCGGGTCCCCGCCAATCGGCCTGGCGATGCCCTTCGCCGCTTCGCCCGCCGGGGGATCGTAGGTGAGGACGGCGGTCATCTCGGTGCCGCGGCCGGCGGGCGCCGCATGAAACGCGACTTCGCCCGCGAGCGCGCTGCCGGGCCCCGGTAGCGAACGCCACGAGATGAATTCGTCCGGGATGTCCTCGACCACCTCCGCATCCCATTCGAGCGCCTCCCCGGCGGGCGCTTTCGCCACCCAGTGGGAGCGCCGGCCGGACGGGTCGACGGTGACGGACTCGAGCGCGTGCATGAAGGACGGCAGGCGGGCGAAGTCCCGCCAGAGGGCATAGCATTCGGCGGGGGTCCGAAGGAGGGTAACGGTGCGCTGGATACGGCGGCGGCCATCCGCCTCGCGGATCTCGAGAGCCACGGGCATCTCCGTGTTGGAGTCCCCTCAGGCTGCGGTCCGGAGAATCAGAGGCGGACGCGTGCCCGGTCCGGCGGCGCGGCTAAACCATCGCAGATGGCTAGCCTTCCAGCGCGGAATGGTCCGGGACGATTTCAACCGGTTCCCCGGCGAGGGCCCGGTCACGGGTGCGCTCCCAGAACGCCCAGAAGGCATCGAGTGCCTCGTCGCGTGAACGTGCCGGGTGCACGGCGGCGCGCGCGGCCTTCGACCTGCGGAAGTTCATCGTGTACCAGCCGAGGTGCTTGCGGAGCTGGTTCAGCAGGTAGCGCGGGTTGTCTGCGTAGTGCTCCTCGATCAGGGCGACGTGACGGCGGGTTGCGGCGGTCATCCGCTCCCAGCGCGCCGCCGTATCGAGCGCGTCGAGGGTTTCATCGAAGACCCACGGCCGGCCGAGCGCGCCGCGGCCGATCATGACCGACTGGCAGCTCGTCTCGGCCATCATGCGGCGGGCGTCGGCCATGGAGCGCACGTCGCCGTTGCCGGTCACGGGGATGTCCACGGCTTCGACCACGTCGCGGATGATCTGCCACGGCGCGCGGCCGGTGAACTGCTGGCTGCGGGTTCGGGGGTGCACCGTGAGGGCATCGACGCCCTCGTCCTGGAGCATGCGGGCGACCTCGACCGCGTTCAGGTGCTCGTCGTCCCAGCCGCCCCGGATTTTCACCGTGAACGGGACCGCGATGGCACGGCGGAGGGCCCGGACCAGCAGCGCCGTCGCCGGGATGTCGCGCATCAGTGCCGAGCCCTTGCCCTGCCGAACGATCTTGTTGACGGGGCAGCCCATGTTGAGGTCGATGATGTCGGCGCCCGCCGCCTGCAGGGCCTCGGCTGCGGGCACGAGGACTGCGGCATCGCAGCCGAGGAGCTGCATCGCGAGCGGGCGCTCCTCCGGATAGAAGCGAGCGATCTCGCGCGCGACGGGGTTCTCGCGCACGAGCGACATGGCGTCGATCTCCTCGGAGGTGGTCATCGCGCTGCCGCATTCGCGCGCCACGAGCCGGAAGGGGGCATTGGAGATGCCCGCCATGGGAGCGAGCCGCGCGATGCCGGCCACGGGGACGGTACCGATCTGCATCAGACCAGTATCCGGGCAGCGGTGGCCGGTGCCCACCGCTGGCATGCGGTCGTCGCGATTTATGTCGTGTCCAACCATAGCCGGCATGGTTCGTCAACGGACCAAGGTACGGCCGCCCGGGTGCGACCTCTGCAACTCCTTTACCCGCATGCCCGGACGGCAGGATGAGTGCATCCACCGGAGAGAAGGGAATCACACGAATGAATCGGAAACTGCTGGTTGCACCGCTGGCCGCGTTGGCGGCGACTTCGGTGCTGCTCGCCGGCTGCGGCGCGGACGACTCGGCCGACGCCTCGGTCGAACTCGGAGACTTCAACTTCAAGTTCGATGCGAAGGACATCAAGCCAGGCACGGGCTCGCTGGAGTTCGAGAACAAGGGCAAGCAGACGCATGAAGCCGTACTGGCGAAGGTCGCACCGGGCGTGAACGTGCAGGAGGCGCTGTCTTCCGGCGGGCCGCCCGAGGGCGTGGAAGTGCTGTTCGTGGTCGCCGAGATGAAGCCGGGCGACAGGGCGACGTACACGGTCGGCAAGAACCTGGAGAAGGGGCACTACGTGATGGTGTGCACGTTCCCGGACACGAGCGACGCCCAGGGCACGCCGCACTTCGCGAAGGGCATGATCTCGGAGTTCGACATCAGCTGAGTGTGGCCGAACCACC
>JAYRRO010000298.1:0-3087 GCA_041910095.1 Dehalococcoidia bacterium
CCCGAGCAGCAGGCAGATGGCCACGCGCGTTACGAAGTTGTGCGACACCACCGCCATGACGGCTTCGGGCGCCGCCCGCAGCTCGCCGATCAGCGGCGCGACGCGGTCGTAGACGTGCCGGAGGCTCTCCCCGCCGGGCATCACCGTGTCCGCGCCATCGGCGCCCACCCAGGCGGCGAAGAACTCCGGGTGCTGCGCCCGCATGTCCGGGAAGGTCATACCCTCGGTGACGCCGACATCCAGCTCGAGAAGCTCTTCGCGCACTTCGAGCTCGATCGGCCGCTCGCCGCGCACGGCGTTCGCGGTCGCGACTGCACGGCCGAGGGGGCTCACGAGGATGCGCTCAATGGGCTCGCGGGCGAGGCGTGCGCCGATGGCGGCCGCCTGCCGTTCGCCCGTCTCCGTGAGCGGCACGTCGGCACGTCCGAGGCCCAGGCGATCGCGGTTCGAGGCGGTCTCGCCGTGGCGGATGAGGTACAGGATCACGGTTCCGAGCCGGCCAGCGGCGCCCACAGGCGTTCGATGAAGGGTGCGAACCCGAGGCTGCGCCAGAACGCCGCGGCCGCCGTGTCGCGCGCGAGAACGGTCATTTCGAGATGGTCGACGCCGTCCTGGTTTGCCGCCCAGCCGCTCAGCGCACCCACCAGCCTGCGCCCGATGCCCTCGCGGCGGTGCTCCGGGGCGACGTACAGGTAGCCGATGGTCGCGTGCCGTTCCGGCAGGCGACCCGGCTGGTTCTGTTCGATGCCGCCGCTGATGAAGCCGGCGAGCGTGTCGCCGCGTTCGGCCACCATCGTGCACGAGGTCGCCCGCGCGACGCTGTCGCGAAGCGCGGCGATGAACTCCGGTTCGCCCACGGGGGCGTTCAGCACGCGGCCATCGGTGGCGGCGTAGTGCTCCCGAATCGCCAGCCACGCGCGATAAATGGCCGGGCCGTCAGCCGGCGCCGCGATGCGAATGCTCACCGTCATTCGAGGAACCTTCCTCTGCGCCGGTAGAGGTCCCGTGCGGGCGAGACTTCGTCCAGAACGAGCGAAACGCGGCAGAAGTCCTGTCCCTCGAAGCCGGAGAAGAGCGCGGCGAGCAGCTGCTCCGGGCGCGCCATGTTCTCCTGGCTCGCGCGCATACGGCAGGCGATGCGGCCCCCCCCATCGATCGCCGTCGCCGCGGCCGAGGCAACCATGGCGCGGAGGTCATACGACTTGGATTTGTCGCGGCGCTCCTCGGTCCACGGGAACTCTGTCCGCGCGAGGAACGCCCCAAGCGCCGCCGCGGCGTCGGCGGGGTCGAGCCCGGGGACATCGACGCGGTAGTCGGCCCATAGGAGCACCGATTGAGGCGGCGGGTTCGAGAGCGGCACCTCGACGGCGGCGATGAGGGCGAGATCCTCGCTGGATTGGGGCGCGAGCCGCTCCGCGATCGTGCCCGGGTCCACTCGCTCGTCGAACGTGATGTCCATGATGTCGGCGTCGGCGGCGTACCCCAACGGCAACGGCCCGGCGAAGGCGAGCTTCGGGTGCGGTGTGAAGCCCTGCGAGTACGAGAGCGGCAGGCCGGCTCGCCGGATGGCGCGTTCCCAGTAACGGAGCACGTCGAGGTGGGAGATGTAGCGAACGCGGTCGCCTTTACGAAACCAGACGCGGATGCGCTGCGAACTCACCGCCGGATGGTATCACGGGACGCCGCCTGGCCTGTCAGGCGGTGACGGCGGCGGCGAGCGCCTCGGCGGCCGTGTGCGGGTCCAGTTCGCGGTTGGCGACGCGTTCGACGAGCGCGTTCAATTCGGCCTCCGGCGTGCCCTGGCGAATGCGCTCCAGCAGGATCGCCCGCGCGATCGCGAGCACCTGGTGGCGGGCGTCGATGCCGCGCTGCTCGGCCAGTTGGCCGGAGCTTTCGAGGTACTGGCGGTGCTCCGCCACGGCGTCGGCGACCCTGTCGAGCCCTTCACCCTTGATCGCCGTCGTCTTCACGATCGCCGGACGCCGGCTGCCCGCGGGCGCGAGCGAGAGGAGTGCCTGGAGCTGGCTCACCAGGATGTCGGCGCCCGGGTGGTCGGCCTTGTTCACCACGAGCACGTCGGCGATCTCGATAATCCCGGCCTTCATCGCCTGGATGTCGTCGCCGGTGCCGGGGTTGTTGACGAGGATGGTCGTCAGCGCGGTGCCCGCGACTTCGACCTCGTCCTGCCCGGCGCCCACGGTCTCGATGAGCACGTAGTCGAAGCCAAACGCGTCCATGACCGAGACGACGTCGTCGATCGTTGGGGCGAGGCCGCCGAGTGCACCGCGGCTCGCCATGGAGCGCACGTACACGCCGGGATCGAGCGCGAGGTCCTGCATGCGAATACGGTCGCCGAGGATGGCGCCGTGCGAGAACGGGCTCGAAGGGTCTACCGCAACGATGCCGACGGTATGCCCCCGGCGCCGGTACTCGGCGGCGAGCGCACCGGTGAGCGTCGACTTGCCAGCACCGGCCCCGCCGGTGATGCCGATGGTGTGGGCCTTGCCGGAGTGCGGGAAGAGGGCGCGAAGGTACTCGCGCCCCTCCGCGGTCTGGTTTTCGACGCGGCTGATGACCCGCGCGAGCGCGCGGCGTTCGCCGTTCAGGAATCGCTGAACGAGGTCGTCCACGCCTTACTTCTGGACGTGTTCATAGACGAACTTGACGATGTCCTGGGTGTTCGTGCCGGGGCGGAAGATGGCCTTGAAGCCGAGTGCTTCGAGGGCTCGCGTGTCCTCTTCGGGGATGATTCCCCCGCAGAACAGGAGGACGTCGTCCACGCCGCGGCTCTTCAGTTCATCGACAACACGCGGGAAGAGCTCGAGATGGGCGCCCGAGAGGATGGAGAGGCCGACGACGTCGACGTCTTCCTGGAGGGCGGCCTCGGCGATCATCTGCGGTGTCTGGCGGATGCCGGTATAGATGACTTCGCAGCCGCCATCGCGCAGGGCGCGGGCGACGACCTTGGCCCCACGGTCATGGCCGTCGAGGCCGGGCTTGGCGATGAGGACGCGGATCTTGGCGGCGGTTGGAGCACTCATGTCTACCGCTTTCAATACCGGGAGTTGACGGAAGATGCAAGCCGGA
>JAYRRO010000299.1:0-2668 GCA_041910095.1 Dehalococcoidia bacterium
ACGCGGCTCGGCGAAATCACGGCCGCGACGCCCAAGCCGCTGCTGGCCGTCGGCGGCCGGCCGGTGATTGTGCGCGCGCTCGACGGGTTCGCGCGCGCGGGCATCCGCGAAGTCGTGGTCGTGACGGGCTATCTCGGGGAACAGGTCGAGGCCGAGCTGGGGAACGGCGAGGCCTGCGGGATGCGGCTCTCCTACGTCCGCCAGGCGGACCCCGACGGCACGGCAAGGGCGCTCCTGCTGGCGAGGGATGCCCTCGGCGAAAGTCCCTTCGCGTGGGCGTGGGCGGACATCGTCGTGCCACCGGGGACGTACCCGGCGGTGACTCGCGCCGCGGCCGTCGCGGACGGGGCGCTGGCCGTCAACGATGTCGATGACCCGGCGGAGGGCGCCGCCGTCTACGTCGCGGACGGATTCGTCAGGCGGATCGTGGAGAAGCCGGCGCCGGGAAGTTCGACCACCCGTTGGAACAACGCGGGCATCGGCGTGCTCGGGCCCGCGATCTGGGAGCATGTGGCCGCGCTGGAGCCATCCGCGCGCGGGGAGTACGAACTGCCGCGGGCGATCGCCGCGATGGTGGCGGCGGGCGCACGGCTGCGCGCCGTCCCGGTCGAAGGGCCGTGGTCGGACATCGGCACACCTGCTTCGCTGGCGGCGGCACGGGAGCACTACGCACGGAGGGGTGCATGACTGATCTGCCCTGGGGGCTCGACTTCGCGGCGGAGGCGGACGCGGGGCTGGAGGTTCGCCACGCTTTCGACGCGCTGACCGCGAGGCTCTCGGTGTCCGTGACGAACACCTCGGACACCGAGGCCGCCCCGCGACGCATCCGGCTGAAGGCGGCGCTGGACCTGCCCTCGGCGGGCGGCCACATGTGGGTGCAGGGCCGCTACATGCAGACCGACGCCTTCGTGCACTCGTTCGGGGAGCCCGCACCGGAGGGATACACCGGCGATGGGATTCGCACGGGCGACGGCACGCGCCGGTACATCAGCCGGGAGATGGTCGCGCTCTCGCTGCCGGTGCGCGCGACCCCGGCATTGGTGGCCGGGAGTCTGCGCGGCGACCGCTTCTTCCTGGACATCGACGTGGCGCTCGACGAGGAGGAGACGAGCCTGCGATCGCTCACGCTCGTGTTCGATGTCACCGGCGTGCGCATCGCGCCGGGGGAGACGCTCGACCTCCAGCCGGTGCTCCTCGCCGAGGGGCGCGGCGTGCAGACGCTGGTCGAGACGTACGCCGGCGAAGTCGCCGGCGAGATGGGCGCCCGCGTCCCGGACCACGTGCCGGCAGCATGGTGCAGCTGGTATCAGTTCTACGACCGGGTAACCGAGGACGACGTGCTGCGCAACCTGGAGGCGATGCGCGCGAGCGGGCACCCGGCCGAGTTCGTCCAGGTCGACGACGGGTACCAGCCCGCGACGGGCGATTGGCTGCGGCCGAACGCGAAGTTCCCTTCGACGCTGGGCGACCTCGCGGAGCGCATCCGCGAAGCCGGTTACCGGCCCGGCATCTGGCTGGCGCCGTTGGTGCTCAACGAGCGGAGCGAGGTGCTCGCCGCCCACCCGGAGATCGCGCTGCGCGGTGCGGACGGCGAGATGCTGTTCGTCGATACCTGGCTGGGGCGCTGCGCCGTCGTGGACTGCACGCACCCCCGGGGCGAGGCGTTCCTGCGGGGCGTGGTGGGCACGATGGCGAAAGGCTTCGGCTTCGAATACCTGAAGCTGGACGCGCTCGCCTATGCGGCGCAGCCGGCCGACCGCGTGCGGTACCACCAGCCGGGCACGACGGCCGCGGGCAATCTGCGGCGCGGGCTCGAGATCATGCGGGATGCGGCCGGCGACGACGTGTTCCTGCTTGGCTGCACCTGCCACTTCCTCCCGGCCGTGGGCCTGGTCGATGGGATGCGGGTTGGGCCCGATGTGAAGGCGCTCTGGAGTGACGGGACGGACCCCTCGGTCCGCCATGCCATGCGCATGACGCTGGCCCGGAACTGGATGCACGGCCGCTGGTGGGCGAACGACCCGGACTGCCTCATCGTGAGGACGGAGGACACGGCTCTGAGCGAGGCGGAGACGCGCTTCCTGGCGACGGGCATCGCTCTCAGCGGCGGAATGATTGTGGCCACGGACGACCTCCCCGCCCTGCCCGCCGAACGGCGCGCGATGGCGCTGACCCTCTTCCCGCCCACCGGGGTCGCGGCCAGGCCGTACGACCCGGGCGAGGGTCCCGTCGCGAGCACGTGGCGCGCGAACCTCGGCGAGGGACGGTCGCTGGTGGGCGTCCTCAACTGGAGCGAGAGCAGCCGGTGGGTGGTAACGCAGGAGCTGCTGGCGCCGGGCGAGGTGGCCTTCGACGTGTGGAACGCGCGGCTCGTGGGCATGGGCGACCTGCTCGTGCGCCCGCATGAGGGGTTTCTGCTGCAGGTCACGGCGACGGGGCAGGCGCCGCGCGTCGTGGGGGATAGCGGCAGCCTCACCGGGAAGGACCTCTTCGTCCGGCAGGTCAGCGGCCGCGTACAGGTGCGCAACGATGCCGATCGTTCGCGTGTTATCGCGATCGAGGCGCGCGGGCAGCGGTTCGAGGTCGACCTGGCGCCGGGCGAGATGCGCTGGTACGACTGACATGCCGGACATGCGCAGGTGCACGCGCTGCGGGACGGAGTACCCCC
>JAYRRO010000300.1:0-2745 GCA_041910095.1 Dehalococcoidia bacterium
ACGAATCGGGGGAACCCGTCCCGCCCGGGTTCCCCCGCGCGCTTCGCGCTCCCCCTCCGCGCTCGCCCGAGCACGTTCGGTTTCGTGCTCGGGCCCTATGACGAATCGGGGGAACCCGTCCCGCCCGGGTTCCCCCGCGCGCTTCGCGCTCCCCCTTGTATGTTCCCCGGTGAGCCCCGGTCGGTTATCGAGGGCCGGTCGCAGTAGCAGCAGTTTCTCTTTGCTTCTTTCTCTTTGTGGAAATCACAGGCATCTGTGGAATCCCGTGGGATTCCACGAGGGCCGGGCCATGGTGTTGCAGAAGGAGAGGATCGGCGTAGCTTGGTGTGGCAGGCAGGGAGCTGCCCGCGACAGGACGGCGACGACGTGTGGTGCCCGGGACCGGCAGACCGCAACCCCCTTGGTCAAAGAGACCGCCGCGGAGCAAGGGTCGCCGGTCCCGAAGGTCCCTCGAGCCCGAACGGTTGCCCTGGGCACGAGCCCGCATCATGCAAGGACGGGCGGGTGGGGACCGGGCGCGCACCGCGGAGAGCCGCCTGAGAAGGAGGCGCGAATGGAAGGGCACGAGGGACCGAGCGCTGGGATCGACGTGTCGAAGGCCAATCTGGACGTGTCGGTGCCCAGGATCGCCTTGAGGTTCTCGGTGGTCAACGGGGCGGAGGGATACCGGCAGATCATCGAGCGGCTGGGCGGGCACGGAATCGGCCGGGTGATCCTGGAGGCGACCGGGGGCTACGAGGCGTCAGCGGCGCTGGCACTGTATCAGGCCGGGTTGCCGGTGTGCGTGGTCAACCCGCGGCAGGTGAGGGACTTCAAGAGGAGCCTGGGGCAGCTGGCCAAGACGGACCCGATCGATGCCGACGTTTTGGGGCTGTTCGGGGATGCCATCCGGCCTGCGGTGCGTCCCCTGCCGGACCCGGCGGTGGTCGCGCTGGCGGCGGCGGTGGCCCGGCGACACCAGCTGGTGGAGATGCGCACGGCCGAGGAGAACCGGCTGGAGAAGGGGCCTGGCGCTGCGATCGCCAAGCGGATTGGCAAGCACATCGAGTGGCTGGAGCGGGAGATCAAGCGGGCCGAGCAGGATCTGGACCGGACGATCAGGGGCAGCCCGCTGTTCTGCGAGAAGGCCGAACGGCTCCGGAGCGTTCCCGGGGTCGGGCCGGCGGTCAGCTCGTGCCTGCTGGCGGAACTGCCCGAGCTCGGGACACTCACGGGCAAGAAGTTGGCGGCCCTGGTCGGCGTGGCTCCGTTCGCTCACGAGAGCGGTCGTCAGAAGACCGGGCACCGACACATCGAGGGGGGGCGGGGCCACGTGCGGGCCCTGCTGTACATGGCCGTCCTGAGCGGGGTGCGGTACAACCCCGTCCTGAGCCGGTTCTACGAGAGGCTCCTCGCAACGGGCAAGCCACACAAGGTCGCTGCCACCGCCTGCATGCACAAGCTCCTGACGATCCTCAACGCCATGGTCCGGGACGGCATCTCTTGGAACCCGCACCTGCAGGGTCACCCCTGACGTGACGCCGCCGGGTCCCCCAGGGCCCACCTCTCCGGCGGCCGCGCCCGCATCTGGGCTGCCCGTGGGCGTTGCCTCGGTGGCCCCTGGAGGCCGCCCTGGCGGGAGCGCAGGGGTGGGGTGTCCGTGCGGAGCGTCGAGCACGGGCCGGGGACCCGCCCGCGAGGACCGGGGCGGCGGCGGAAGCAGCGCGCGAACTGTCTGAGCGGGGTGCGCCCCCGACCCTCCTCGATCTTGGGCTGCGCGACCCTCATCGACCCCAGGCGCGCCCCGCGAGTTTTCGCGCGCCCGCCGACACCCCGGACCGCAGCGCTGGCGGGTCGGCCCGCGCGCTGAGCGCAGCACGGATACCCCACCCCGGAGCGGCTCCCCCGGTCTCCCTCCCAGGCGGTCTCACCTCCACTTTTCCACACCCTCACCCTTGACAAAGAACACGGTTGCTCCGCGCGCGCCTGAGCCCGGACGCGATTCGCGCTCACGCTCCGACGCGGGAGCTCCGGGAGGCGCGCTACGATTGCGGCGTGCGTGCCCGCCTCGCCGTCCTCGCGCCCCTCTTCGTCTCCCTCTCGCTCCTCGCCGACGGGCCCCGCCCGGCCGCCGACCTCCTGAAGGAGGCGTCGGCGAAGGCCGCCGCGGGGAGGAAGAACGTCCTCGTCCTCTTCCACGCGTCGTGGTGCGGCTGGTGCCGCAAACTCGAGGCGGTCCTGGCGACTCCCGCGGCGAAGGAGGTGCTCGACCGGAAGACGCGCGCGCCGCTCGCGACCTCGAACCTCGCGGGCCCCGGGACGAACGTCGGGTTCCCGGCGAAGGCCGACGAGGTCGACCACTTCGTCGGAATGCTCCGGAAGGGGGCGCCGAAGATGTCCGAGGCCGAGGCCGAGACGCTTCGGGCCGCCTTCCCGAAGCGCTGAGGAGCGGTTCTCCCTCAGGCGATCCACATTGCGTCGCCGTAGGAGAAGAAGCGGTAGCCCGAGGCGACCGCCTCGCGGTACGCCGCGAGGACCCGCTCCCGCCCCGCGAACGCGCTCACGAGCATGAGGAGCGTCGAGCGCGGGAGGTGGAAGTTCGTCAGGAGGGCGTCGACGACGAGGAACTCCGCCCCCGGGACGAGGAAGAGCCGCGTCTCGAAGGGACCGGCCGCCACGCGACCCCGGTGGGCCCGGGCGGACGCCTCGAGGGTCCGAACGCTCGTCGTGCCGACGGCGACGACGCGCCGGCGCTCCGCCTTCGCG
>JAYRRO010000301.1:0-3613 GCA_041910095.1 Dehalococcoidia bacterium
CGGCTCCGGCGGCGCCTGCCGCGGCACCGGCACCCGCAGCGGCAGCCCCGCCCGAAGCGGCCGCGCCGGCCGCAATGCCAAACTTCGCGAGCAAACCGGCCTTCCACGCCACACCCAGCGCCACTGGCGCCAGCCCGCCGAATCCCGCCTCGATCGAACCCAGTCGAAGTCCCCGGCTGGTGCAGACCGCGCAGGTGCGGGCGTGCCGGTTGATGATGCGCCGCACTTCGGGCGAGAGGCTGGCGGCGCCCGGGAAGGCGAGTTCGCGGTCGAGCGCGGCGCATTCGTTGCGCCCTTGCCGAAGCAGAAGCAGCGCCACCGTGGATTGCTTCAGAGACTGCCGCACCCGCGAGAGCAGGACCGCCGCGTGGTTCCGCGTGACCCCCAGTACGATGGCGATCTCGGGCGACTCCAGCCCCTGGCGAAGGTGCAGGTCGAGGACCGCGTACTCTCGGTCGTCGAGCGCGGAGGCGGCTTCCCAGATGAGGTCCGCCGTGGCGAGGCGCTCGGCCTGGGCAGCCGGGTCGGCGGAACCGCTCGTGTCCTCGATCTCCGTGAAGTCGAAGCCCTGACCGCCCTCGGCCGGCGCCGCGTAATGCCGCGCCGCGCGCAGGCGGCTGATGGCGCCACGGTAGGCGATGGTGAAGAGCCAGCTCTTGAAGCTGGCGCCCTTCTCCAGAGTCCCGATGGATTCCATCGCTTTGAGCAGCGTGTCCTGCGCGGCGTCTTCCGCCTCGGCGCGGTCGCGGAGCATGCGCGCGAGGAAGTCCGAGAGGGCGTCGAAGTGCCGTTCGTACAGAGTCGCGAGGGCAGCGCGGTCGCCATCGCGAGCGCGGTCGGCCAGCGCGCCGTCACTGAGCGTTCCGGTGGTTGCCTCGGCTGTCACTGTCTCGAATCCGCCACGCCCCGATATGAAAAGGCCGAAATGTGCAAACCAAGACTACCATCGGCATAACGGCTCGTCGGTTGCGATTGCGAAAGCGTGAGAAAATCCGCGTGGAACGCGAGCACGGGAATAGGAGAGAAGCCCCTCGCATGAGGGGGCCTCTCCCGGTCAGCCGAACTCGTGCCGCCTAGCCAGCGTCCTCGAGCGGCCCGCCCACCAGCTTCTTCTTGTCGCGGAACTTCGCCTGCAGGAAGTCGCGGTTCATCTTCGCGATGAAGTCGATGCTGATGCCCTTGGGGCAGACGGCCTCGCACTCGCGGTAGTTCGTGCAGCTGCCGAAGTACGACTCCATCACCTCGACCATCGAGGTCACCCTGCTCCAACGCTCCGGCTGGCCCTGGGGGAGCAGGTTCAGGTGGGCGACCTTCGCCGACGTGAACAGCTGGGCGGCGCCGTTCGGGCAGGCCGCCACGCACGCGCCGCAGCCGATGCACGCGGCCGCATCGAAGGCGAGGTCCGCCGTCGGTTTCGGGATGAGCGTGGAGTTCGCATCTCGAGCGGCGCCCGTCGGCGCGGAGATGTACCCGCCCGCCTGGATGATCTTGTCGAACGGCGCCCGGCTGACCACCAGGTCCTTGATGACCGGGAAGGCGGCCGCGCGCCACGGCTCGACCGTGATGTCGTCACCGTCGCTGAAGTGCCGCATGTGCAGCTGGCAGACCGTCGTCCCGGGCTGTGGGCCGTGCGGCCGGCCATCGATCACGAAGCCGCAGGACCCGCAAATGCCCTCGCGGCAATCGTGGTCGAACGCGATCGGGTCCTTGCCATCGCCGATGAGCCGCTCGTTGACGACGTCGAGCATCTCGAGGAAGGACATATCGTCGTTGATGCCGTCGGCCTTGTAGGTCTCGAAACCGCCGGAATCCGCGGGCCCACGCTGCCGCCAGACCCGGAGGGTGAGATTGAGGTTCTTGCTCACTTGTAGCTCCGTTGCGCCAGGTGGACGAATTCGAAGTTCAGGTCTTCCTTGTGGAGCACGCCCGGCCTGCCCGCCCCCGCGAACTCCCACGCCGCGACATACGCGAAGTTCTCGTCGTCGCGCAGGGCTTCGCCGTCGGGGGTCTGGTGCTCCTCCCGGAAGTGCCCGCCGCAGGATTCCTCGCGGTGGAGGGCGTCCTGGCACATGAGCTCGCCGAGCTCGAGGAAGTCGGCAACCCGGCCGGCCTTTTCGAGCGACTGGTTCAGCGACTCGTTTTCGCCGAGCACGCGGACATCGCTCCAGAACTCCTCGCGGAGCTGGCCAATCTCCTTCAGGGCCGCGGTGAGGCCGGCGGTGTTGCGCGCCATGCCGCAGTGCTCCCACATCGTCTTGCCCAGCTGCCGGTGGAACGAATCGACCGTGCGCGAGCCCTTGATGCCGAGCAGGCGCGCGATCCCGTCCTTCACCCCGTCCTCCGCGGCCCGGAACTCCGCGCTGTCGGTCGAGACCGGCGGCTCGTTGAGCTGATTGGCCAGCTCGCCCGCGATCGTCGTCGGGAGCACGAAATAGCCGTCCGCCAGGCCCTGCATGAGGGCGCTCGCACCGAGCCGGTTCGCGCCATGGTCGGAGAAGTTGGCTTCGCCGATGACGAACAGGCCCGGGATGTTGCTCATGAGGTTGTAGTCCACCCAGAGCCCGCCCATCGTGTAGTGCACGGCCGGGTAGATGCGCATGGGCACTTCGTACGGGTTGTCGCCCGTGATCTTCGCGTACATGTCGAAGAGGTTGCCGTAGCGCTGTTCGATGGTGGCCCGGCCGAGCCGCCGGATGGCGTCGGCGAAGTCCAGGTACACACCGTTGGCGATTTCGCCCACGCCATAGCCGTCGTCGACGACGACCTTCGCCGCTCGCGAGGCGACGTCGCGCGGCACCAGGTTGCCGAACGAGGGGTAGCGGCGCTCGAGGTAGTAGTCGCGCTCGGCGTCCGGGATCTGGTTCGCGGGCCGCTTGTCGCCCTTCGCCTTCGGCACCCACACGCGGCCGTCGTTGCGCAGCGACTCCGACATCAGTGTCAACTTCGACTGGTAGTCGCCGGAGACCGGGATGCAGGTCGGGTGGATCTGCGTGTAGCAGGGGTTGGCGAAGTAGGCGCCGCGCTTGTGGGCGCGCCACGTCGCGGTGACGTTGCTCCCCTTCGCGTTCGTCGAAAGGAAGAAAACGTTGCCGTAGCCGCCGGTCGCGAGTACCACTGCGTGGGCGGAGTGCGAGCTGATTTCGCCCGTCACGAGGTCGCGCACGACGATGCCGACCGCACGCCCGTCCTTCATCACGAGGTCGAGCATCTCCGTGCGGGGGTACATCTTCACGGAGCCGAGCTCGACCTGCCGCGAGAGCGCCTGGTACGCGCCGAGCTCCAGCTGCTGGCCCGTCTGCCCGCGCGCGTAGAAGGTGCGCGAAACCTGAGCGCCGCCGAACGAACGGTTATCGAGCAGCCCGCCGTACTCCCGCGCGAACGGCACGCCCTGCGCGACGCACTGGTCGATGATTTGCGTGCTGATCTCGGCGAGGCGGTGAACGTTGGCCTCGCGGGCACGGTAGTCGCCACCCTTGATGGTGTCATAGAACAGGCGGTGGACGCTGTCGCCGTCGCTCTTGTAGTTCTTGGCGGCGTTGATACCGCCCTGCGCGGCGATGGAGTGGGCGCGGCGCGGGCTGTCCTGGAAGCAGAACGCCTTCACGTTGTAGCC
>JAYRRO010000302.1:0-18778 GCA_041910095.1 Dehalococcoidia bacterium
AGCACCTGCCCGGCGGTCACCTTATCGCCGACGGCCACGTTCACGGCTTTGACGCTGCCGCTGGAGGAAAAGGTGAGCTTGCCGCTGACGGTGGAGGCGGCGGTGCCGGTGCTCGTGAGGGTGCTGACGAGCTTGCCCTTCGTGACCGCGACCTCGCTCGTGGTGCCGGCGGTGGCGGTGCCGGCCGTTTCGCCCGGGCGGAAGAAGAACCAATAGCCGGTGGCGGATGCGCCCGCGACGACGGCGAGCGCGACGAGCAGCTTGACGAGGCGGCCGCGCCACGACGGGCCTTCGAACAGGGCTTCACTGGATGTCATGGGCGGGGCGGCCTCGTATTCGGGATCTGGAGCGGTTGGCGCGTACGGTAGGCGGCAGCTTCGTGGCTCGCAAGCAAGGGCGAAGGAAGCGCCGCGCAGGGAGCGCCAGCCTGAGCCGAGAGTATTGGCGGCCATCGCGATGGAGTGTTGCGAAAGTACGATTTGGCACAGCGGGATTCGGCTTTACCCTCGCCTCCAATGGCCCGCAGCGAAGCCGCCTCCCAGGCTCCGGCGCCCCCGAGCACGGCCACCACTGCCCGCCTCCGGAGGCGGGCAGTGGTGGCCCTGTGCGCGCTCGGCGGCGGCGCCGCGGTCGCGCTCGGGATGGTCGCGTTCATGGCCTGGCTGTTCGTCCGCCTGAGCTGGCCGCACGTCGAGCCCGCCGGCGCCCCCGTCTTCGGGGTGAGCTTCAGCTGCAACCAGATGGAGTATCTCGAGCTGGAGGACCCCACGCTTGGGCGCGGTACCGTGCCAGACGACCGCCCGGGCCGCGCGGAGTGGTGCGCCGCCCGCCTTTCGGACCTGCTGGCGGCGACGGGCGCGCCCATCGTGCGGATCTCGGCCGAGTGGTCCGAGGTCGAGCCCGCGCCCGGACAGTACAACTTCGCGCTCCTCGATGCGCTCATCGGGGCGGCCGAGCGGAACGGCGCGAAGGTGCTGCTCACGGTGGGAATGAAGGCGCAGCGCCACCCCGAGTGGTACATCCCCACCTGGATGTTCGAACGCACCGGCGGCCTCGATGGGGGCGAGGTGATCTCGGATGTGCCGGAGTTGCGCGCGGGTGCGCTTGCGATGGCCGCCGCGGTCGTGCGCCACGCCGCCCAATCCCCCGCGGTCGATGCCTGGGGCGCCGACAATGAGCCGTTCGTGGTGAGCGCCCGGGGTGAGCACTGGCAGGACTGGCGGCTGGGGCGAGACTACATAACGGAATTGGTGGCGACCATCCATGCGAACGACCCGGCGGGGCGCCCGGTATCGGTGAACCACGGGCAGCATTTCGTCATGGACCGCCGCTGGAAGTGGGCGCTGGCCGCGGGCGACGTGCTCGCGACGAGCATCTATCCGTTCCGGAACGACAGCATCCTCGGGCGGCCGGTGGTGCTGCCGATCCTCGAAATCGGGCCGCTGGCGCCCAATTACGCCCACCAGGCGCGCAGCGCGCACGCGCGGGGAAAGGGCTTCTGGATCACCGAGTTGCAGGGCGAACCCTGGACGGACTACGACGTCCACCTGGTCTCGCCCGAGCACCCGTCGCGGAACCTGGACCTGCGCAAGTTCGAACGGAACCTCGAGTACGCCCGGCGCAGCGGCGCGGACCGCGCCTACCTCTGGGGCGGCGAATGGTGGCTCTACCAGCGCGACCGCTACGGGGATGATTCCTGGCTCAGGGCCGCGCGCGCGGCCCTGAGCCAGGAATGAGAAAAGAGGAAGGAGGAAAGGGAAAAGGGTTTGCGCGGCGCTCCGCGCGGCGGCTCGCGCGTGGCCACGCCGATGGCCGATAGCCGACGGCCGGCGGCCTTTTCTCCTTCCTCTTTTCTCTTTTCTCTGTCACGCTCGTGGCATGGGAAGAATCCTCCAACTGGCGATTTCGCGCGGGGGCGTGCCGAAGCTGCCCGTGATGGAAGCGGAGGTGGGCGAGCTCGGGATCGCGGGCGACGCGCAGAACAACACGCGCGACCACGGCGGCCCGGAGCGCGCGCTCTGCCTCTTCGCCGCCGAACGGATCGAGGCCCTGCGCGCCGAAGGGCACCCCATCGCGCCCGGCACCGCGGGCGAAAACATCACGACCGAGGGCATCGACTGGGACCGCGTGACGGCGGGGACGCGGCTGCGCCTTGGCGCGGGTGTCCTCATCGAGGTCACGCGCGATACCACGCCCTGCAAGACGATTGCCGGGTCGTTCGTGGACGGCGAGTTCGCGCGCATCAGCGAGAAGCTGCACCCGGGGTGGAGCCGCGTCTACGCGCGCGTGATCGCCGGCGGCATCGTGCGCCCGGGGGACTCGATCGACTTCGTGGAGGCCTGAGATGGACCGCTACGAGCGCACGGCATCGGGCGAGGAAGCGGACCGCGGCGCGCTTTTCATCCTGAAGGCCGCGCTGCCATTCTTCCCGCCTCCGGGGAGGCCGTTCGCGCTGGAGACGGCTGCGGGCACGCACGAGACCGCGATCGAAGCCGAGCACTGCACCTGCCGAGGCCCGGGAAAGCCCCACGAGCACTGGTGGCTCCCGCTCGCTGGCCTGGCGAAGGGGCGGACCGTGGCCGTGCTCGCGCCGGACGCGCCGGGCAGGGCGTATCGCGTGCGGGGCGACGGCCCGGAGGCCGCCGGATGACTTCGCGGCCGCGCATCGCGCGCGACCCGGTGTCGCTCTCCATGTGGCTGGATGCCGCCTGCGAACTGGCGGGCGCGATCGTGCTCGTCGTGCTGGCCGGTGCGATCGAAGGCTCGACGGGCATCGCGCGCGAGGTCGCGTTCATCGCCGCGGGCGTCTTCCTGGTGGCTGCGGTGGTCGTCGCGGTGATGGCGCGCGGCGGGCGGCGATCCTCGGCGAAGCTGCTCGCGGGCGCGAACATCGCCGGAGGTCTGGTGCTGTGGGTGGCGGTGGCGCTGCGCTGGGGCGAACTCGAGGCCGGCGCGCGCTGGGTGCTCGCCGCCATGGGCGACAGCTTCATCCTCATCGGCGCCCTGGAAGCGCTCGCCCTGCGGCTCACCCGGGAGGCACCGAACCCATGACCACGCTCAGCCTGGACCTGGACGCCCTTCGCGTCGTGACCTTCCGCTATGACGAAGCCGCGATGTGGCCACCGTCTTCGCGGGCGAACCCCGGGCCCGCGAGCGCGCTTCCCGCGACGGCGCGCGGGTTCGTGCTCCTGCTCGGCGAGTCGCCGGCGCGGTTCGAACTCGCCCGCGCCACCGTCCCCGGCTGACGCCTACTTCACCACGAAGTAGCGCGCCTCCGGGTGGTGCACCATGAGCGACGCCGTGGTCTGCTCCGGGTGCCACTGGAATGTCTCGCTCAGCTCGACGCCGATGCGTGAGGGCTGCAGGAGGGTGTCGATGCCCTTCTGCTCCTCCAGGTCAGGGCAGGCCGGGTAGCCGAAGGCGTAGCGCGCGCCCTGGTACTGCTGCTGGAACAGCTCCTTCACAGTTGCGCCATCGGCTCCCGCAATGCCCAGCTCCTCGCGCATGCGCTTGTGCCACAGCTCGGCCAGCGCTTCGGCGCTCTCGACCGCGAAGCCGTGGAAGTGCAGGTAGTCGCGGTATTCGTTGGCGGCGAAGAGCTCCTTCGCGAACTCCGTCGCCTTCGGGCCCATGGTCACAAGGGCGATGCCGAGCACGTCGTATTCGCCTTCGCCGCCGCGGAAGAAGTCGGCGATGCAGAGGTGGCGGCCATCGGCCTGGCGGGGAAAGTGGAAGCGGACCGGTTCGCCCGTGGGCGCGCCGCCTTCGAAGCCGGGCCAGGCGAGGAGGTCGTCGCCTTCGGCGCGGGCGGGGAACCAGCCATAGACGGCCTGGGGCACGAGCAGCTGCTCGGCGATGGCGCGCTCCTGCATGCGCCTGAACACGGGCTGCACTTCGTTTTCGATGAACGCGGCGTACTCCGCTTCGCCCCGCTGGCCGCGCTGGTACTGCCACTGGCCGCGGAAGAGCGCGGTGGTGTTGATGAACGGGAAGATGTCGCGCAGGGGGATGCCCCGGACGACGCGCGCCCCCCAGAAGGGCGGCCGCGGAATGACGGCGGCGGGCTGAACGTCGGATCGCGTGCCCGGCGGCGGGCCCGCCCGTTCGAGCGTGGGCGTGACCGCGCGCACCGGGTCGTAGCCGGTCTCTTCACTGGAAACGACGCGCCCGCCACGGGTGAGCACGGGGAGGGGTTCGCCCGCGCGCACGGCCGTCATCACGCGGTCGAGCGTGGCGAGCCCTTCGAAGGCGTCCTGGCAGTAGTAGACGCTGCCGTGATAGATGGCGCGGAGGTCTTCCTCGACGTATTTGCGCGTGAGGGCGGCGCCCCCGAGGAGCACGGGGTAGTGCGTGAGCTCGCGGGCGTTCAGCTCTTCGAGGTCCTCGCGCATGACGACGGTGCTCTTCACGAGCAGGCCACTGAGGCCGATGGCATCGGCGCCGACCTCCTCGGCCTTTTCGATGACGTTCTGGATGGGCTGCTTGATGCCCAGGTTGTGGGTGGTGTAGCCGTTGTTCGAGAGGATGATGTCGACGAGGTTCTTGCCGATGTCGTGGACATCGCCGCGCACGGTCGCGAGCACGATCGTGCCCTTGCCGCTGCCCTCGGTCTTCTCCATGTGCGGCTCCAGGTGCGCGACCGCCGTCTTCATCGTCTCGGCGCTCTGCAGCACGAAGGGGAGCTGCATCTTCCCCGACCCGAAGAGGTCGCCGACGACGCGCATCCCCTCGAGCAGGTGCTGATTGATGATGGTGAGCGCGTCCATGCGGCCGAGCGCTTCCTCGAGGTCGGCTTCGATGCCCCGGCGGTCGCCATCGACGATGCGCTGGCGGAGGCGCTCCTCGACGGGGAGGGCGGTGCGGTCCGCCTTCACGGCCTTCTCCGCTTCGACTCCTTCGAAGAGCGCGATGAAGGCGTGCAGCGGGTCGTAGCCTTCGCGGCGGCGGTCGTGGATGAGGTCGCGGGCGGCCTGCAGCTGTGCCTCGGGGATGCGGTTCAGCGGCAGGATCTGGCGCGCGTTGACGATCCCGGCATCGAGCCCGGCTTCGATCGCTTCGTACAGGAACACGGAGTTGAGCACGCGCCGGGCCGCGGGCTTGAGCCCGAACGACACGTTCGAAACGCCGAGGATGGTGTTGACGCCGGGGAGCTCCGCCTTCACCCGGCGAATCGCCTCAAGCGTCTCCATCGCGTCCTTTCGCAGGTCCTCCTGCCCGCCCGAGAGCGGGAACGTGAGCATGTCGAAGACCAGGTCCTGGGGTTCGAGGCCGAAGCGGCCCACGGCGATGTCGTGGATGCGGTGCGCGACGCGCAGCTTCCAATCGGCCGTGCGCGCCTGCCCCTCTTCGTCGATTACCAGGGCGACGGCGGCGGCGCCGTGACGCTTGATGAGCGGCAGCAGACGGGTGATCTTCCGCTCGCCGTCCTCCAGGTTGATGGAGTTGACGATGGCCTTGCCGCCGTACAGCTTCAGCGCCGCCTCGACCACGGCCACTTCGGTCGAATCGAACATCAGCGGCAGCGTCGATTGGGTGCGGAGGGCGGAGACGAAGGTGGTCATGTCGGGCACGCCGTCGCGCCCGACATAATCGACCATGACATCGAGGACGTGGGCGCCCTCGGCCGTCTGTTCCTTCGCGAGCGCGGTCATGCCGTCCAGGTCGCCCGCGAGGAGGAGGTCGCGGAAGGCGCGCGAGCCGGTCGCGTTCATGCGTTCGCCGACGACGAGGAACGAGGTCTCCTGGCGGAAGGGGACGCTGGTATAAAGGGAAGCGCAGGCGCCCGGGTAATCGCCGCCGGTGGTGTCCGCGGCGCCGGGGCCGGCGAGGAAGCGCGCGGCCGAGGGACGCTGCTTCGGCGCGCGGCGGCCGACGCGGGCGATGGCGGCTTCGTACATCGCGGGGGTGGTGCCGCAGCAGCCGGCGGCGATGTTGATGCCGAACTCGTTCACGAAGATCTCGTGGTAGCGCGCGAACTCCTCGGGCGTGAGCGTGTAGCAGGCCTGGCCGTCCACCACCTCGGGCAGCCCCGCGTTGGGGCCGATGAACACGGGCCGGCGGCTGTTTTCGGCCAGGTGGCGGACGTGCTCGACCATCTGCTCGGGGCCGGTGGCGCAGTTGATGCCGATGATGTCGACGACATCCATCGCCTCCAGCGCCGTGAGCGCGCAGGCGATGTCGCTGCCCAGGAGCATCGTCCCGGTCGTCTCGATCGTGACGCTGGCGACGACGGGGATGCGGCGGCCGGTTTCGGCGAACACCTCGGCGATGGCGGCGAGCGCGGCCTTCGTCTGGAGCAGGTCCTGGCAGGTTTCGACCTTGAGGACATCGATGCCGCCTTCGAGGAGGCCCAGGGCCTGCTCGCGGTAGGAACGGACCAGGTCGTCCCAGCCGATGTGGCCGAGGGAGGGAAGGCGGGTGCCCGGGCCCATGGTGCCGAAGGCGTAGCGCGGCCATTCGGGCGTGCTGAAGCTATCGCGCACCTCGCCGATGACTTGCGCGGCGAGCCGGTTCAGCTCGCGCGTGCGCTCGGCCAGGCCGAATTCGGCGAAGACGACCTCGTTCGCGCCGAAGGAGCAGGAATCGACGGCATCGCAGCCGGCTTCGTAGAACATGCGGTACACGCGCCGGAGGATCTCCGGGTTGCTGAGGTTGAGCCACTCGGGGCAGCCGTCGTGCGTTTCCTCGCGGTCCGTGCCCGGGAAGGCGGCGTAATCCTTCTCGGTGAGGTTGAAGGAGAGGAGTGTCGAGCCGATCGGGCCGGCGGCGAAGAGGACGTTTTCGCGCAGGCGGTTGAGCAGCGGGTGGTCAAGGGGCGTGTACATGCCGAACCAGCGTACAGGGCGGCCAGCGGCTGCGGCGAGCGCGCGCCGGGGGAAAGCGAAAGCGCTCCCGGGCGGGAGCGCTTTCAAAATTGGGGGGCTGTATCCGTGCCGGGGCTACCCGGCGGTAAGCGCCGTGCGGACGGTGGCGAACTCGCGCTGGGCACGCGAGAGGGCCCGCTGCAGGCGGTCGATGCGCAGGAGGTGGGCGGCTTCGCGGCGGTGCGCGTGGAGAGCGTATCAAGCTCGGAGGAGCGAGCGTGGGCGAGGGCTTCGAGGGCGGTATGGGTATACATGGCTGCACTCCCTTGTAGTGAATGAATGTTCATTTACTGTTATCGCTCTGTCAAGGGGTTTCCGAAGGCTGATTCACGCAAGATGAAACAAATTTACGCAGCGCCGGTGTCCCGGGCGGTGCCGAGGTGACGACGCGACATAAACATGGCTTCCCCCTTTGCACTCCGGGGCGTACGGTGATCCGTGCCCGTGGCGGGGCGCGGCTCCGAGGAACTATGTCGAACCCCTGGCATCGCCCGGTCCTGGCGGCGTTGGCCGCCGGGCTCCTGCTTGCCGGCGTGATCACGGTCTCGCTCGGCCGCGGCGGCACGAGTGCGAACGCGGCCGGCACCGTCACGGTGGAGATCCTGGACAGCGGCTTCAACCCGCAGGTCTGCCAGGTGAACCGCAACGCCACCACCATCTACTGGAAGAACAAGAGCACGAAGGTGCGGCGCGTCGTCATCTCCAGCGGCATCGAGGGCCACCCCCTCTTCGATAGCGGCGACATCGCCATCGGCGAGACGACCACCGGCGGCGTCATCGTCAATCAGATCTGGGACCAGCAGTACTACGACGAGTACGAGCGCACGATGACGGGGCGAATCGTCTCGCCGCTGAGCCCGGGCGCGCAGACGGCGTGTTCGCCGCAGCCCCCCACGCCCACTCCCACGCCCACGCGCACGCCCACGCCGATTGCGCCGACGCCCGCGCCGCTGCAGCTGCATCCGCGCTGCATCGGGCTCCAGGGGTGCGCCGTCATGCCCGTCATCGCGGGCGACGACTGAACCGCAGGAAGGCCGTGGCGGCGGCGTTCGCAGCCATCGCTTCCCGGTCCTGCTAGACTGGGAGGCGAGCCCGTATCGAGCGGGCACGGAAACACAGCAGGAGTCCCTATCCCTTGGCCTTTGCCGATAAGCAAATCGCGTGCCGCGACTGCGGCGTCCACTTCGTCTTCACCGCTGGCGAGCAAGAGTTCTACGCGAACAAGGGGCTCATGAACGAGCCCACGCGCTGCCAGTCGTGCCGTTCGGCGCGGCGGCAATCGCAGAGCACGCTGCAGGAGAACGACGGATACGTCCGCTACGGCAACTTCGCCAGCTTCGGCGGGAAGACTCCGCGGCAGATGCACCCGGCCGCCTGCGCCGATTGCGGCCAGATGACGGAAGTGCCGTTCGTGCCCCGCGGCGAGCGCCCGGTTTACTGCAGCAACTGCTACAGCAAGATCAAGCCGCCCGCCCCGCGGGAGGACGTCCCCGCCCCGCGCCGCTAACCCACGCCGGACACCGTGCTCGTCGCGGCGCGCGTCATAGGCTTACAGATGTACGACATCGCGCGTTGACGCCGTGAACGGAGCGTGCTGGAATGCCGCACGCGCTCTCATCCGGGAATCGGACGCGAGCGCCGGAGGTTCCGGGGTGACGTGGCATTTGATGCGGGTCTGGGCAGCCGTCGCCGCGGCGATCGCGGTATGGTCGCTGGCGGGCGCCAGCGGGCGGGGAGGCGCGGCAACACCGGCGAATGCCGCCGCGTCGGACATCTATAGCTGCCCCGGGGCGTCGCTCGCCTTTCCGTTCGCTAGCGGCATCGTCGGATGGACATATGGCATGCCGGCGAACCAGCAGGGCGAGCACCCGGACGTCTACCAGAGCGACGGCGACTACAAGCACACCGGCGTCGATCTCCTCCCCGGCCCCTGGGACACCACGGATGCCGGACGCAGGGCCGTCTACGCGCCGCTCGCGGGCACCATCGCGTCTGGCGGCGTCTCGAACGGGTACAACCTCACGGGAACGTCGCTTGCCATCTACATCGCGCACCTCGATCGGCCCACGGTCGCGGACGCGGTGAAATACCCACAGGGCCTCCCTTCGACCACGATGCCGGTGGTCCAGGGCCAGCTCATCGGCTACACGATGCCGTCGTACGGCAACCATCTCCACATCTCCGTGCACACGCCGACGTTCGGCAACGACAGCGTCTTCGCGAACACGATCGACCCGTCGCTTGCGTTCGCGGCGAACCTGAACTGGGAGAACGGAAGCTACCCGGCATCGGGCACATGGCCGCAGGTGGCGAACGACCCCACTCCTATCTGCGACCCGGACGACGGCCGCACGCTCACATCGGGCGTGGCTTATACCGGGAACCTCGCGGTGACGAACGACCACGACACGTTCTACATCAACGGGAACAAGGACCAGGTCGTCAGCATCGCAATGAACGCGAATACTGCCGGCCTCGACACCTATCTGAGCCTGCAACGCCCGGTGACGAGCGACTGGTTGGAACTTCAGTGGAGCGATGACGCCAACGGAACGCGAAACGCCAACATCACCAACGTGATTTTGCCCGCGACGGGGCGGTACCGGATCGCGGCGCGAAGCTTCGCGGAGTACTCGGCCGGCAGCTACCAGATCGTCGCGACGGTGACGTCGCAGCCTCCCCCGGCGCCCACCTCGGTGAACGCGACCGCCAACGGTCCGGGTGCGAACGTCACCTGGGCGTGGTCGAGCAGCGTCACGGACGTGCAGACGTTCTCGGTCTACCGGTGGAAATGGGGAACCGGCAACGCGGTGTCGCTGGTGGGCGTGGTAGCGGGTACGGCGCGCGGCATCACGGATCCGGGGCCGTTCGAGGCGTCGACGCTCTACTTTTACTACGTGATCGCCAATAACTCCGGCGGCAGCACGTGGAGCCAGGGATTCCAGTTCACCAGCCCGGGCGGCCCGCCGGCGGCGCCCACAAACGTTCGCTCTACCGCGCTGTCGTCCTCGGCGGTGCGCATCGATTGGAGCGATGCGTCGTCGAACGAGCTCGGGTTCGTGCTGCTGCGGAGCACTGGCGGGCCGTGGAGCGTGAACGCGTGGCTCCCCGCGGGCGCCACCACCTATACGGACACGAACCTCGATCCCAGCACCTACTACTGGTACTGGGTCTGGTCCTATGGCTGGAACGGCCCGGCGACGACCGCACCCATCACGCTCGCGCTGACCGCGCCCACCGGCACGCTCACCTTCAACCGCGCGTTCGTGCGAAACCGCTCGAACGGCCAGGAAGTGACGACGATGGACTGGGGCGGGAATTACGACATCGCCATCGACGTGACCAGCACGTACACAGAGACGGTGACCGTGAACGAAACGGTGCGATCGACGTATGGGACGCCAGTGAACTCCACGGTCGGTATCCCGCCGGGCCGCAATACGGTGCAGGCGGCGTATTTCACCTATACCGGGACCATGGGTTGGGGGAGCTACACCGACGTGTACACCGTGGGCCTTTCGTACGCTGGCTGGTCCGCTTCGCGGTCCACGCCGACTGTTACCTGGCAGTGCACGTGGATTTGGGGATGCTCGGGCAGCAGTGCCGCGCCGGCGCTGGCCGGCGACGCGGGAGTGGCGCTGGACGTGAAGCCGTAGACCGCCGCTAACCCCCACCCCCGCCCGGACGCGGTACGATGCGCGCCATGGAACTCCTCCTGGCGCAGGTGGCGCGGCTGCTTGGGCTCGAACGCGCGGGGCTGACCGCCGAGGGTGCTCGCGCGGCGATCGCGGCGGAGCCTGGGGGGCTCGGCCGGGCGCTCGTGGCCGAAGCCGCCGATAGCGACGACGTCACGGGTGCCGCGAGCGCCCGCGCGTATCTCGAAAGCCGCCTCGCCGACCTCGCGCCGCTGACCCCTCCGGGGTCGGCGCAGGCCGTGCGCGCCGCCTTCGAGGCCGGCATCGCGGCCTGGGACGCCGGCGCCTGAAACCCGGGAGGGGGCGCTGGCGGCGCTTCGGGAGCGTGATAGACTTCCTCTATGACTGCCAGCGAGCCCACTGATTTCGGCGACCGTCGTTTCGGCTCCGCCCTGGTCAACGTCACGAACGTCTGCAACCTCTCGTGCCGCCACTGCTTCGTCTTCCGCGCTGATAACCCGAACGCGCCGAAAGACAAGATGGACGACGCGACGATGCTCCACCAGCTGGAGCTGCTGCGCGACCGCCACGGTATCCGTTCGATGCTGTTCATGGGCGGCGAGCCGATGATCCGCAAGAACCTGGTGATGCAGGCGATGCCGCTCTTCGAACGCTCCTCGATCGTCACGAACGGCACGTACGGCATCCCCTCGGTGCCCGGCCACCTTGTCACCGTCTCGCTCGATGGCCCGGAGGCGATGAACGACCCCATTCGCGGCGAGGGCGTCTTCCAGAAGGTGAAGAAGGCCGTCTTCGACCGCGACCCAAACGACGGCACGACGGTGATGCTCCAAATGACGGTCACGAAGGAGAACGCGCCGGGCATCGAGGCGTTCGTGGAAGAGGTGAAGGACTGGCCGGTGACGGGTATCGCCTTCACGTTCTACGTGCCCTCCCTGGGCGAGTCGTCGGTCCTCGCCTGGGATGACCTGCGGGAACGCGACGCCGTCATCGACCAGGTGATCGCCGTAAAGCGGAAGTACCCGGACCGGGTGAAGACCAACATCGGTGCGCTGGAGCTGATGAAGTCGGACCGGGCGCTTTCGGTGACGGGGACGGCGGGCGAGACGTGCGGGCTGCGCCAGATGCTGCCGCTCTACATGGGCGAAGGCGGCAACTTCGAGCGCACCTTCTGCTGCTACGGCAACAACGTCGATTGCTCGCGCTGCGGCGCCTATGCGGTGTTCAACGGCGCCTTCCACCGCCGCGCCGGCATCGAACTCGAGGAATAGCCCGGCGCCGGGGTTGCCCCGCTAACAGCCAGCAGCTAACAGCTATACTTGCTCTGATGGTGGCGTGGCCCGCTTCGCCCGCGAACCCGGAACCGGCGCGTTCGGCGTACGACGGCCGGCGGATGGCGCTGTCCGAGTTCGAGGCGCTGCCGGAGGAGAAGCCGTACCTGCAGTGGTGGGACGGCGTTGTGGTACAAAAGGCCGTGCCCAAGCGCGCCCATGGCCGCATCCAGCGCCTGCTGCTCACCCTCCTGGATGCGTACGCCCGCGAGCATGGCGCCGAAGCCTGGGCCGAGGCGCACGTCTGGTTCGAAGGGCACGGCTACCTGGTGCCCGACATCGCCTACTGGGCGCCGGGCAAGCCCGAGGGCGATGACGAGCGCTCGCTGCCGCCGACCCTCGCGGTGGAGATCCGTTCGCCCTCGGAGACGCAGGCGGGGCAACGGGAGAAGTGCCGCCAGATGCGCGCGAACGGCGTCGACCTGTGCTGGCTGGTGGACCCGGCGTCGCGGACGGTCGAGGTGTTCGAGGGCGGCATCGAGGCAGAACCCCTGCCGGCCGATGGCGCGCTGACCTCGCCGCTGCTGCCGGGCCTGCGCATCGCGCTCGCGGACATCTGGGCCGTTCTGAGCTAACGGGGTTGCCCCGGGCCAACAGCCCAGCGGCCCATGGCTCATAGCCTGCTTGTATTTCGTAAGTGACTCCAGTACCGTTGATCATGCAACCAAATTCCCCGGAGTCGCGCCCATGACCGCCGAACCAACGTCCTCCACCCCTGCTCGCATGCCGGCGCTCTACCTCGGGCACGGCGCACCCACGCTGATCGATGATTCGACGTGGGTGGGCGAACTGCGGGCGTGGGCGGCGCGGCTCCCGCGGCCGCGCTCCATCCTCGTCGTGAGCGCGCACTGGGAGTCGGCGCCGCTGACCATCGGCGCGACCCGTCCCGTGCCGCTCGTGTACGACTTCTACGGCTTCCCCGCGAAGTACTACCAGGAGCGGTACGAGCAGCCGGGCGCGCCGGAGCTGGCGGAGCGTGTGCGCGCGCTCGTGCCCGACGGCGAACCGCTGGCCGAAGCCCCGGACCGCGGCCTCGACCACGGCGCCTATGTGCCCCTCACCGTGATGTACCCCAAGGCCGATATCCCGGTGCTGCAGGTCTCGATGCCGGACCTCGACCCCGTGCGGCTCTTCCGGCTGGGCCGCCAGCTGGCGCCGTTGCGGGATGAGGGCGTGCTCATCATCGGCAGCGGCTTCATGACGCATGGCCTGCCGTACATCGAGTCCTGGGACCCGGCGGCGCCGCCGCCCGCGTGGTCGCGTGACTTCGATGCGTGGGCGGAGGACAGCCTCGCGCGGGGAGACCTGGACCAGCTCTTCAACTTCCGCCACCGGGGGCCCGCGGCGCGGTACGCGCACCCAACGGCCGACCACTTCGTGCCGCTCTTCGTCACGCTCGGCGCGGCGAGCGACCCGGAGGCGGCGCCGGCGACGGCAATCGAGGGGTACTACCTGGGGCTCTCCAAGCGCTCGTTCGAAGTCGCCTAGGAGTTCCCGGTTCCCAGGGGACCGGCCCCGATCGAGGAGGCGTCAGTCAGGTTGGGGGCATCCTCGAGGCAGCGCCGGAGACGGCGAGCGAGGGGTGCTACCGGGGCCTCGCCCAGCGGTGGTTCCAGGGCAGAGTCCCTTCTCCTTCCGGGGGTTAGCCCCTGGGAATTGGGAACCGGGAACCGGACACCGGCAACTCACATCCCCGCGAGCGTCATCAGTTCGTGCGCCAGCGAGCGGCCCAGGCCCGCGGCCGTATCGGCCGGGCCTGCCATCTTCGATCGCACGATCCGGCCCCCTGGCGCGAGCAGCGCGTGCAGCTTCAACGTCGTGCCGAAGTGCTCGGCATAGGCGGCGGCGGGGAAGCTGCACCCCGCGTCGATGGTGGCGAGAAAGGAGCGTTCGGCCGTGACCGCCTCGCGGAGGTGAGGGTCATCGATCGCGGCGATGAGCCGCCGCGTGACGGCGTCATCGACGCGGCATTCGATCGCGAGCGCGCCCTGCGCGGGGGCGGGGAGCATGTCGTGGACGCCGAAGATCTCGCTCGCGCGGCCTTCGATGCCGAGGCGGCGCAGCCCCGCGAGCGCGAGCACGGCGGCATCGAATTCGCCGCTGTCGACCTTCGCCACACGCGTATCGACGTTGCCGCGAATGGCCCGGATGTCGAGGTCGGGCCGCATGGCGCGCAGCTGGGCCTCGCGGCGGGGCGAGCTCGTGCCCACCACCGCGCCGGGCGGCAGCCCCCTGAGCGTCATCTTGCGGGCGGCGACGAGCGCGTCGCGGGGGTCTTCGCGCACGGGCACGGCGGCGATGATGAGCCCCTCGGGCCGCTTCGTCGGCAGGTCCTTGTAGCTGTGCACGGCGAGGTCGGCCTGGCGTTCGAGGAGCGCGGCCTGGATGGCGGAGGTGAACCAGCCCGACCCCTGCCCCGCGTTCAGCGGCGTCACCTGGTCGCGGTCGCCGTGGGTGGCGATTTCGACGAGTTCGAACTGGACGCCGGGGTGGGCGGTGCGCAGGCGCGCCATGACGGTGTTCGCCTGGGCGAGCGCGAGGCGGCTGCCGCGGGTGGCGATGCGGATGCTCACCGCCAGCCGCCCCCGCCGGCTTCGCGCAGCACCTGGTGGGCGGCCTGAACGACGTGGTCGATGTCGTCCTCGGTGTGGGCGGCGCTCACGAACCATGTTTCGAACTGCGAGGGCGGCAGCAGCACGCCGTGCTCGAGCATGCCGCGATGGAAGTCCCCGAAGGCGGTGGTGTCGGACTCGCGTGCCTGGGCGTAATCCCGCGGCGCTTCGGGGCGGAAGAAGAGGGTGAGCATCGAACCGCGGCGGACGACGCACGCGCTCGCCTCGCCCCGTTTCGAAGCCGCGCGCAGGCCGTTCTCGAGGTGGGCGGCAAGCTTCTCGGCGCGGCGGTACGGCTCGCCCGTCGCGAGCAGGTCGAGGGTGGCGATGCCCGCCGCCATCACCAGCGGGTTCCCGCTCAGCGTGCCCGCCTGGTATACCGGCCCCTCGGGCGCGATCAGCGACATGAGCTCGGCGCGGCCGCCGAAGGCGCCCACCGGCAGCCCGCCCCCGATGATCTTGCCCAGGCAGAACAGGTCCGCATCGGGGAGGGCCCCGGAGAGGCCGTAGCGCAGGCGGAACCCCGTGATCACCTCGTCCGCGATGAGCAGCGAGCCGTGCGCCCTTGGAAGCTCCTGGAGGGCGGCGAGGAAGCGCGGATCGGGCTCGACCAGGCCCATGTTCCCTGCCACGGATTCCACGATGATGGCGGCGGTGTCGCCCGGGTGGGCGGCGAACCAGGCCTCGAGCGCGGGCACGTCGTTATAGGGAAGGACGGCGGTGAGCCCCGCGACCGCGGCGGGGACGCCAGCCGAATCGCTGAGGCCGAGCGTGGCGACGCCGCTGCCGGCCTTCACGAGCAGGCCGTCGCTGTGGCCGTGGTAGTTGCCATCGAACTTCACGACCAGGTCGCGGCCGGTGGCCGCGCGCGCGAGGCGGATGGCCGTCATCGTGGCCTCGGTGCCGGAGTTCACGAAGCGAAGCCGTTCGAGCCCGCAGGCGGCGGCGATGCGCTGGCCCAGCTCCGCCTCGGCCGGCGTGAGCGCGCCGAAGGCCGTGCCGTTCGCGGCCGTCTGCTGGATGACTTCGACCACGGCCGGGTGCGCGTGCCCGAGCAGCAGCGGCCCGAACGCGCCCTGGAGGTCGATGTACTTCTCGCCCTCGGCATCGAAGACGTGGCCCGCCTGGCCCCGCACGATCGGCACGGGCGACCCGCCCACAGAGCGAAACGAGCGGACGGGGCTGTTCACGCCGCCGGGAAAGAGGGCGCGGGCGGCTTCGCGGATGGCTTCGTTGTGCACGCGTCCAGTGTACGCGGGCGGGTGGGCGGCTGCCTTCAGGGCGCCGAAGCGCCGGCCGCGCCGACATCGCCCACGAAGGTGCCGCCACCCACGAGCGCGTAGACGAGCACGAGATCGCCCTGCCGGACCACGCCGAACAGGTAGGCGAGGTTGTCCTGGCTGGCGGCGAAGGCGTATCCCCCGCTCGCCGAGGCGCGTGGCGTGAAGGACGCCGAGACGCCATGAAACGTGCCGCGCAGCACCGCCTCGGCGTCGCTCGCGCTGGCGGGGTATTCCAGCGAGGGCTGGGCCATCAGCGCGATGAAGTGGTTCGGCCCCCGCTCGGTCGTCACCGCGACGAGGACCTCGTTCACCCCGCCATAGGGCACGGCGAACACGGGCACGCCGCGGGCGGTCACGGCTGCCATCAGCTGCGGGGGGATGTCCAGGAGTGCCGGGCCGTCGAGCAGCAGGAACCCCAGCTGGTTGCTGCGGCGGTCGAAGAAGCGGTTGAACACGGGGTCGAGGTTGCTCCGGGCAAGGCCGGCAAGCGACGACAGGCTCGGTCCGCCGCCAGTGCGCGTCGGCGTCGGCGAAGGTTCGGGCGTGGGCGTGGCGACGATGAGGGGGCCGCCGGCGCCTTCGGGGGTGGCCGTGGGCCGGGGGACGATGGTGATCACGGGCACGGGCGTGGGCGTGAGCTTCGGGTTTTGGGGCTGCGCCGCGATCACCACGCCGCCCCCCGTCGTGGTGACCGTGAGGTTCGAAAGCGGGTCCCGTTCCCCGGGAAGGATGCGCCAGTGGTCGCCATCATGCAGGAGCACGCCCGCGAGGCCGCCGGCGGGCACGCCCATGCGCAGCGACAGGGGCAGTGCGAGGGGAGTATCGCCCGTGCGAAGGTCGTAATAGGGGGTGAGCGCATGCCAACCGGGGGGCAGAGGTGGCCCCTGCCGCAGTTCCCCGAGCGCGACCGCCACGGGCGTTTCTGACTTCGTGCTGACCACGAGGCGGCCGTCGGGGGAGGCGATACCCGCGCCGGAGGCGATTTCGCCGCGGAGGGTGAGGGCGGCCTCCGTTGGCTGCGCGGCGGGCCCCGCGTCGTCCCCGCAGGCGGCGCCCACCGCGAGGACGGCGCAGGCGGCCAGCAGCGGGAGGACCCGGGTCAGTCGCATCGCCTTCCATGTTCGCGGGGAAATGGCGGCTGCGCCACGGCGCCGGTCACGGCGCGCTCACGGGGTGGGGAGGAAGAGCTGGTACTTGCCGGGCACCTGCTTACCGCTTGCCATGGGGGCATCGAGGGTGAGCGTCATCGGCCCGGTGTTCGCGCCCACGCCGTTCTTCACGGTGATGACGAGCGTGACCGCGCGCCCCTGTCCGCTCGAAACGACGACCTCGGATCGGCCGCCGAGGGTGGCGAGTGGGCTGAAGGCGGCGCCCGCCGCCGCGAGCGAGGCCGTGCGCAGGTTCACCTGCCCGAAGTCCTTCGCCGCGTTCGTGATCCAGAGGTCGATGAGCACAGCGTGGGTGGCGCCGTTGTCGCGCACGGCCTTCGCGACGGATGCCGCGAGCGCGTTCGCTTCCTGCCCGCCGGTGGCCATGAGGATGCACTTAAAGTATTCAGCCGGGTACACGGCGGCGCGCGTCGCCCGCACGGAGATGCCGGAGATGGACTGCTCGACGGAGAGCGCGGTCGGCGTCTCCTGGAGGGTGCCGCACTGGGTGGTTTCGCGGGTGAGGTCGATGGCGGCGGTGGGGGATCCGGCGGGGGTGGCGCGCACGCCGGCCACGTCCGCGGTGGTCGTGGACGTGCCGGCGGCGCTGCCCGGGGAGGATTTTGTGGCAATCGCCGTGGGTGTGGTGGTGCGCGGGGTGGCCGTGGGCGACACGGCGGCCGTGGGCTCGCTCGCCGAGGCCTTCGCCGGTGTGCCGCCGCCGCTGCCGCCCGGCTGCACCCCGAAGGCGATGCCCAGCATGCCCGCGACGATGACCATGGGGAGCAGGACCTGCGGCCTGGCCATCAGCTTCGCGATGAGGCCGTTCGGCGCGGGCGCCTGCGATCGGGGTCGCGGTTGTCGCTGCACGGCCCCCATGCTCGCGCGCGCGGGGAGCGCCCGGCATGGGGAGAACCCTCGATGGGGGCGGCGCGGCGTCCCGATTTTGCCCGCGGGCGCGCGCGCGGGCTAAGGTGGGCGGGTGGAACCGCGCCCTTTCGCGCACCGATTCCCGCCCGCCCGGGTGTTTCGCATGCTGAGTGGCCTCCTCGCCTTCGTGCTCTTTCTCGCGGCCGTGGCCTGCGATGGCGCCGCCGCGACGCCCACGCCGGCGCCCGGCACGCCCACGGCCACCCCCACGCCGGCGGCGACGCTCCCGCCCGGCGTTGTGACGCCCGTGCCCTTCGATCTCCCCACCGTGCTCCTTTCCGTCGAGACCGCGAACGGCGCCACGAAGAAGCAGGTGCGCGCGGAGGTGGCCTCGAACGACGCCGAGCGCCAGCGTGGGCTCATGTTCCGGCCGTCGCTTCCCGCCGACACCGGGATGCTTTTCCTCTTCCCGCGCGACCTCCAGGGCGGCTTCTGGATGGAGAACACGTACCTGCCGCTCACCATCGCCTACCTCGATAAGGACGGCGTCATCCTTTCGATGAAGGACGGCAAGCCGCTCGACCGCACAGTGCTGCAGCCCGCGATGCCGTACCGGATGGTGCTCGAGATGGAACAGGGCTGGTTCGAACGGAACGGTTTCGCGGTTGGGAGCATCGTGAAGGTGCCCGCCACCGGTCTGCCCACGCCGAAATAGCCGCCTACCCCGCCGGGCGCCGCATCGCCAGGAACGCGAGCCGCCACGCGACCGTGAGCGCGCTCGCGGCGAAGAGCACGGCGAGCGTCCAGTAGCACTGCCCGAGCACGGTGCCGATGGCGGCCACGAGCGAACGCACATCGCGGCTGGCGAGGCCGAATACGCCGTCTGAGGGCGCCATGCGCAGCGCCCCTTCGATGCGCGCGCGGCTGTAGCTCACGGTGAGCGAGCCGGCGAGTGCGAGCACGCCCACGAACTCCGCGTGGCCGTGCCCTTCGAAGCGGACGGCGAAGATCGTCA
>JAYRRO010000303.1:0-11102 GCA_041910095.1 Dehalococcoidia bacterium
GGCGTGGCCGAGGGCGATGCTCCCGCGCCCGCGGTGCCTTCGGCGCCGGGCGTGGGGGTCGCGGCGCCCTCGGCGCCCGGGGCCGGCAGGTCCGGATTCAGAAGTCGCAGCACGACCTCGTAGTCGTGGCGGGCCGCGTCATCGCGCGCGTTTTCGATGAGCGCCTGCCGGAAGGCCGCGAGGGCGCCCGGCAGATCGAGGAGTGCGAACCGCTGGTGGCCGATGAGACCCTGCGCCTGCCCGCGAAGGACCGCGTCACGCGATCCGAGCACCCGCCGGGCGGCAATCCCCGCCTCTTCGTACCGGCCTGCCTGCGTCAGGGCCTCGGCGAGATTGAGATCGATGCGCGCGTTGCCGGGCTCCGCCGCCCGAGCCTCCGCGAAGCGCTCGGCGGCGGTCGCGAAATCACCGGAGCGGTACGCGCGCAGCCCCTCGCTGTTGGCATCGTGAGCGGCGGTGGCGCAGGCGCCGAGCAGCAGCGACAGCGCCGCCACCGCCGGCACAAGCGCCAGGCGCCCCGCCCTCCGTGGCAGCCGTTCGACCACGCTCGCGGCCACGACCAGGGCCAGCGCCGCGCCCGCGAACCACTGGTGGCGCTCGATCGGCACGGTCGCACTCTCCTGCTCGATGCGGGCGTGCTGGATGGTCGCGAGGCGTCCGGAGACCGCACCGGGGAGGGCGCGGAGGTCAGGCCCCAGGTAGCGGCCTCCCGCCGCGGCCGCGAGTGCCCGTAGGAACGGCTCGTTCAGCTTCGTGATGATGGGCGTGCCGGCCGCGTCTTTCTTGTCGATGAAGGAATTCGTGCGGGCGTCGTACACGGGAACGGTGGCCCCTTCGGCCGTCCCGGCGCCGGCCACCATCAGCTCGACGCCGGACTCCCGCACCCGCCGCGCAACGCCGGCCGGGTCCGCGCCCAGGTCGTCGCCGTCGGTGATGAGGAGGATGATCTTCCCGGCCGTCGCTTCCGCGTCGAACGCGCCGAGCGCGATATCGAGCCCGCTGGAGGCGCTGGTGCCTCCCTCGACGATGACGGAGCCGGTTTCCAGATTCGCGATGACGTCGCGTGCGGCGCGGAAGTCCGTGGTAAGCGGGAATCGCAGGCGGGCGTCGCCCCCGAAGATGACCAGCCCGACGCGATCCCCGCCGAGCCGGGCGATTGTCCCCCGGAGCGCCTCCTTCGCGGCGTCGAGGCGGTTCGGGGCGACATCGCGCGCGCCCATGCTTCGCGAGACATCGAGCACGATGATCAGCTCGGCGCCTTCGCGGGGGAGGGCGGATCGCTGCGTGCCCCAGCGCGGTTGCGCGGCCGCGACGACCGCCATCGCCGCCGCGGCCGCGAACAGCCCGGCGGCGAAGTAGCGCGGTCCCCCGGGCACCGACCGTGTGAGCGCCCGGACCCTCCGGGCCTGCCGCGCCGCGCCCCATGCCCACAGGCCCAAGGCCAGCGGGACGATGGGGAGCACCGTGAGGAGCCAGAGGTGCGCGAAGCTCATCGCGGCGCCCTCCGCAGCCAGGTCGCGCTGAGCAGCAACTCGGCCGCGAGCAGCCCGCCGCCGGCGAGCGCGAACCACGGCCCGAGTTCGGTGAACTGCTCGTAGTTCTCGCGGCCGACGGCGCTCGTTTCGAGCCTGGCGATCTCGTCGTACACCTCGGCCAGCCGCCGGGGGCTGTCGGCGAGGAAGTAGCGTCCCCCCGTGCGCTGGGCGATCGCGCGCATGAGGTCGTCGTCGATATCCGCGTCCGGCTTGTCGATGCTGGTCACCACGCCAACGGTGTAGACCTTGATCCCGAGCGCCGCGGCCAGGTCGGCCGCATCCTCGGGGCTGATGGACTCGGCGTTGTGCTGCCCGTCCGTCAGGAGGATGACGATGCGGCTCGCCGCGGCGGAATCGCGCAGCATGTTCAGCGACGTCGCCAGCCCGACGCCGATCCCGGTCCCGTCGGGGAGGATGCCGCTTTTCACGTCCGCGATCACGCGGTCCAACGCGGTGTAGTCCAGCGTCGGGGGCGCCACAGCGAGCGCGTCCTTCTGGAACACGGTGAGGCCGATGCGGTCGTCGCTGCGGCCTTTGACGAACTCGCGCAGCACCTCCTTCGAGGCGTCGAGGCGGGTCCGGTCGGGGCCGAGCTTGCTCGTGGTCATGGAACTCGAGATGTCCAGCGAAAGGGAGATGTCGATCCCCTGCCCCGGCACGATGGCGTTCGCGTCGCCGATGCGCGGCCGGGCCGCGGCGACCGCGAGCAGGATGATGGCGGCCGTGCGAAGCACGGGAAGCATGCGTGCCGCGCACACGCGGAAGCTCCGCGGGAGCGCACCGAATGCGCCAGCATCGGGGAGGGCATAACCGGCGCCGTGCTGCCGCAGCAGCAGCCACGCGACGGGCACCGCGGCCGCGCCCAGCGCCAGGAGATAGGGGCTCGCGAACTCCATCACACCACCCCTGCGAGGATTTCGCGCGCCATCGTGAGGTCGTGCTCCCGGCGCTCCGCGGCCGGGCGGTACCCCGCGTACACGACGGCATCGCACTCCTCGAGGAGGCCGCTGACGAGCCGGGCCTGCCACCGTTCGACGCCATGGCCCTCCATGCGGCGCTGGAGTTCCGCCGTCGTGAGTGCGAACGCGGGGAATCCGTACCGGTCGCCAATCGCCGCGCGGATGGTGGCGGCCAGAGAGCGGTAGGCGGCGACGGGGTCGTGGTGCAGCAGGCCCTCGGCGCCCTGGATGCCGGGCGGGGGCGCGGGCGCCTCCTCGACTGGCGGGCGCGCCGCGCGGAGGCGCCGCCGAAATACCTTCGTCAGCCACACCCCCCGGAGTCCGGTCACCACCAGCGCGGCGGCGGCGCCGAGTCCGATCGCCGGCTTCAGGAGCGGGGACTCGGCGCCCCCGATGGCCTCCGGGCCCGCGAGCGGCGAAAGCTCCAGTGGGGCGCCGGCCGGCAGGGTCGTGAGCACGCTGAGCCGCACCGGCGGCATCACCCGCGCCTCCACGGTCGCACCGCTGATGACGTTCACCGATGCCGCGAACTGGATGTTCCCGGGTGTGAACGGAGCCACGGTGAGGCGGACGGAGTGTGTCGTGCGGTCGCCGGCCGGCGTGGCGCTCGCGCTCTCGATGCGCACGACCTCGACGCCGTTCCACGAGGGGGCGGCCGGATCGACCTCGACACTGGCGTCCTTCGCCGTGACGACCGTCAGCTCCAGCGTCGATTGCTGCCCGATGAGGGACTGGCTCGCGAGGAGGCGTGCGCCATCGCCCGCCTGCGCCAGTGCCGCCGCCGGGACGATGCCTGCAACCATCGCGCACAGGGCCACCAGCAGCCGCTTCATGCGACCCCCACCGCCCGCCGCTTGAAGAACTGCAGCAGCGCCGGCACCCAGTCAGTCCCGACGGTCACGCGGATTTCGTCGATGCCGAGCTCGCCGAAGAGGCGGCGCCGTTCGTCATCGAAGGCTGCCGCACGCGCGCGGTACGACTCGCGCACGGCCGGGTTGGAGGTATCCACATCAACGAGGGCGCCCGTCTCCGCGTCGCGGACGGGGACGATGCCGGCGGCGGGGAGTTCGCCATCGATTGGCTCGCGCACGCGGATGGCGATGATGTCGTGGTGAAGCGCGGCCGCGCGGAGCTGGCTCGCGTACCCGCTCGAGAGGAAGTCGGACACCAGGAACACGGTCGCCCGGCGGCGCTGCACGCCTGTCAGGTACTCGAGCGCGGCCCCGAGGTCGGTGCCGCGCGACTCAGGCTGTGCCCACAGGATTTCGCGGACGACGCGCAATACATGCGTGGTGCCGCCCTGGGGACGGACGTAGCGCTCCGGCTTGCTCGCGAACAGCAACAGGCCCACCCGGTCCTTGTTCCGGATCGCGGCGAGCGCCAGCACGGCGCAAAGCTCGGCGGCGAGGTCTTCCTTCGTCCGCGGCAATGCCCCCGCCCGCTGAGAGGCGCTCACATCGACCACGAACATGACGGTAAGGTCGCGATCCTCGCGGTAGCGCCGGATCATGGGCTCGCCCGATCGCGCGTAGGCCTTCCAATCGATCGAGCGCACGTCGTCGCCGGGGACGTAGGGCCGGAGCTCGTCGAATTCGAGGCCGCGGCCGCGAAACACGGCCTGGTACTCACCCAGGAAGAGGTCGTTCACGAGCCGCCGTGCGCGGATTTCGATGGCGCGCACGCGGTCGAGCATCTCCTGGGGGATGCCCGCCGGCCGGTCGTCGGGCCGGTGCTGTGCCGCGTGACGGGTTCGCCGCCAGAACATCGCGCCTCCGCCCCTCAGGGCACGTCGATGCCTTCGAGCACGCGGTCGATGATGTCGTCGGTGGTGAGCTCCTGGGCCTCCGCCTCGTACGTCGTCACGATCCGGTGCCGCAGAACGTCGTGCGCGAGGGACTTCACGTCGTCGGGCGTGGTGTAGGCGCGGCCTTGGAGGAAGGCGTGGGCGCGCGCCGCGCGCGCGAGCGCGATACTTGCCCGGGGCGAGGCGCCGAACCCGATCAGCGGCTGCAGGTGCGGCATGCGGTACTGGGCCGGCCGCCGTGTCGCGTAGACCACCTGCACGATGTAGTCCTTCAACGTGTCGTCGATCACGATCTCGCCCACCGCGTCCCGGGCGACGCGGAGGTGCTCCCGCGTTGCGACGGCGCGGCCTCGCGGCACCTCGCCCGCCAGGCCCATCTCCAGGATCTGGCGCTCCTCCTGCCGCGAGGGGTAGTCGACTTTGACTTTGAGCAGGAAGCGGTCGAGCTGCGCTTCTGGGAGGGGGTAGGTGCCCTCCTGCTCGATCGGATTCATGGTCGCCATGACGAGGAACGGCTCGTCGAGCACGAAGGTCTCGCCGCCGATGCTGACCTGCCGCTCCTGCATCGCCTCCAGCAGGGCGGACTGCACCTTCGCGGGCGCGCGGTTCACTTCGTCGGCGAGCACCAGGTTCGCGAACAGCGGGCCGCGGCGCACCGTGAAGCGGCCATCGGCGGCGCTGAAGACCTCCGTGCCGATCAGGTCCGAGGGCAGCAGGTCGGGTGTGAACTGGATGCGCACGGAATGCAGGTCGAGCGCGCGGGCCAGCGTCGAGACGGTGAGGGTCTTGGCCAGCCCCGGCACGCCCTCAACAAGCACGTGGCCATCGCACAGCATCCCGATGAGCAGGCGATCGATGAGGATGTCCTGGCCGACGATGGCGCGGTGAACTTCGCCGCGAACGCGCCCGAGGATCTCGGCGGCTTCGGCCGCGCGGGACGAAAGGGTTCGGGTGCCGGCGGACAATGGCGGCTCCGGTCAGGGATACGCAGCCCGGGAGAGCCGCTGGCGGCATTGTATGGGCCACCACGAAAAAGGTGGATTAACCCGATGCGAGGGATTCTCCCGTGGCGTAACGATTCAATCGTGAATTGTGTCGCCGTGCCGTTCGGGGTCGTAGCTCTTGCGCGCGAAGCAGACCACGAAGACGCGCCGGGCGCCGAAATCGCGCAGGACGTTCGCGCACTCGGCGACGGTCGCGCCCGTGGTGACCACATCGTCGATGAGCACGGCGTCGCGGCCTTCGAGCGGTTCGCCCCGGTAGCTGAAGGCCCCGGCGACGTTGGCATGGCGCTCGCGGGCCCGCCGGCCGACCTGCTTCTCGGTCTTGTGCTCGCGCCGCAGCCCCGATGCGGGGGGCGGTGCCAGTCCGAGGGCCGCCAACAGCGATTCCGCCTGGTTGAAGCCCCGGTCACGAAGGCGCGAGCGGTGGAGCGGGACCGGGAACCAGGCGGCGCCCGGGTGTGCCGCGGCGAGGGGTTGGAGATGGCGCGCCATCGGCTCCGCCAGCGACCGAATCCGCCGGTACTTGAGCCCGTGCACCATCTGGCGGGCCAGGCCCTCCATCTCGAAGGCGGCCTCGATGCGCTCGATGTGGTGGAGCCCGTGGCACCGGTTGCAGTGCATCGGCCTGTCCCATTTCGCCGCGCAGAAGGGGCACCGTCCCTCGAGGCCGACCGGCACGAGCGTGGCCTCGCAGCGCGCGCAGAGCGATGTCCCGAAGGCGTGGCATCCCGCGCAGCGCTCGGGGTAGAGCAGGTCCAGCGCCGAACGGGCGGCGCCCGTCGTGAGGGCACGGACGTCGATGATCCGGGCTCCTGTCATCGCGTTCCGACCGGCCACACGGAGTTGAAGGCCGCCCGCGCGTGCTGGCAACCGGCGGCGGCGCATGCCGTGCTGGTGCGTCGAAGCCGGTTCACGGCGCGCAGTCTAACGGCGTGGCCCGCGCCGTGGCGTACAATCCAATCATGACCGTGACGGTGCTCTTGTTCGCCTCCATCGCCGAGGCCGCCGGCGCGCGGCGGATCGAACTCCCGGTGGCGGCGGGCGATACCGTTGCCTCAGTCCGCGAGCGCATGCTGGCCGACCGGCCCGCCCTCCGCCGCTTCGTTCCTACACTGATGTACGCACTGAACGAGGAGTATGTGCGCGACGATGCCGCGGTGCCCGACGGCGCGACGCTCGCGCTCATTCCCCCGGTCTCGGGAGGCTGATGATGTTAATCCGGGTCACGGCCAGCGAGCTCCGCGCCGAGGAGGCGATCGCTGCGGTCGCGAGTCCCGCCGCGGGCGCTATCGACGTCTTCTTGGGCGTGGTTCGTGATAACAACCTGGGCCGACGCGTCGGCCACCTCGTGTACGAGGCCTACCCCTCGATGGCGGAGAAGGTGATGGCCGAGATCGGCGCCGAAGCGAAGGAGCGCTTCGGCCTGGAGGAATGCGCCATCCTGCACCGCACGGGCCGCCTTGAGATCGGCGAGACGAGCCTCCTCATCGCCATCAGCAGCGCCCACCGCGCGAGTGCATTTGAAGGCGGCCGCTGGCTCGTGGACACCATTAAGAAGAAGGTCCCCGTTTGGAAGAAGGAAGTCTGGGAGGACGGCGAGGCCTGGATCGAAGGTCCGGAGTCGCTTGGGATGCAGCAGGCGCCCGCCGGGCTCACGGGCTGAGGCGCCCATGAGCCAGCACCCCCATACCTTCAGCCGCTACTGCATGCACTGCGGCCAGCGCCTGACCACGGCCGTTCCCGAGGGCGATTCGAAGCGCCGGATGGTCTGCCTCGATTGCGGCTTCATCCATTACATCAATCCCCGGCCCGTGGCCGGCACCATCCCGGTGCGCGACGACGGGGCGATCCTGCTCGTGCGCCGGGCGATCGAGCCGCGCATGGGTAGCTGGGTCTTCCCCGGCGGCTATATGGACGTCGGGGAG
This sequence comes from Dehalococcoidia bacterium, assembly GCA_041910095.1. Taxonomy (GTDB): domain Bacteria; phylum Chloroflexota; class Dehalococcoidia; order Tepidiformales; family Tepidiformaceae; genus Amarobacillus. The sequence continues at coordinate 7,228 of JAYRRO010000303.1, forward strand.
ACGGCCGAGGAAGCCGCCGCGCGCGAAACCCGTGAGGAAGCGCTGCTCGAGGTCGAAGACCTGCGGCTCATCGGGGTCTACACGCGCACCGAGGCGGGCGTCGTCGTGATCGTGTACGAAGCGCGTGCCCTTGGCGAGCCCGGGGCCGGCGAGGAGACGCTCGAAGTTGGCTGGTTCCCGCCCGAGGGCATCCCCTGGGACGAGCTCGCCTTCGACTCGACCGAATGGGCGCTGCGGGAGTGGGTCGCCCGCCGCGCCTGACAGTTCCCCCGGCCCTCCTCGCGCACTACGCTGAGAACGTCATGGACGACCACACGCTCCGCGTGCTCGAGTTCGACAAGGTGCTTGCGCTGCTCGCGGCCGAGACGGCTTTCAGCACGGGGCGCGAGCTCGCGCTCACGGTGCGCCCCGAGACCGGCTACGCCGCCGTTCGCGCGCTCCAGCAGCAGACGGCTGAAGTTCGGCTGCTCGACCGCATGGGCATCGACATCCCCTTCGGCGGCGCCCGCGACATCCGGCCGCTGATCCAGGCGGCATCCATCGGCCAGTCGCTGGAGCCGACGGAACTTGTCGATGCCTCCGGCACCCTGAAGGCTGCCTGGCGCGCGCGGAACGTCATCGAGCGGCTGCGCGATCGCGTGCCCGTCCTGGCCGCCATCGCCGATGAGGTCTCGGACTTCCGCCGATTCGGCGACGCCGTCGAGCAGTCGATCACTTCCCGCGGGGAGGTCGCGGACGGCGCCAGCGAGGCCCTCGCCACCACCCGCCGGGAGTTGCGCATCGCCCAGGATCGCCTGGAGCAGCGCGCGCACGCCGCCCTGGCCGATGCCATTCGCCGCGGCATCGCCCAGGAGGGGCTCCTCACCGAACGCAACGGCCGTAAGGTCATCCCCATCAAGGCGGACTACCGGGGCCACATCCAGGGCATCGTGCACGACGTGTCCTCCTCCGGCGCGACCGTGTTCCTTGAGCCCATGGGCGTCGTCGACGCGGGCAACCAGGTACGCGAACTGCAACTCGCCGAGGATCGCGAAGTGCGGCGCGTGCTGCAGCGGCTCACCTGGATCCTCGGCGAACGCCACGAAGACGCCACGCGGTCGCTGACGGCGCTCGCGAAGCTCGATGTGCTCAGCGCGAAAGCACGGCTCGCACGCAAGCTTAAGGCCGAGCTGCCCCCCGCCGGCGACCCTGATAGCTGGCTGCGCGAACGGGGCGCGGCCATTCTCGTGCGCGGCCGCCATCCCCTGCTCAGGGGCAACGTCGTCCCGACCGATATCGATGTCGGCGGCGAGTTCCCGGGGGTGCTCATCACGGGCCCGAATACCGGCGGCAAGACCGTGGCGCTGAAGACGCTCGGGCTGCTCACGCTCATGGCGCAGGCCGGCATGGGCGTGCCCTGCGATGAAGGCAGCCAGATCGTCGTGTTCGAACGCATTTACGCCGATATCGGCGACGAACAATCGATCGAGCAGTCGCTCTCGACCTTCTCGTCGCACATGCGCAACATCACGGCGATTCTCGGGAAAGCCGGGCCGGGCACGCTCGTGCTGCTCGACGAGCTGGGAGCCGGTACCGACCCAACCGAGGGCGCGGCCCTCGCGCGAGCCATCCTGGAAACGCTGCTCGAGCGCGGCTGCACGGTCGTCGCCACCACACACCACGGCGAACTCAAAGCGTTCGCGCACAACGACCCGCGGCTGCGAAACGCGTCGGTGGAGTTCGACCTCGAAACCCTCAGCCCGACCTACCATCTGACGATCGGCCTGCCGGGCCAATCGAACGCGATCGCCATTGCGCGGCGCCTCGGGCTCGACGAACCGGTCCTGCGGCGGGCGTCAGAGCAGTTGGCGCCCGAGCACTTCGAAATGGAGACGCTACTCAGCGAAATCCGCGAGGAACGCGCGGTCGCTGCGGAGGCGCGCCGCCGCGAGGAACTCGCCCGCGAAGAGTCCGAGGAGCTGCGCCGCGGCCTCGCCGAACGCCGCGACCGCATCGAACAGGAGCGAGCCGGCATCCTGGACGCCGCGCACCGCGAAGCGGAGGACGAGCTCGCGGCCATCCGGCGCGAGGTCGACCATGTACGGCGGAAGGCCGCGCTTCGCGACTTCGACCCCCGGGCCGCCGAGGAGACGCTGCGATCGCTGGACGCCAACCTCGGCCGGTTGCACGCCCGCGCGAAGGTGCAACGTCGCGACATCGAAACCCCGCCGGTCGCGCGTGCCCTCGCGCCGGGCGATGCCATCCACGTTCGCGACATCCCCCAGGTAGGCGAAGCGCTCAGCGGCGTCGGCGAGGACGGCCGCGTCGAGGTCCAGTTCGGCTCGCTTCGCATGAAGGTTTCCGTTGACCGCATCGCGAAGGTCGAGGCGCGTGCCGGCACCGCGCCGGTGGTCATGCCCCAGAGCGCCCTTCGCCCCAACGTGCCCATGGACATCGACCTTCGCGGCCAGCGCGCGGAGGAGGCGCTCAACAACTTCGAGGCCTATCTCGACGACGCCTTCCGCGCGGGGTTGCCGTTCGTTCGCATCATCCACGGCAAGGGCACGGGAGCCCTCCGCGCGGCCATTCGCGAGGCGCTCTCCGGCCATCCCCTGGTGAGGAAGTACGAATCGGCGGCGCCCAACGAAGGCGGCGAAGGAGTCACCGTCGCGGTGTTGGCCGGGTAGCCGACCGGGAGTTCACGGCTTCGCCACGGCCTCCTCGGCCCATGCCTGGATGGTCTTCGCGACGAGCCCGTGCGCCTCAGCCGTGATGTGCAGACGGTCCGGGTAATACCAGCTGTCGCGGTCGTCGGTGTGGAGTTCGTTCAGGTTGATGTAGTCGCACCGCGCGGCGCGCGCCGCGGCGCGGACGTCGGCGTAGAAACGGCCGAGCAGTTCGGCGCCGCGCCGCTGCTCGCGCCGGGAGCCCTCGGGCACGCGCACGAAGCCCTGGAACGCGACGGCCCGCACATGTTCCTCGCGGGCGATACGCCGGAGTGCCGTGTTCGTGCCCTCCAGCACCGTCTCGTACGAACTGACCGGCGCGGCCCCAAGCACCGCGCGGCTGAGCCTTCGCGCGATGCGATTGGCGCGGGTGGCTGCCGCCCCGCGCTCGCGTGTGGCGGCATCGAAGCGGGCTTCGAAACGTGCGAAGAGGCGCCCGGCTCGCTCGCCGTACCTTCGCCGCACGCCGGGCCCAACCATAGGCTGCAGGAATGCGAACGGTGTCATCGTCAGGACCACGAGGTCGGGCTGGTGCCGCGCGAGTTCGCGGTCGAGATACGCCTGGGCACCCGAGGCGTGGGCATAGAACGTCCGGAACGTGACCTCGACCGGCCGCCCGAGCACCTCCGGCAGCGCCGCCGCGAGCAGCGCGGGCCAGGGCAGCGCTCCTCCCGGCAATGACGTCCCCGCCGAGTTGCTCTGCCCCAGGACCAGCACCCGAAGCGGCTCGCTCATTCCCCGAGTGTGCCGCCCACAGACCAAACCGCCAAATCTGGCCAGGGCTGGATGGAAGGGTCTCGCACGCTGGGCCACACTCCTCGTGGCGGGGACGGGGTCGAAGTGGCCGTTCACGCGAAGGGGTCTGCGGACGAGGCGAGCTCGCGCGCGGGCGACGGCAGTCCACCCCCACGCGTGTGGGGACGGTCTGGATATTCAGTTCGGACATCGGCTCTTCCGGTTCACCCCCACGCGTGTGGGGACGACCCAACTGCTCCTTCAGCCGCTGGCGCCGCTGCTGGTTCACCCCCACGCGTGTGGGGACGACGGCGGGAATGTGGCCGGCCACGCGGAGCACCTCGGTTCACCCCCATGCGTGTGGGGACGACCCAGGCGGCGACGCTGGCTGCCGCGCTGACCTAGGTTCACCCCCACGCGTGTGGGGACGACGAC
>JAYRRO010000304.1:0-1571 GCA_041910095.1 Dehalococcoidia bacterium
ACCCGCCCCGCGTCCGGCGCGCCGGCATACGAAAGCTCCTCGCTGAAGATCATCTGGTTCACGTGGCGCCAGCCGAGGCCGCCATATGCTTCGGGCCACGCCGGCGCGACCCACTTCCGTTCCGCCAGCCGCTTCAGAAACGCGAGCTGAGCGTCCCAGTTGTCCTGGCTGGTGGGCCGCGTGGTCGCGAACTCGCTCGTCAGCGCATCCCTGAGGAAGGTCCGCACCTCGCCTCGAAGCGTCTCGTGTTCGGCCGTGAACCGGAAATCCATCGCCGTCCTCCGTGTCCTGCTGCGCGTAGTCTACCGGACGGTAAACAGCGCCGTCCCTCCCGCGCGAGCGATTCGGCCCCCGCACCGCTATCATCCCCGCGATGTCCACCCCTTCGCACCGGATGCCTCGGCCGTGACCGCGCTGCGCCCGGCCGCGCGCTTCAACGCGCCGTGGCTCTTCCCCGTCGTGGCCTTCTTGGCCGTCGTGCTCATGCTCGCGGGGATCGTCGCGCTCTCCAGCCGCATCGGCGCGAACGACCTGCCGCCGGAAGCGCCCGCTTTCACCCTGCCGCCCGCTCTCGGACTGCCGCCCCGGTACACGGTGAAGCAGACCGCGGGCAGCGCCATCTCCGTCGTCGAGGACCCCGTCCCCGGGCAGGGCGCGCCTGGCACGCGCGAACTCCGGCCCGGCGCTGCTACTTCGATCGAAGTGCTCCATCCCGTGGCACTCTCCGACATTCGTCCCGGCGATGTCGTTGGCGTCATCGGTGTCCCCAACGGCGTTCGCAACTTCAGCATTCGCACGGTCGTCGTGTATCCGGCCGGCACGGCCCTGAAGGAGGGCGCCGCCGTGAGTGCCGCAGGCTTCACCGGGCACGAATCCGCCGTGGATCCCGCCGACCGCGTGGTCATGACGGCAGCCGTCGGTGAGAACCGCGATGGCGCGCTTACGCTCGATGGCCCGCTCGGCCCGGTGAGCCTCCAACTTAAGTCGCCCGGCGCCATCTACCGCATCGGACCGGGGACCGCCGCCGACCTTCACCCCGGCGATCGCGTCGCGGTTGTGGGCGAAGACGGCGCCATCACCGCGATCCTCGTGCAGCCCCAGCGCTGAGCAGCGCCTCGCCGCCCTGCCCGCTGCCCGGCAGGATACCCGGCGTGCCCATCTCCCTCTGGTACTGCCGCAGCAGCGCGGCGTGGTCTTCCTGCGTTACGAAACGCTCGAGGTGGTGCGCGATTTCATGCACGATCACCCTCTCCGGGTCCGCGCTCGAATTCGTGATGCCCTTCGTGATGGTGACCAGCGCCGTCGCAGGGTCATACGTCCCCGCTACCCGCGCACCCGCCGAGGCCGTTCGCCCGCTGATATCGCGCCCACTGACGAATGAGCTCGCGAGCAGCTCCGTGTACTGCTCCGGCAGCGCGTCGATGAACTCCACCGCGGCCCGCGCGGCGTCTTCGTCGAGGCCCACGCCCTGGAGCCCGCTGCCCTCGCGCCCTCGCCGCGCCTCCATCAGGATGCGGTTGATGAGCGCCTTCTTCCCGCGTGCCGGCTGAGCCCCTCCGGCGAGCCGCTCG
>JAYRRO010000305.1:0-10940 GCA_041910095.1 Dehalococcoidia bacterium
CGATGCGCACCGTTCCGCCGCTCAATTGCTAAAGGGACTAATCAAACGCTCAGGATTATGGCGAGTGCGCTGCCCCTACTGCCACGCCCGCGACACCCGCGTCACCGATAGCCGCGCCACCGACGACGGCATCCGGCGGCGGCGCCAGTGCGTGGCCTGCGGTGAGCGCTTCAGCACCGTCGAGTCCGTCCAGTTGTCCGTCGTCCAGATCATAAAACGTGATGGCCGCCGTGAGGATTTCAACCGCGAGAAGCTCCTCGCCGGGCTCCGCAAAGCGTGCAGCAAGCGCCAGGTCTCCGTCGCCGAGCTCGAACTCATCGTCGCCGAGATCGAAGCCCGCGTCATCGCCGATGGCCGGGCCGAAGTCCCCTCTACCTTCGTCGGCGAACTCGCCATGGACGCCCTTCGCAAGCTCGACCACATAGCCTACGTCCGTTTCGCCTCCGTCTACCGGCCCTTCAGCGACATCGCCTCCCTGAAAGAGTTCGTCATCGCCGTGGAGGAGGGCCGAATCGCCACGCACGAGGAGAAGACGCTCCAGCTTGCCCTTCCGGGCACCGCCACCGAAGCAGCCCGCCCGCGCCTCTTCGACGACGACGGCGCCGCCGCCGGAGCGGCCGGATGAAGATCTGGGAAGTGCACGGCCTCCGCCTCGATGGCGCCATCCGTTCCACGCCCGACGGCGAGGCCGATGTCGCCGGCCTCGTGTTCTCGGAAAAGGGGTACCTGCTCGCCGTTCGCGACTTCCGGCCCCACGAGCTGGTGACGATGATCCGTCGCGAGGGTGAGGCGGCCACGATCAGCCGGCTCCTCGCCCACTATGCCAGCGACGAGTCCGTCGTCTCAGCAGGCGGCCGCAAGCTCGTTGCCGTCCGCGGAGGCTCCATGGCCCCGGGCCCCGTGCTCCGCCGCAACGACGAAGTTCCCGAAATGGCGGGTCGCCCATGACCCACCACCCACGCGCGGGGATACGCGCGCAAGCGTAGTCAGCCACGAACGTTTGTTCTAGAATGTCACCCCGGTCTCCGCCGGGAATGGGAGGATGGTCCATGGTCACGGTCTCTCGATTTGGCTTCGATTCCGGCGCGGGAGACTTCCGCCCCGCCGAACTGTCCGAAAATGCCGCCGTCGTCATGGAGCGCCGCATCGTCGCGCGAAACGACAAAGGCGATGCCATCGAGACGCCGGACCAGTGCTTCCGGCGCGTCGCGCGCAACCTCGCCGAGGCCGAAGTCCGCTTCGGCGGAAACGAAGGCGACCGCGCCGCGGCCGAGGAGAGCTTCTACCAGCTCATGGCCTCCCTCGACTTCCTCCCCAACTCGCCCACCCTGGTCAACGCCGGCCGCGACCTCCAGCAGCTCTCGGCCTGCTTCGTGCTGCCCGTGCCGGACTCCATCGAGGGCATCTTCGAAGCCGTCAAGCACACCGCCATGATCCATAAGTCCGGCGGCGGCACCGGCTTCGCCTTCTCCCGCCTTCGCCCCGCGAACGACCGCGTTAAGTCCACCATGGGTGTCGCCAGCGGCCCGGTGTCCTTCATGAAGGTCTTCGACGCCGCCACCGAGGCCATCAAGCAGGGCGGCACCCGCCGCGGCGCCAACATGGGCATCCTCCGCGTCGACCATCCCGATATCGACGCCTTCATCGCCATGAAGGCCGACATGACTACCCTCCAAAACTTCAACATCAGCGTCGCCGTCACCGACGCCTTCATGAAGGCGGTCGAGGAGGGCACGGACTACGACATCATCAATCCGCAGACTGGCCAAGCTGTCGGCTCCCGTCCCGCCCGCGAAGTCTGGGAGACGATGTTCGCGAATGCCTGGAAGAACGGCGACCCCGGCGTGGTGTTCCTCGACCGCATCAACGCCGGCCGTGCGAACCCGGTGCCCAAGCGCGGCCCGGTGGAATCCACGAACCCCTGCGGCGAACAGCCCCTTTACCCCTTCGATAGCTGCAACCTTGGCTCCATCAACCTGGGCCAGTTCGTCGTCGCAGCCGGCGGCCAGCCCCGCGTCGATTATGACCGCCTGGGCCAGGTCGTCCGCCGCTGTGTCCACCTCCTCGATAACGTCATCGAGATGAATGTCTACCCCATCCCCGAGATCGCAGAGACCTCGCACGCCATTCGCCGCATCGGCCTTGGCGTCATGGGCTGGGCCGACATGCTTATCGCCATGCGCACCGCGTACAGCTCGGAGGCCGCTCTCCAGCTGGCCCGCGACGTCATGGGGTTCATCCAGCGCGAGGCCGATGCCGCCTCCAACCAGCTCGCTCTCGTGCGCGGCAACTTCCCCGATTGGGCCGATTCCATCTACGGCCCGCGCGGCCACGAAGGCCCCCGCCCCATGCGGAACTCCACCCGCACCACCATCGCCCCCACGGGCACCCTCAGCATCATCGCCGACTGCTCCGGCGGCATCGAACCGGTCTTCGCGCTCGCCTTCGTCCGTTCGCACTATCTCGACAAGAACGACCCCACGAAGCGCACCGAGCTCGCGGAAGTGAGCAAGGCCTTCGAGGAGGTTGCTCGCGCCGAGGGCTTTTACAGCGAAGAGCTCGTCAAATTCCTCGCCGAAGGCGGCCACCTCGCCGATCGCGCGGATGTGCCGCAGTGGGTGAAGGATGTCTTCGTCACCGCCCACGAGATCGAACCCGAGTGGCACGTACGCATGCAGGCCGCCTTCCAGGAGGCCACCGACAACGCCGTCTCCAAGACCATCAACTTCCCCAACAACGCCACCGTAGATGACGTGCGCACGGCCTACGAGCTCGCCTATCACACCGGATGCAAGGGCATCACCATCTACCGCGATGGCTCCCGTGACCTTCAGGTCCTCAAGTTCGCCGAAAAGTCCGAAGAGCAGAAGGCCGTCGAGGCGGCCCAGGCGCTCGTCCTGCAGCACACCGGGCCCGTTCGCCGCAAGCTCCCGGATGAGCGCGCCGCCATCACCCACAAGTTCCGCGTGGGCGAACAGGAAGGCTACATGACCGTCGGACTCTTCGACGACGGTACGCCAGGCGAAGTCTTCATCAACGTCAACAAGCAGGGCTCGACCGTCTCTGGGCTCATGGACACCGTCGCGATGCTCACGAGCTACGCCCTCCAGTACGGCGTGCCCATCGCCGAACTTGCCAGCAAGCTCAAGAACACCCGCTTCGAGCCGAGCGGCCCGACCGGCAACCGCCAGATCCCGATCGCCACGAGCATCGTGGACTATGTGTTCCGGTACCTCGAATTGAAGTTCGATGGCGCCCGTGCCTCGGCGCAGCCGCCCCTCATCCCGGTCGAACACATCGCCCCCAGCACCGCCGTCGACGAGACCATCAACGTCTACGACGCCAAGGTGCTGAGCGGCGTCGGCTGCCCGGAATGCGGCGCGGTGCTCTTCTACGGCGAAGGCTGCCTGACCTGCCGCGGCTGCGGCTACACCAAGTGCGGATGAGGTGAGGGGCGGTGGGTTTGCTCGGGTTGGGGTGAGCCGCGAGGCTCACCCCAATTCGATCCCGCACTGCCGCTCGCCCCGCTGCCCACGCCTGCCGAAAACCACGGCATGCCCCTCACCGACGCCCAGTGGATCGCGGAGGCGCGCCGGCAGCTCGCGGCCACCGGCTCGTGGGACATCCCCGTGACGCCCCCATCTTTCCGCCCACCGGAGGCCATGCCGGCGCCGCCGCTCCCCTGCCCGAACTGCCGCCGCGAACTCGAGATCTTCCGCCGCTACGATGTACTCGCCACCGAGCCCCTGCGCTGGTGCCCGAGCTGTTTCGGCTTCTGGGCGCGCGGCGACGCGCTCTCCGCCGGTGTCGCCGACGCCGGGGACGACCGCGAGGCTCTGTTCGCCGCACAGGCGCCTCCTCGCTGCCGCTCCTGCGACAAGGGCCGCCTGGATGCCGCCGGCGTTTGCCGTGGCTGCGGCTGGCAGCGCCCCCCGCTGGCATGCCCATCCTGCAACGCCCCCATGGGGCGCGACACCGTGAAGGGCATCGAAGTGGACGCCTGCGCCGCCTGCCGCGCCACCTGGTTCGATATCGGGGAACTCGGCCGCATGTACGGCCTTGGACGGCCGCAGTCGCTCGCGGCCGCGACTATCGACGAGACCGCCGGCCCGACCGACCAGGCCCTGATGCTCAGCGCCGCCCGCGTCCTGCTCGGGATGTTCCTCCGGCTGCCCTTCTAGGCCTACCAGATCCCAAGCATCATCTTCACGTCGTCGCTGGCCATCGTCCGCGGGTCCCAGGGCGGGCTCCAGACGATCTGCACATCGACGTCCTTCACGCCCGGAAGCTCTTTCAGCTTCGCGTACGCCTCGCCGCGGATCACCGGCCCGAGCGGGCACCCCGGGCTCGTCAGCGTCATGGTGACGCTCACGACGCCTTCCTCATCGATCTCGACGCCATATACGAGGCCGAGATCGACCACGCTCAGGTTGATCTCCGGGTCGTTGACGAGTTGGAGCTTCGCCATCAACTCGTCGTGCGTGGGCAGGGTGGTGGTTTCAGCCATCGATTCGCTCCTACAGCGCCGCAGCGGCGGGTGATTTCGCCTGGTCGAGTCCTTCGCGCAGCACCTTCCAGGCGAGCAGGGCGCACTTCACGCGGACCGGGAACTTCGCGACCCCCTGGAGCGCCTCCAGGTCACCGATCTCGGCCGAAGGTTCCGCGCCATCGACGAGCATCGCGCTGACCGCGTCGGCGATGCGTTCCGCCTCCGCGATGCTTCGGCCGTGGACCCGCTCCGTCATCATCGAGGCGCTCGACTGGCTGATCGAACAGCCCTGGCCTGTGAACGCGAGCGCCGCGATGGTCCCGCCGGACACGTCCAGGTCGAGTGCGATCTCGTCGCCGCACACCGGGTTCATGCCCTCGGCGTGCTGGCTCGGCGCCGGCAGCGTCCCCCGGTTCCGGGGCTTCCGGAAGTGATCGATGATCACCTCGCGGTAAAGATCGTCAAATTGCGGTTCCGCGATCGCCATCGCTGAACACCTCCACGACGTGGTTGAGCGCCTCGACGAGCACGTCAATCTCGCCAGGGGTGTTGTAGATCGAGAAGCTCGCACGGTTCGTCGCCGGCACGCCCAGCCGCCGCATCAGCAGTTGCGCGCAGTGGTGTCCCGCCCTGATCGCGACTCCATACGCATCCACGATTGTCGAGACATCGTGCGGGTGCGCCGAGTCCAGTTCAAACGACACCAGCCCGCTCCGGTGCTCCACCTCCGCCGGGCCATGGAATTTCAGCCCCGGGACCGTTTGCAGCCGGTCGAGCGCGTACGCCGTAAGATTCACCTCGTGGCCCCGGATGGTGTCCATCCCCAGGTTCGCGAGGTAGTCCAGCGCCGCCCCGAAGGCGATGACATCCGCGATGTTCGGCGTGCCCGCCTCGAACTTGTGCGGCACCTCCGCCCACGTGGAGCTGTCCGGCTTCACGATGCTGATCATCTCGCCGCCGCCCAGGAACGGGTCCATCGAGTCGAGCAGGCCGGGACGCGCCCAGAGCACGCCCACCCCCGTCGGCCCCAGCATCTTGTGCGACGAGAACGCGAAGAAGTCGCAGCCCAGGTCGAGGACGTTCAACGGCAGGTGCGGCGCGCTTTGCGCTCCATCCACCAGCACGGTCGCCCCCGCGGTGCGCGCCATCGCCGCGATCTCCGCCACCGGGTTAATCGTCCCGAGCACGTTCGATGCATGCACCACTGACACCAGCTTCGTCTTCGGCCCGATGAGCGACCGCAGCTGTTCGAGGTCCAGGTATCCATCGTCGGTGACCGTCGCGTACCGCAGGTGCGCGCCCTTGCGCCGCGCCAGCAGCTGCCACGGCACGATGTTCGAATGGTGCTCCATCTGCGTGAGCACGATCTCGTCGCCCGCGTGGATGTGCTGGTCGCCCCAGGCGCGCGCGACGAGATTGATCGACTCCGTCGCGTTGCGCGTGAACACGATGTCCTCGGGTCGGGGCGCGCCGATATGGGCCGCCGCCTTCGCGCGCACCCCCTCGTATTGCGCCGTCGCCCGCACCGCGAGCGCGTGGATGCCCCGGTGGATGTTCGCGTTCGTCGTCTCGTAGTAGCGAACGAGCGCGTCGATCACCTCGCGCGGCTTTTGTGTCGTCGCGGCGTTGTCGAGGTACACCAGCGGCCGGCCGTTCACGGTCTCCCCCAGGATGGGAAAGCCCGCGCGGATGGCGTTGATGTCGAGGGCCGTCGCGGTTGTCATCTCATGCACCCCCCGGACCGGGTCCCGCCGGCCCGGTCATTCAGCCAGCTTCGCCTCGAGCGATTCGGCAAGCTCCGCCCGCAGCGCCTCGTCGGGCACGCGGTCGAGTACCTGTGCGAGGAAGCCGGCCACCAGCAGCGCCTCCGCCTGCGCGTATGGCAGACACCTGGCCTGGAGATAGAAGAGCTGTTCCTCGTCCACGGGCCCCGCCGTGGCGCCGTGGCTCGCACGAATCACATCGTTCGTCAGGATTTCCAACACCGGGTCACTGTCGGCCTTCGCCAGCTTGCTCAGGAGCAGATTCCGGTTCTCCTGGTTCGCGTCGGCGTTCTTCGCGCCCAACCCAACCCGCGTGAGCCCGTAATACACCGCCCGGGAACGCCCCTTCAGCGCCGACTTGAACAGCAGGTCGCTGCGCGTGTCCGCACCCTGGTGGTCCTGGAGAGTGTAGAAGTCGTGCTGCTGCCGCCCCGACCCCACCCCGAGCCCGAACAGTTCGCTCGATGACCCCCGCCCCGCGAGCGTCGACTCGATGTGCGACTTCACCACCGCGCCCCCGACGGCGAGGCTCAGGCCGTGGAGCGCTGAGTCCGCGGCCGTGATCGTTCGCTGCTCGCTGAACACGCGCGTCTTCGCTCCCCAGCGGTGCAGGGCCGTGTACCGGATTTCGGATCCGGGTCCCGGCAGGATCTCCACCGCCGGCAGCGCCACGATGTCATCGTCCGCCGAGCGGAAGTCCTCGATCACGCTCACCCGGCTGTTCGCGCCGCTGACGATGAGTGTGTGCGGCGTAACCAGCGCGCGTTCGCCGTTGTACCAGCGCGAGATGCGCACAGGCCGTTCGACTTCCGCGTTCGCGGCAACGTGCACGAGCACGCCTCCGCGCAGGAAAGCGTAGTGCGCCGCGGTCAACTGGTTCCGATCGAACGGCACCGCGCTGCCCAGCGCGCCGTCGATAACCGCCTGTAGTGCCGGGTCGCCGTCACGGTCGAAGGCGACCGCCTTCACGCCCTCCGCCAGCAGTTCGTCCGAGACGGTGATGCCGTTCACCTGACGCAGCACGGCGGCGTAGTCGCCATCCACCACCGGCGCCTGGAACCCGTTCGTGCTGGAGGCAGGCGTGTATGCATCGAGGTCGAGCCCCGAGAGGTCCATGTACTTCCACGGGCGCTCGCGCGTCGTAGGCAGCGGCAGGCGTTCGATCGCGGTTGCCGCGCGCGCCCGCAGCTCCGCCATCGGGGGCGAGTCGAACAGCGCCGCCCCGAGCGCGGCGCTCGCCGCGGCGGTCAGCGTTCGCAGCCGTTGTTCCACAGCAGAAGTCATTCCCTCTCCCTTCCTTCACCTTCGCGGGGGGAGCGCGCTCATGCGTCGTTCCCCTGGATCAGCAGGCGGATGTGGTTGATCTCGCCCGCGTGGTAGGTCTCATGCTCGATCATGAACGCAGCCGGCCGGCCGCTCGTCCCACCGTTCCGGTTCAAGCGCCTGGAGGTTCCCGTCGAGCGCGTGCCACTGCGCCGGGCCGTCCCCATCGAAGGCACGGTCCAGCGCATACAGCAGTTGCTCGACCCCGGCGCGGCTCATCGTTGCTCCCGCGCCGGCGCTAGCCGACCGCCCCTTCCATCTGCATCTCGATGAGCCGGTTGAGTTCCACGGCGTATTCCATCGGCAGTTCCTTAACGATGGGCTCGACGAACCCGTTCACGATCATCTTCGCCGCCGCTTCCTCGCTCAGCCCCCGGCTCTGCAGGTAGAACAACTGGTCCTCGCCGAGCTTCGAGACGTACGCCTCGTGCTGGATGTGGACATCCGGTGCGTCGATCTCCATCGTCGGGTACGTGTCCGACCGCGACGTCTCGTCCAGCAACAGCGCGTCGCAGCGCACCGTGGATTTTACATTGTCGCAGCCGTCGTACACCTTCAGCAGGCCCCGGTAGCTCGTCCGCCCGCCGTCCTTGGAGAGCGACTTCGAAATGATCGTCGAGGTCGTGTTCGGGGCCGCATGCACGATCTTCCCGCCCGCGTCCTGGTGCTGCCCTTCGCCGGCGAATGCGAGTGAAAGGATCTCGCCGTGTGCGCCCGGCTCCATCAGGTACACGCTCGGGTACTTCATCGTCAGCTTCGACCCCAGGTTGCCATCGACCCACTCCATGACAGCATCCTGGTACGCCATCGCCCGCTTGGTCACGAGGTTGTACACGTTGTTCGACCAGTTCTGGATCGTCGTGTACCGCACTCGCGCGCCCTTCTTCACGACGATTTCCACCACGGCGCTGTGCAGCGAATCCGAACGGTACACGGGCGCCGTACAGCCTTCGACGTAGTGCACCTGGCTGCCTTCGTCCGCGATGATGAGCGTCCGCTCGAACTGGCCCATGTTCTGCGTGTTGATGCGGAAGTACGCCTGGAGCGGGATCTCAACCTTCACGCCCTTCGGGACATAAATGAACGACCCGCCCGACCATGCCGCGCTGTTGAGCGCCGCGTAGCGGTTATCGCCAGGTGGAACGACGGTCCCGAAGTACTCTTTGAAGATGTCCTCGTGCTCCTTCAGCCCCTGGTCGGTGCCGACGAAGATCACGCCCTGCTTTTCCAGGTCCTCGCGGATGTTGTGGTACACGACTTCCGAGTCGTACTGCGCCCCTACGCCGGCGAGATACTTCTTCTCCGCTTCCGGGATGCCCAGCCGGTCGAACGTGTTCTTGATGTATTCCGGGACATCCTCCCAGGAACGCTCATCGCGGTCCGTCGCACGCACGTAGTAATGGATGTCGTCGAAGTCGATTTCCTTGAGCTGCGGCGTGCCCCAGGGCGGATCCTGCTTCTCGCGGAAGGTATCGAGTGCCCGGTGCCGGAATTCCCGCATCCAATCCGGCTCTTCCTTCATGTTCGACATGACGTCGATCAGTTCGTGGGTGAGGCCCTTGTTCGCCTTAAACAGCGCCTCGTCTTCGTCGTGGAAGCCCCACTTGTACCCTTCGTCGCGAATGAGATCGGGAGCGGAAGTCATCGGTAGTGCCCCTTTCGGGTGTCTCAGGCCGTAGCCAGCGCTGCTTCGAGCTCGTCGTAGCCGGATTCCTCCAGCTCGAGGGCGAGTTCCGGGCCGCCGGACCGGGCGATGCGGCCATCGATGAGCACGTGCACGAACTGCGGCTTGATGTAGTTCAGCAGCCGCTGGTAGTGCGTGATCAGCAGCAGGCCCATCTCGGGGTTCATGAGCGCGTTCACGCCCTCCGCCACCGTGCGCAGTGCGTCGATATCGAGGCCCGAGTCGGTCTCGTCGAGTACCGCCATGGAAGGCTGGAGCATCGCCATCTGGAGCATCTCGGCGCGCTTCTTTTCGCCGCCGCTGAACCCGTCATTGACGTAGCGGCGGGCGAAGTCCGGGTCCACCTTGAGCAGGTCCATCTTCGCGAACAGCAGCTCGCGGAATTCGCGAATCGGCACATCGCCCCCGCGGCGCGCGTTCACCGCCTGCCGCAGGAAGTTCACCATCGTCACGCCCGGGATGGCGACCGGGTACTGGAACGCCAGGAACATCCCGAGGCGGGCGCGCTCATCCGCCGGCATCCCCAGCAGCGATTGCCCCCGGAAGAGGACCTCGCCACCGGTGACCGTGTAGTTCGGGTTCCCCATGAGCACGTTTGCAAGCGTGCTCTTCCCGGACCCATTCGGGCCCATGATGGCGTGCACTTCGCCCGCATTGATGCGCAGCGAAAGGCCCTTGAGGATCTCCTTCTCGCCGATATTGGCGCGCAGATCCCGGATTTCAAGCAGAGGTGTGGTACTCATCGCACTCCCTGGGGCATTTCAATGATGTCGATTGGAATGGAATCGGCTGGCGCGCGAGCCGTGCGCACCAGGTATTCGCAAATCGGCGAGCCATCGACGATCCGGTTCAGCTGTTCCACGTCGAGGCCCAGCAGCAATTCGATGGCTTTGCGGTCGGATTCGCACGGCAGCGGCGAAATTTCCGCCGCCTTCCGGTATGGGCAGGTGCCATTCACGAGACGGAACCCGTCGGCGTCGGCCCGCCAGCTCTCGAGAATCCCCTCCTGGCGCAGGCTCGCCGTCACATGGCCCACACGCTCCGCCGTCGCCACGGATGCCGGCACTTCGGCGCGATGCTTCTGCGCCAGCCCCTCGGCCACACTCGTCATCACCTGCGCGATGACGTCCTCGCGTTCGCCAAGACCCCGGAGCATCCGTTCCAGCAGGTCCGCGTTGGCCGAAGTCATCGCCCCGATCGCGCGCTCCGTCGGGTGGTAGGCATGGTAGGGCCGCCCCGTCGGCTGCTTCACCATACGCACCTCGACGAGCCCGTCCGCGCGGAGATGGTCCACGTGCCGGCGTACCGCCGCCGTCGTGATGTCGAGTTTGCCCGCGATCTCCTCGACCCTCGCCTCGCGACGCTGGACGATGAGTTCGAGCACACGGTCCCGAGTTCCCTGCATGCTTCCATCCTAGGATGCATCCGCCGGTACACTCAACCTTTTTGAACCATTTTGTTGAAAAAGGCTGGACCCCGCACAAAATCCCACGAGAAAGGCCCCGCTTCGGCGGGGCCTTTCGTCATTTCCTTTGGGCCCGGTGTTACTGGTCCACCTTGGTCGCGATGGTCCAGGTGACGGAGCTCGGCCCCTTGATGGCGATCCAGTAGGCCGCGCCCTGGTCGAGCGTAACCAGGTCGTTGGCACCCGGGACGTTCACACCGGTCGGGAAGTACCCGA
>JAYRRO010000306.1:0-17109 GCA_041910095.1 Dehalococcoidia bacterium
GGGGGAGCGCGGATGGTCCCGGTGCGCCGGGTCTTTCCGACGGTTACCGGATGGCGGGTGGGCCGGCGGTGACACGGGCTTCGAGCGCGGCGGGATCGGCCTCCATCCAATCCGCTTCGAGGTACCAGGTTGCACCGGCGGCGGCGAGCTGGCTGACGCGTTCGAGGGCGGCGGCGTCGCCGGGGCGGGTGGTGCCATCGACGACGATGTCCCAGGGGTTGCCGCGGAGCGCGTCCGGCCGTTCGCGGGCGGCGTAGGCGGCAATCTCGCGCACTGCTTCGGGCGTGACCGGTGAGGGGCCGGCGTCGTCGCCGCGCAGCTGGACGACGATGCCATCCCAACGCAGCGTCCGGCGCATGGAACGGGGGATGGGCCAGACGCCGACGGGCCAGATGGGGATGCGCGGGCGCTGAACGGGCCGGGGAAGGAAGGTCATCGGTTCGAAGGCGTAGTGCGTGCCCTGGAACCCGAATGGCTCGCCCGACCAGAGACCGTCGAGGATGGCGAGCGTCTCATCGAGCTTCTCGGCGCGGATGCGGGCGGCGGTGGGTTCGCCCACGTGGCACCAGCCGCGGTCGTCGAGCGCGCCCAGGCCGACGGGGAGGATGAGACGGCCGTTGCTCAGGACATCGATGGACATTGCCTCGCGGGCGAGCTTCCAGGGGCGGCGGCGGGCGGGGGGGACGACCACGGCGCCAAGGCGGACGCGGCTCGTCGTCATCGCCATGGCGGCCATGGTGACCCACGGGTCGAAGGTCTCGGTTTCGCCGATGCTGATGCCGTCCCAGGTGAAGACGCCGTCCCAGCCGGCGGACTCAGCGAGGGCGGCGAGACGGGCCGCGGTGCGAGGGTCGCCGCTGGTGAGAATGATGCCGAAGTTCATGGCTGACTCCAGACGGGGTGGGTGAGGACAGCCTCGCATGGTGCGCGGCCAGCGTGACATTCGTTGTCGCGAACATATGGTGCGGTAAAGAACCGCGCGGGAGCAGGGATCTCCCCGCGGTGGCGGGCGGGGCGCACGGTCGATATTCCCAGCGTGGCACTGGCCGTTCTTGAGCAACACCGGGTCGTGATCCGCGGCGCCGTCGATGGAGTGGCGTTCCGGGTGTGGATCCAGAACGTCGCGCACACGATGCAGTTGACCGGCCACGCGGGCTTCCCGGAACCGGGGCTCTGCGAGGTGCTCGTGCAGGGGAACCGGTTCGCGCTGCGGCAGTTCGAGGCGACCTGCCGGCGGGGGCCCGCGGAGAGCGTCGTGACATCCGTGAGCGCGAGGCGGGAGCCAATCGAGAAGCACCTGTTCGAGTTCGCGCTCACGCGCTGAATCAGGCCCCGCCGGTCGCCGGCTCGTCGTGTTCGAGGGGCATGTCCGGTTCGTGGCGGGGGACGCGGCGCTGGGCCTTGAAGGCGGTGGCGCAGGCATCGCAGAGCCCGTGGGACTGGCGACGGCCGCCGGCGACGAGGGTCTTGCCGCAGCCCATGCAGATGACGGTAGGCTCATCGGCTTCGCCCAGCTCGACGATAATGGTCGCCCGGCCGTGGTCGAGGCCGACGACGGAGACGCGGGAGACATCGGCGACGAGTCCGAGGCGCTCCTGGAAGTCCATGATGCGGGCGAGGTCGCCGTGGACGTCGATGCGAAGCGGGGCGGCGGAGTGGGCGGGCGGGCCGGGTTCTTGCAGCGCAGCGGATGGCGTTTGTGGGGCCGGCGGGGGTTCGGCGAGGGTGGCCGAGAGCGTGCCGATGATGGTGTCGATCTCGGCGCGGGCGGCCAGGTATTCGTCGAGCAAGCGGCGCACGGGGGCACGGAGATCAGCCAGCTGGCTGGTGGCGCCGCTGCCGCCCTGGGGGCTCATACCGGTTCTCTCCGCGGGCCGGCTGTCTCCCATTCGGGAGTGAACGCCGGGGGACCTTCGGGGAGTATAGCGAGGCAGAGGTTTGCATTGGGGTCGCGACGGAAATTGACCGCCCGGTAGGTAACGCAGGTAAAGAGCGCCTTGCTCGAGGCTAGCGGTTGGGCCGGAACGCGGGTTGGAACGCGGCGAAGACGGCACGCGCGGCAGACTCGGCCGGGACACAACGGGAAGGGCCGGCGTTCCCGCCGGCCCTTCGCCAGGGAGGGCATGGAAGCCGGCGAGGGGTCAGGCGTTTCGCGCGAGGTCGCGCTTGCGCTCGTGGTAGTCCTCGAGCTGGCGGCGGGCCGCGTCGAACGCGTCGTGGATGGCGGCCATGAGTTCGGGGTTGGCGCGGTGCGAGACGGTGATGGCCTTGCACGGAAGCGACAGGTCGATGTGGACGGAGAAGGGCCCACCGTGCTTGTGATGGCTGGCGGGGGCATCGACGGTGACGACGAAGCGCTGGATCTCCGGGTCGTAGGCCTGCAGCTTCGCGGCGGCTTCGTCGATGGCGGCGCGAGCCTCGCCGGTAAGGGCAAGGTCGCCATGCTGAATGCGTACTTCGGTCACGTACCTCTTCCGGGGGACGAATTCGACCAGGGGCGGGGTTCGACCCTGTTACATGGTTAAGGTACGGCAGGTCGGGGCCAATGGGCGATGGCCGGTGGACCCCGAAGGGTGAGCCGCGGGACCGTGCGACGGAGGGTCGCCCGTATACTGGCGGCATGAGGACCGTCCGCGTCGCGCTCGCGCAGGTGAATACGACCATCGGCGACATCGCCGGCAACGTTCGCTGCGTTCACGAGCGGATCGCGGAGGCACGGGCGGCGGGAGCGGGCATCGTGGCGTTTCCCGAGCTGTGCGTGACCGGCTACCCGCCGGAGGACCTGCTGCTGCGCCGGGCCTTCTGCGAGGCCTCGCGGGCGGCCGTGGAGGGCGTCGCGGGCGCGACGGCGGGCATCGTCGCCGTCGTGGGATTCGTCGACTGGTACCACGGCGACGCGTACAACGCCGCGGCGGTCCTGGTCGATGGCCGGTGGGTGGACACCTATCACAAGCGGCGCCTCCCGAACTATGGCGTGTTCGATGAGGAGCGGTACTTCGCGCCGGGGCACCGTGTGCCGGTGTACCGGGCGGGAGACGTGCTCTTCGGCGTGAGCATCTGCGAGGACATCTGGTACCCCGGGCTGCCGCTCGATGCGATGGCGCTGGGTGGCGCCGAGCTCTGCGTCAACATCAACGCCTCGCCGTATCACCGGGGGCGGCTGTGGAGCCGGTCGCGGATGATCGCCACGCGCGCGGCGGACAACCTGATCGCGGTGGCGTACGTGAACGCGATCGGCGGGCAGGATGAGCTGGTGTTCGATGGCGGCTCGCTGGTGTTCGACGCGGAGGGGCAGCTCATCGCGCGGGGGCCGCAGTTCGAGGAGTCACTGGTGGTGGTGGATGTCGACCTCGATGAGGTGGCGCAGCGGCGGCTGCACGACCCTCGCCGGCGGGTGGAGTTGCGCGAACGGGATGGCAACGCGCAGGTCGATTATGTGGATCTGGACTTCGAACTGCCCGGCACGGAAGGGCCGCTGCTCCGGCCGGTCGCGGACGCGCTCGACGACGAGGAAGAGGTGTGGCGCGCCCTCGTGCTGGGGACGAAGGACTACCTGGGCAAGACGGGGTTCACGAAGGCGGTGATCGGCCTCTCGGGGGGGATCGATTCGAGTGTGGTGGCCGCGATCGCGGTGGATGCCATCGGCGCGGAGAACGTGGCGGGCGTTTCGATGCCGAGCCGGTATTCGAGCGAGCATTCGAAGG
Organism: Dehalococcoidia bacterium; assembly: GCA_041910095.1. Lineage (GTDB taxonomy): Bacteria > Chloroflexota > Dehalococcoidia > Tepidiformales > Tepidiformaceae > Amarobacillus. Next base: position 3,705 of record JAYRRO010000306.1, read on the forward strand.
ACGACGCGCTGGACCTGGCGGAGCGGCTGGGGATCCGCTACCTGAGCATTCCCATCGAACCGGCGCACAAGGCGATGCTGGAGATGATGGCGGACGCCTTCGAGGGCGCGGACCCGGGGACGGCCGGGGAGAACCTGCAGGCGCGCCAGCGCGGGAACGTGCTGATGACGCTTTCGAACAAGTTCGGCTGGATCGTGCTCACGACCGGGAACAAGAGCGAGATGGCAACGGGGTACGCGACGCTTTACGGCGACATGGCGGGCGGGTATGCGGTGCTGAAGGACGTGCCGAAGACGCTCGTGTACCGGATTTCGGAGTGGCGAAACCGGCAGCCGGGCGGGGCGGTGATCCCGGAGAACGTGCTCACGAAGCCGCCGAGTGCGGAACTGCGGCCGGACCAATTCGACCAGGACTCGCTGCCTCCGTACGAGGTGCTGGACCCGATCCTTGAGGCGTACGTCGAGGACGACCGGACCTTCGACGAGATCGTGGCGATGGGCTTCGACGCCGAGACGGTTCGGCGGGTGATGGGCATGGTCGACCGGAACGAGTACAAGCGGCGGCAGGCGGCGCCGGGCGTGAAGATCACGCCGCGTGCGTTCGGGCGGGACCGGCGGTTGCCGCTGGCGAGCCGCTGGCGCGGGGTGGATGGATAGCCGGGGGACTTGATTCCCCTGTGAGCGGCGGCGGGCCTACAATCGACCGGCCCCCATATGTACAACAAAACAACCCTGCCCAACGGGCTCCGCATCGTTACCGCCGAACTCCCTCACACACGATCCGCCACCGTCTCGGTGTATGTCGGCGCCGGCAGCCGCTACGAACGGGACGAGGAGGCGGGACTGAGCCACTTCCTCGAGCACATGCTCTTCAAGGGCGCTTCGCGCCGGCCAACCGCGCGCGAGATCTCGGAAGCGATCGAGTCGGTCGGCGGGATGCACAACGCGGCGACGGACCGCGAGTTGACGGTGTATTACGCGAAGGTGCCACACACGGCGGCCCTGGAGACCATCGACATCCTCGCGGACATGGTGCGCGAGCCGGTGATGGCCGCGGTGGAGCTGGAGAAGGAGCGCCACGTCATCCTGGAGGAACTCGCGAGCGTCGAGGACAACCCGGCGGAGATGGCTGGCATCCTCATCGACGAGACCCTGTGGCCCGGCCAGCCGCTGGGGCGGAACATCGGCGGGACTGAGGCGAGCGTGGAAGCGCTCCCGCTGGCGGCGGTGAACCGCTACTTCCGGGCGCAGTACGTGCCTTCGAACATGGTGCTGGTGGTGGCCGGGAACGTACGGCACGGTGAGGTGGTGGACGCGGCACACCGCTGGCTCGGCGACGTGCCCGCGCAGGCGCCGGGTGCGTGGTATCCGGTGGTCGAGCACACGGGCGGGCGGCGGCTGGCGGTGCACAACAAGGCCACGGAGCAGGCGCACATCTGCATCGCCTTCCCGAGCGTGGCACTGGACCACCCGGACCGGTACGCGGTGGACCTCATCTCCGCGATGCTTGGGGAGGGGATGTCCAGCCGCCTGTTCCTTGAGCTGCGGGAGGAGCGGGCGTTGGTGTACGACGTGCACACGTACCCGAGCGAGTTCCGGGACGCGGGTTCGTTCACGATCTACGCGGGATGTGACCCCGAGAACGCGCGCGTGACGGCGGAGCTGGCGCTTTCGGAGTCGCTGAAACTGTTCGAGCAGCTGCCGGACGCGGAGATCGCGAAGGCGAAGTCGATGGCGCGCGGCCGCATCCAGCTGCGGATGGAAGACACGCGCTCGGTGGCGGGTTGGATGGGTGGCCAGGAGCTGCTGCTGGACGAGATGCTGACGGTGGACGAGGTGGTGGCGCGCATCGACGCGGTGACGCGGGACGACCTCGCGCGGGTGGGAGCGCATCTGCTGCGGCCTTCGGCGGCGGCAATGGCGGCGGTAGGTCCGTTCGAGGACGACCAGGTGTTCGCGGGCCTACTGTAGTTCGCGGGCCTGCTCCAGGAGGGCGTGTCGATGGGCGAAGCAGTCCGGCGTTCGTATTTTGCGGGCCCGAAGGATTCGCCCCAGCGCGGGGGCATGGTGGTCACGGTCTACCTGGTGCCGGTGTACCAGGGGCGGCTGGTGGTGTTCGACGTGACGGCGCCGGGCGCGAAGGGACGCTGGATCCCGTGGCAGGTGCTGGAGTTCGGGCAGGTGCCGTACGAATCCGCGGCGCAGCTCACGGATGCCTGGCTGAACGGGGCCGTTTCGAGCCTCTCGCTGGTGGACATCATGATGCTGCCGGCCGCGGGCGCCGGGTGCGAACTCGCGATCGTCTTCCGCTGCGATGCGACGGCGCTGCCGCCCCGGACGGCCGAGCGCGATGCCTTCGCGTACCCGGATGGGCATCTCGACGCGATCGGGGGGTTCGACCCCGTGGACCTTGAGCGATGGCTGCTGCAGACGCCCGCGGGAGCCGACGCGCGGCCGCCGGAGCCAGTGGAACCGCCTGGCGAGCGGCTGGTGTTCTGACGCGATGCCGCTGCAGAACCGGGTGACGCCATTCGGGGAGCTGGTGGCCGTGCCGGCGCGGGGCACGCTGACTGGAAACAGGGGAATCCTCCACGACAGTTCGCGGCGGATCGCGCGGCAATGGGCGAACCCGCACTGGATCGCGTGCCTGCTGGAGTTCCAGGGCCGGCGGCGGGTGGTGATGTCGCCCGGACGTTGGACGGAGCTGTTCTTCCTCGACGAAGCGACGGCGCTGGCGGCGGGGCACCGGCCCTGCTTCTTCTGCCGCCGGGGCGATGCGACGCGCTTCGCCGCAGCGTGGGCGGCCGGGCAAGGGCGGCCGGGGATACGGCCGAAGGTGGACGAGATGGACCGCGTGCTACACGACGAACGTATCGCGCGCCCCGGCCGCGAGAAGCGGTTGCACCCGCTGCCTCCGGGACCGCTCCCGGATGGTGCGATGGTGACGGACGGAGACGGCAACGCCTGGGTCGCGTGCGACGGCGGCCTGCGGCGGTGGGCCTTCGAGGGTTACCGCACGGAGCCGCCAGTGCCCACGACGCGCCTTTTGCTCGTCACGCCGCCGTCGATCGTCGCGGCGCTCGGAGCGGGGTACTCGGCGGGACTGCACGCGTCCGCGCGGATGTAGTGTGGGCTCACGCGCTGCCGGGGCGCGTTCGCCAGAGGAGCGCACTCGCGGCGAGGAGGCCAAGCGCCGCGGCCAGCGGGCGAAGTGGGAGCTCCGAAGGCGCTGGCGGCGGCGGGATGAGTGCGCGCAGCACCGCGTCGGATTCGCGGCGGCGCTGGAGTTCGAGGCGCAGGCTCTCCTCGCCGCGCGCCATGGCCCAGCGGTGATTCGCGGCGAAGGCGGGCTTCAGGAGCCACGAGAGGCGTCGCAGAAGCGGCTTGCCGGCACGGATGCGCCAGTCGTAGGTGACATCGACCTGGGGGCCGTCCTGGGCGAAGGTCCAGCGGCCGGCGCCGGCGAAATCGCCCCATGCCTGGATGGCGAGCGTGTGCGGGCGGTCGACTTCGGTCACCCGGAACTGCCAGCGCAGGCGGTAGGGGAGCCAGCCCTTCGTGTGAAGGTCGATGACTTTCCCTACGCCAGTCTCGCCGCCGGGTTGGAGTTCACGAACGTCCAGGTAGACCGAAGGCCACCAGCGGGGGAGGGAGAGGGCGTCGCCGATGACATCGGCAACTTCGTCGCAGGTGCCGGGCACGCGCCAGCGGGTGATGAAGTGGTAATCGTTGCTCGCCATGCCCGGATGTACGCACGCGCGACCGCGGCTGTTTACGCGGCGGCGGGGTGGCGGCGAAGGCGCCGGAAGGCATCGACGAAGGAGCCGTTCGGCAGCGAGGCGACGATGAGCCAGGAGAAGGCGACGATGAGGCCGCCGAAGATCATGTCGAAGAAGTAGTGGTTGCCGGTGACGGTGATCGCCCACCACATCACCACGGACATCGCGACGGCGCCGGCACGCACGAAGGGGCTGCGGCTGTTGATCCAGATGGCGGCGGAGGAGAGCGCGATCCAGCCGAAATGGAAGCTGGGAAGCGCGGCGTAATCGTTCACGAAGGGGCCGGGCTGGAAGTAGTGCACATTGCTCGCGGCGCCGTGCACCGTGTCGATGAAGCCGAAGTCGTAGCCGTGCAGCTCCATGAGGCGGGGAGGCGCCGCGGGGAGCAGCCAGTACGTCACGAGCCCGGCGAAGGCCGAGACGAAGAGCACGTTGCGAATGAAACGGAAACGCACCGGGTCCTTGATCGCGAGCCAGACGGCGATGGCGAGCATCACCGGGTAGTGCCCCCAGGCGTAGACCAGGTTCGCGACGTGCATGAGGAAGTCCCAGCCGATGAAGAGCTGCTGGAGCCGGACTTCCCAGAAGAGGTCGGCACGCTGTTCGAAGCGGATGAGGGCCAGGCTGCGCGCGACGGACTGGTCGGTGGCCTCGGGCCGGATGCCACGGAGCAGGAAGTACACGACCATGATCGCGGCGGTGATGCCGACTTCGCGCGAGGCGAGGCGCCAGCGGCCGCGTCCAGGCGAAGGTGCTGACGAGGGCGGGAGCGAGGGACGCCGGGCGAGCATCTGCATCGAGGTTCGCGGGCGTTCCCGCTCAGGCCGGCGCGGATGCCGGATTGGGGGAACGGCTCATAAACGGTAGCAATTTCGTACGAACGCGGTCAATGAAAAAAGCATCGCGAAAGCGCGTGCGTGAGTCACGCGTGTGGCGCACCACACACAGGCGCGTATTCGCGGCGAAAGCGTCGCCATGCGCGGGCGTTGATGCCGCCAGCGCGGCCGGCGGCCTCAAACGTCCAGGTTCTTGACGTGGGCGGCATTGGATTGGATGAAGCGGCGGCGGGGGGCGACATCATCGCCCATGAGCTCGTAGAAGATGGCATCCGCGGCGACGGCGTCCTCCACGTTGACCTGGAGGAGGGTGCGGTTGCCGGGATTCATCGTGGTCTCCCAGAGCTGCTCGGCGTTCATTTCGCCGAGGCCCTTGAAGCGCTGGACGTTGAGGTTCCGCTTGCCCTTGGAGAACTGGTCGAGCTCGGCATCGGAGTAAAAGTAGTTCACGTTCTTGCCCTGCTGGGCGCGATAGAGCGGCGGCTGGGCGATGTAGAGGTAGCCGCCGTCGATCAGGGCGGGCATGTTGCGGAAGAAGAAGGTCAGCAGCAGGGTGCGAATGTGGGCGCCATCGACATCGGCGTCGGTCATGATGATGACCTTGTGGTAGCGCAGGCGGCCGACGTCGAAGGTTTCGCGGATGCCCGTGCCAAGGGCAGAGATGACGAGGCGGATGGCCTCGTGCCCGAGCATCTTGTCGGGGCGCGCTTTTTCGACGTTCAGGATCTTGCCGAAGAGGGGCAGGATGGCCTGGAACTTGCGGTCGCGGCCCTGCTTGGCTGAGCCGCCGGCGCTATCGCCCTCGACGATGAAGATCTCGGACTCCTCGGGGTCGCGGCTGGAGCAGTCGGCGAGCTTGCCGGGGAGAGTGCCGCTTTCGAGGGCGCTCTTGCGCTGGACGAGGTCGCGGGCGCGGCGCGCGGCCTCGCGCGCGCGGGAGGCGAGGAGGCACTTCTCGATGATGCGGCGGCCGTCGGAGGGGTTCTCCTCCAGGTGCTGGGTGAGCGCGTCGGCGAGGGCGGACTGGACCTGGGCGGCAACTTCCGGGTTGCCGAGGCGCGTCTTCGTCTGGCCCTCGAACTGGGGTTCTGGGAGCTTGACGGAGATGACCGCGACGAGGCCTTCGCGCACGTCGTCGCCGCTGAGGTTCGGGTCCTGCTCCTTGAGGATCTTGTTCTTGCGGGCGTAGTCGTTCAGGACGCGGGTGAGGGCGGTACGGAAGCCGGTGAGATGGCTGCCGCCATCGATGGTGTTGATCGAGTTCGCGAAGGTGAAGACGGACTCGTTGAAGCCGTCGTTGTACTGGATAGCGACTTCGATCTGATTGCCATCGACTTCGCGGTCGACGTAGATGGGCTCGTTCAGCGGTTCGCGGTCCCGGTTGACGTGGCGGACGAAGGACTTGATGCCGCCTTCGAAGTAGTAGTTGACTTCGCGGCCGTCGCGCTCATCGACGAGCTGGAACCAGACGCCCTTGGTGAGGTAGGCGTATTGGCGGAGTCGCTCGGCTTCGATGCGGAAATCGAAATCGATGCTTTCGAAGATCTCGTCGTCGGGAAGGAAGGCCACGGTGGTGCCGTAAGGGCGGGCCGAAGGGAGCTTCGAAGGGGTGAGGTCGCCCTGGGGAACGCCACGGCGGTATTCCTGGCGGTAGACGCGGTTCGCGTGGGATGCGCCCTGGACATCGGGATTGGGGACGACTTCGACCCACATCTGGCTCGAGAGGGCGTTGACGACGGATGCACCAACGCCGTGGAGGCCGCCAGAGACCTTGTAGCCGCCACCGCCGAACTTGCCGCCGGCGTGGAGGACGGTCATGACGGTTTCGACGGCGGTCTTGCCCGTCTGCCGCTGGATATCGACGGGGATGCCGCGGCCGTTATCGGTGACCTGGCACCAGCCGTCCTTGCGGATCACGATGTCGATGCGGTCGCAGAAGCCGGCCATGGCCTCGTCGACGGCGTTATCGACGAGCTCCTTGATGAGGTGGTGGAGGCCGGACTTATCGGTGGTGCCGATGTACATCCCGGGGCGGCGGCGAACGGCCTCAAGGCCTTCGAGCACCTGGATGTTTTCGGCGGTATAGCGCGAAGCGGGTTGCGTCGTCATAGGTGGTACACAAGTCCTCGGCGGAAGGCGCCCGGGGCGGAGCATCGCGGGGAGGGTCGCACGTACGTCGGGTGATGCCGGAATCGTGCGCTCACCTGATCAGTTTAGCACAGGCGTGCGATCCCGGCGAACGCGCGGGCGGTGGCCGCGCGCGTAGACGGCGGTGCCCGCGGCGGGCGACGATGCCGGGAGCCACACGCTGCGGCGAGGCTGGAGGGCGTCATGCGGGAGGTCGCTGAACTCAACGGAGACGGGATCGCGCCGGAGCTGCGGGAAGCGGTCCGGCACCTGAACGAGGGGCTCGGGAGCCCGGTCTCGTTCCGGCCGGTGGACTGGTCGCTGGAGCGGCGTGAGGCCGGTGACGAGGCGATGGAGGAGGGGCTCGAAGCATGCCGTGCGCTCGGCGTGGCGATGAAGTATCCGACGGTGACGGAGACGGTGAGCCCGAACCAGGTGATGCGCGACCGGCTGGATCTCGCGGTCATTCACCGTCCCTGCCGGACCTACCCGGGAGTGAGCAAGAACTACACGGGCAACATCGACATCCACGTCGTGCGGGTGGCGACGGGCGGGACATATGAGGACGCCGGCCACCGGATCGGATACCACTCGGCGGTGAGCGTGCGAATCATGGAACGTGCGCCGGTGGAGCACGCGGCGCACTTCGCCTTCCGGCTGGCGGAGCAGCACCGGCGGGATGTGGTTTCGACGAGCAAGTACACGATCCAGCGGGCGGCCGACGGCCTGTTCGAGGACATCGTGGCGGAGGTGGCGCAGGAGTATCGCAACACGCGGCACCGGCGGGAACTCTTCGATGCCCTGCTGGCGAAGGTGATCATGACGCCGGACCGCTTCGACGTGATCGTGACGCCGAATGAGTACGGGGATTTCCTGAGCGACATGATCTATGGGCTCATCGGGTCGATCGGGCTGGGCGCGAGCGCGTCCTACGCGTTCACGGCGAGCCACCAGCCGAGCGTGGGCATCTTCGACCCGGCCGGCGGCACAGCCCCGGACATCGCGGGCAAGGGCATCGCGAACCCGAGCGGGGCGATCGAGGCGTACGGATTTCTCCTGGAGTTCTGCGGGCATCGCGAGCTTGGCCGCGGGGTGGTGGACGCGGTTCGGGATTGCATCGGCGCGGGCGAACGGACGGGCGACCTCGGCGGGAAGCTGAACACGCGGCAGTTCACGGAAGCGGTGCTGCGGAGGGCGGCAGCGCGGGTGTGAGGCGTTTGCGATGCGTGCGCGCCCGGGGGTGGCGCGAGCAGAAGCGCGAACCGGGGACGATGGAGGCACGGGGCGCCGCTGGTATGCAACTCCGCGGCTGCCAGTCCGCCCCCGTTCTCTCTCTCCCTGGTGCTTCGGCACCAAACCACCGAAGGAGGTTCGCATGGATACGACTCGAATCCGCGAACACATGCCCATCGTCTGTTCGAACAACCAGCAGTTCGGGATGGTGGATAGCGTCGAGGGCGACAGCATCAAGCTGACGAAGGATTCCTCGGGCCGGCACCACTGGATCCCGTCGAGCTGGGTGACCACGGTCGATGACAAGGTCCATGTCGATCGGCCGGGCCAGCAGGCGATGAAGGAGTGGATGTCGACACCCCCCGAGGGGTCGATGCACTAGCGGCGGACAGCCAACCAGCTGCACTGCCACCGAAGGGGCGACAACCGTCGCCCCTTCAGCACGTCCGGCGGATACCACGAAGGGCGCCCGGGGGGGCGCCCTTCGTGCTTCGTGCTGAGGCAGGCTCAGTTCGCGAAGGTGGTGTCCATCTTGGCGGTCAGGTCGAAGTAGTCCTGGATGGTCTGGTTGAAGCGGTAGAAGGCGTCGCGGCGGTTGTAGTCCTTGCCCTTGGCGAACTCGGCGTCGCTGCGGAGGTCGAGGGAGCTGAGGGTGAACTCGTGGGTCGCGCGGCCGTTGGCCTTGATGTCGTGGAGCATGGCCTTCCAGGCGTCGAGGTCCTGGCTGAGGGTGAAATCGAGCTCGTCGGCGCGGGCGGCATCGATGGCCTTTGCGCCAGTCATTTCGAATGCTTCGAAATCGACTTCAAAATAGCGATCGCCAACGGCGACGCCCATCTGGGTGTCGCAAGTGCCGAGGCGCTTGAAGCTATCGGACGTGTTGAGCAGTTCGCCAGCTTTGTTGAACCACTCGACGGACGGGAACTCGGGCATTCGGGAACCTCCATGTCTTGTGCGGCCGGAAGTCCGGGCAGCGCGGAAGTCTACGGTAGCGGCAGCGCCAAAACAAACACCCGTTCACCGTCCCTTATCGGGAGAGCGACCAGGTGGTGCCCTCCTTGCTGTCTTTGATCTCGACGCCGAGGCCGGCCAGGCCGTCGCGAACACGGTCGGCGAGGGCCCACTGCTTCGCCGCGCGCAGCTCGGTGCGAAGATCGACGAGCAGGTCGATGAAGGGGGCCGCCTCCTTCGATCCGCCTTCCGGGGCGGCGAACGTGAGGCCGAGGACGGCGCCGAGATGGCGCAGCGCCACCTGGGGGGCGACGACTTCAAGGCCAGCATCGCGGGCGCGGTTGATCTCGCGGGAGAGGTCGAAGAGGACGGCGAGGGCGCGGGAGGTGTTCAGGTCATCGTCCATCGCTTCCTCGAAGCGCTCGTAGGCGGCGGCGATGGTTTGCGTGGGAACGGTGCCCGTCGCGCCTGCTTTCGCTTCCACGAAGGCGGCATCGCGCAGGCGTTCGGCGCCGGCCTTCGCGGCGGAGAGCGCCTCTTCGGTGTACGTGACGGGGCTGCGGTACTGGCTGCCCAGGATGAACAGACGGATGGCATCGGGGCCGGCCGTTTCGAGGACCTCATCGAGCCCGACGATGTTGCCCAGCGACTTCGACATCTTCTCGGCGCCGAGCCGGAGGAGGGCGTTGTGCATCCAGATGCGGGCGAAGGGCGGCTTGCCCGTGAAGGCCTCGCTCTGGGCGATCTCGTTTTCGTGGTGGGGGAAGATGAGGTCGGCGCCGCCGCCATGGATGTCGATCTGTTCGCCGAGGTGTTCGAGGGCCATGGCGGAGCATTCGATGTGCCAGCCGGGGCGGCCGGGCCCCCAGGGGCTCTCCCAGGCGGGCTCGCCAGGCTTGGTGCCTTTCCAGAGGGCGAAGTCGAGCGGGTCTTCCTTGAGCTCGGTGGGATCGATGCGGGCGCCTGAGAGAAGGTCATCGACGTTCCGGCCGGAGAGCTTGCCGTAGTCGGATTTGCTGCGGACGCGGTAATAGACATCGCCACCGGAGGCGTAGGCATGCCCGCTGGCGATGAGTCCTTCGCAGATGCGGATGATGGCCGGGATCTCTTCGGTCGCGCGGGGGTAGTGGGTGGCGGGGAGCACGTTCAGGCGCGCGAGGCTGGCGAGGTACTGGTCGCTGAACTGGTCGGCGAGGGCCTTCACGGTGGTGCCGAGCGCCTGGGCGCGGTCGATGAGCTTGTCGTCGATATCGGTGAAGTTGGTGACGTGGCGGACGGTGTAGCCGCGGTGTTCGAGGTAGCGGCGAAGGACATCGAAGACGACGGCGGGGACGGCGTGGCCGATGTGGCTGCCCGCGTAGGGGGTGATGCCGCAGACGTAGAGCTTCACTTCGTACGGCGGTTCGGGGAGAGTCACGGGCTCGTTGGAGAGGGTATCGAGGATGCGGATGCTCACGGTATGCCTGCCTTGGGGAACGCGGGGCGCGAACGGTCGCGAGATATGGGATTCAGCGCCCGGTGGGGCGCCCGGTACAGGCGCGGGCAGGCGCGCGAGGGGTGCGTGCGAACGGCACGGTGTGGTCCATGGTCATCCGAGAATAGCGGCGGGCGGGGGAATGCGGGAGGGGGCGCGGGTGCGCCCCCTCGCTGCTACTGGACGCCGTCGCTGGCGAGGTGGGGGAGGTACCGCTTCTCGGGGCCGGCGGGGCCGGGGGTGACCGAAGCGGTGGGCGATGCACTTGCCGTGGGCGAGGCGCTGGCCGTCGGCGAAGGGCTGGATGGCACGCTGGTGCCAGCGACCCCGTAGGCCCCACCGAGGATGCCGCCGCGGATGGTGTAGCCGCCGCTCGTGATGTTGCCGGCGTCGTGCTGGCCGATAGAGGAGCGGAGGCTGTACTGGCCGCCGCTGGAGGCGGTGCCGCCGCCGCCAGTGGCACGGCTCGCGTTGAGGTCGTCGCCGCCGACGGCGAAGGCGCCGGTAGCGAGGATGGCACCCGCGATGGCCGCCAGCCCGCCCGTGGCCGCCGCCAGCCGCAATCGTTTGCGGCGGAGGGTTGGTGTGCGGTCGGATGTCACTGGTCGAACACCAGGACGTTGAACTTGGCGTTGGCGGGCATGGCGGCGAAGTCCTGGTTGAAGATCCGCCAGCGGCCGCCGCTGTAGTAGATGCCCGTTGCGTGGTTGTTGTAGACGCCCTCCCACATCGGGGAGAAGAGGACAACGGCGCTCGGGTTGTCGTTGAGGAGGGGGTGATCGATGGTCGTCACGTGGCCGGAGATGGAACCGGCGGTCGCGGTCCATTCGAAGGCGGGGCGGGTGGTGCCGGTGAGCTTGATGGCGCCGTTGCCGATCTGGAGGGCCGTCGAATCGGCGCCGTTGCCTGTTGCGCGGAGGCCGGTGCCGGTGGCGCTCATCGTCATGAAGCTGCCGCCCGCGCCGTTCGGGGAGGAGGCGACGCCTTCGACGCCGACGGCGGTGCCGCTCGTGGTATCGACCATGGCGAAGAGGCCCACGCCGTTCGTGGCGTTGTCCATATTGACGACGATGCCATTGCCGGCGGCGGCGTTCTGGTTGACGGTGAGGCCGGTGTTCGAGGTGCCGGTCATGCTCGCGCCGAAGCCGACGTTGCGGGAATAGAGGGCGTAGGGCGTGGCGGTGATGGGCTGCCGCGGAGAGAGCGTCGTGTACGAGCCGGTGCTGGCGCCGGCGCGGACCTGAACTTCAATCCAGCGGTTGTCGCCCTGGAACACGGCGCCGAAATCGAGGGGGGCGGTGAAGATGCCACCGGCGACGGCGAGGTCGTTCACGGTCACGGCCGGCCCGACCTGCGAGCCGCCCACGCCGTCGTCGTACATGATGAAGCGGAAGTCGTAGGCGCCGTTCGCGGGCGAGCCGCCGTCATCGAGCGCGCCCTGGAAGGTGAAGGTGTTACCGAGGGCGCTGAGGGCGAAGGAAGCGGGCTCCTCCGCGTCGTTCGAACGGCTCACGCCGAAGGCGGTCGCGGCGGAGGCGACGAGGGCGGCGGTAACGGCGGTACCGGCGAGGGCAATGAGAGCGCGTGAACGCATGCGGATGCTTCCTGCCCGGTGATGTGGAAGTGCGGGCGAGGAAAGTATAGGTAGTGGTGAAGGGGTTTCGTGCATCCCGTGCGGGAGATAATTCGAAAGAGGTGATCTAGTTCACGCTTTCGTGGGAACCGCAAGCGGGTGCTTTCGCGCGATGCCCGGGTTGTTATGCCTGCCGTAGTCTTCGGTCCGTAGTCTCGTTTCAAGGCGAGGCACACGTGGATATTGCGAAGCGGGACCTGGTAGCGAATGGGAAGTCGCTCCTGCGCGAGTTGCGTGACGACGATGTCACGGGGCTGGCGGCCGAGCTGGCATACCGCTTCTTCCTCGCGCTGATGCCGTTCCTTCTGTTCCTGGCCACGCTGGGCGGGCTCGTCGCGCGGGCGGCCGGGATCGAAAACCCGGCGCAGGAGTTCCTGAACACCTTCGGGGATGCGCTCCCGGCGGACGCGGCAAGCGTGGTACGCACGCAGGTCACGCAGGTGGTCGAGGGCAGCAACGGCGGCCTGCTCTCGGTGAGCATCCTAGGTGCGTTGTGGGCCGCCTCGAGCGGGGTTGGTTCGCTTATGAAGGCGATCAACCGCGCATACGACATGCCGGAGTCGCGTCCGTATTGGAAGAAAGCGGCCGTCAGCCTCGCGCTGACGGCGGTCGGTGGCGCGGCGATCCTGGTCGCGATCATCGCGACGGTGGTGGGGCAGGTGGGGCTGGAGCGGGCGGCAGAGGCGATGGGCCTCGGCGGGCCGGCGCAAGTGGCGCTTGGCATCGCACGGTGGCCGCTGGCGCTGCTGGTGATGATGGCGGCCATCGCGGTCGTGTACTGGGCCGCGCCGAACACGCGGCTGCCGTTCAAATGGGTGACCCCCGGCGCGGCGGCCTTCGCGGTGATGTGGGTGCTGGTGACGGCCGGGTTCGCGCTCTACGTGGGCCGATTCGGCAGCTATAGCACGACGTATGGCGCGCTCGGCGGGGTGGTGGTGCTGCTGCTGTGGTTCTACCTCACCAGCCTGGTGATGCTCCTGGGCGCGGAGGTGAACGCCATGCTCGACGAGCGGGCGATTGCCCCAACCCTCGCGGAGCGGCGGCAGGCGGTCGCACGGGAGCTCGCCGAACGCGGTGGCCGGGCGCGGGCGGGGGCGGCGCCTATGACGAGACCGGTCGCGGCGGCGGCGGCGGCCTTGGATTCGGGAGCGGCCGCCCGGGACGAGCGGCACGGGCGCGAGCGCAAGGACGCGGCGAGGGCGTCCACTTCTTCAGCCTTCCTGACCCTGGCGGGGGCGATCGTCGCCGCCGCGGCCTGGAGGAAATTCGCACGCTAGCCCGGCAAACGGGCCCGCAGGAGGTATACCGATGGAACGCGAAGAGTTCGGGACAGGCAGCGGCCAGAGCTACGGCGCCGGAAGCGGCCAGGGCTA
>JAYRRO010000307.1:0-7027 GCA_041910095.1 Dehalococcoidia bacterium
GAGCGGGTTCTTCAGCCGCGAGGCCGAACCGCGCACCGGGCGAATTTCCGGCGTGGCGTGGCAGGGGGCGTGCGAACGGCGAATGGAGAAGATCTCGGCCCCCGCCCGCTCGATCGCGCGGATGAGCTGGGCCAGGCTCTGGGACGACTCCAGGTCGATGCTCGAATCGCTCACATCGACCGCCGTGGCCAGGCCGTCGCGCTTCAGCTGGGCGGCCAGGCCCACCGGCACGCGGTCGGTCTGGAAGGTGTAGGCGCTGGTGGCGAGAGCGGTTCGGTACTGCATGATGGCGTTGCCCCGGGAGTTTCTTGATCCCGATATGGTTGGAAACGGCCCCCGGGTGCCGCGTGAGAAGGGTGGGGAATCACCGATTCACGCCTTGTCCACCTTTACCGGCTCAGGGTGAACGGCCGCGCCCTCTCCTGCGGAGATCGCACCCAGTCGAACCCGGATGGATGTTCTCGGAACGCCTCCGCGGCCGTGGATGGCCCACCCGGTCAGACAACGAGCGGTTGCCCTCAGACGGGACTCGCCCTACGCCGGCGCGGGGCCGCCGATGCGGATCGGCAGGCCGAGCGCGCCCATGCCGAGCGTCTGCCGCAGCTCGTCTGTCTTCCAGGCCATCACGTTGCCGCCCACCATGTCGCGAAAAATGCGCTCCAGCGGCCGGCTGCGGACGTAGGCATGGGCGCCGCAGACGCGCATCGCCCCAGCCGAGACCTCTTCGCTCATGCGCCGCAGGTGGTACACGGTGCGCACGATCGTGCGGTTGTATTCGTGCACCGTCGGGAAGGGCTGCGCCGAGCGGCGGACGGCGTCATAGAGCACGGTGCGGCCGGTTTCGAGCCAGTGGTCGAGTTCGCCGATGCCCATCTGCGCCCACGGTTCGGCGCCGCGAAAGCCGGTCGCGCCGAAGAGCGTCGAATCGCCCGCGATGAGGCCGTGGCGCTTGCCCACGTAGTCCAGCGTGAAATCCATCGCCGCCTGCGCGAGCCCCAGCCAGATGGCGCAGATCCCCAGCGTTCCCCGCGCGCCGCGCTGCCCCAGCGCCGGGTTCGCCGCCGCCGCCTGCTGGATGGCGCGAATGATGGGGATGGGCGCGACCATGGCGTCCGTCCGCGGGATGCGCACGTTCTCGAAGGCGATGTCGTGGCTCGCTGTCGACCGGTTCCCCATGGCGTCCCAGTTCTTGAGGATGGTCACGCCCGGCGCCGTCATGTCCGGCAGCGCGAGCACGAGGTCGGGCTCGATGCCCTCGGGCCGCGCGATCGTGCCCGCCGCCATCACGTACGAGGCGCCCTCGCTGTTCGAGGCGAACCCCACCGTGCCGTTGATTACGAGGTCCGCGCCGTCCTCGGTGACGTGCAGGCCGCTGCGCCGGTTGTCGAGTTCGCCCGTGGGGATGCTGACCGGGCCGCAGAGGAAGGCGCCATTCGCGGAAACATCCCGCAGCACGGCATCGCGGCGGGGGAACGGGGGCAGCCCGGCGAGCGCCTCAATCGCGAACAGATGCATGTTCAGCGTGACCGCCGTCGAACCATCACCGTAGGCGAGCTCCTCGATAACGCGGACCTGCGTCTCGGCGCTCACTCCCAGGCCGCCGAGTTCCCGCGGCAGCCCCATCCCGGGCAGCTTGAGGTCGCGCATCGCCTGCGCGTTTTCGGGGGCGAAGGTGCCGTCGCGGTCGTGCGCGGCGGCGCCGGCGGCGATGGGCCCCCGCGCGAGTTCGCGGACGGCGGCGACGAGGTCGGCTTCGGGGTCGGACATGGGGAGCCTCCGCCTGGTATCGGCTTCACAGGGACGGCTTCGAGGCTACCACACGCCCCCGCGCGCGGCGGCAAGCGGCGATACGCGGGCATCGCGCGACGCGGTCCGGTATCGTGGCGGTGCCGCCTTGCGACATTGAAAGGAGCCCGCGATGACCTCGTTCACGGTGCTGGTCCACGATGCGGAGGAAGGCGGATTATGGGCCGAAGTCCCGAACTGCCTGGCTGCGCATCCCAGGGCGAAAGCCTCGACGAGTTGGAGCGCAACGTGATGGAGGCCATCACCGCCTGCCTCGAAGCGCGCGCGGCCGGCGGCGATCCCCCGCCAGCCATCCGGAAGTGGGAACTCCCGGTGCCCGGGACGGCGCGGCCCGCCTGACGGTCTGCCTCACCCTCTCCTTCGCGCATCGCTACAATCCCCGCGTGATCACCGCTCCCGACCTCACCCGCCTCTTCTCCCCGCGCTCCGTCGCCATCGCCGGCGCTTCCGCCACCGTCGATAGCCCCGGGCACGACTACGTCCACTCGCTGCGCGTGTTCGGGTTCGAAGGCGAGGTCTACCCCATCAGCCGCAGCGCCACCGAGGTCGATGGCTACCGCGCCTACGCGAGCCTCGACGACGTCCCCGGCGAGGTCGACCTGGTGATTTCGTGCCTGCCAAGCTCGGCGGTGCTGGGGCTGGTCGCGCAGTGCGCGGCGAAGCGCGTGCCCTTCCTGCACCTCTTCACCGGGCGCTTCAGCGAAACCGGCGACGCCGAGGCGGCTGACCTCGAACGGCGGCTGCTCGCGGCCTGCGAGGAGGGCGGCGTGCGCCTCCTGGGGCCGAACGGGCTCGGGCTCTACCACCCGGGCGGGCGCATCGCCTTCCGGCCGGACCTCCCCCGCGAGGCCGGCGGCGTCGCCTTCCTCAGCCAGTCCGGCAACAACGCCGTCGAAGTAGCGCTGAGGGGGAACGCGCGCGGCCTTCGCTTCGGCAAGGTGGCGAACTACGGCAATGGCCTTGACCTCACGCCCGCGCGCCTCCTGGCCTACCTCGCCGACGACCCGGAGACGACCGTCATCGGCGCGTACGTCGAGGGCGTGCCGGATGGCCGCGCGTTCTTCGAAGCCTGCAAACAGGCGGCAGCGCGCAAGCCCGTGATCATCCATAAGGCCGGGCGCACCGCCGCGGGCGCGAAGTCCGCGTCCTCGCATACGGCCGCGCTCGCCGGCTCGGCGCAGCTCTGGTCGGCGGCGCTCAGGCAAGCCGGCGCGAAGGAGGCCCGCAGCCAGGAGCAGCTGCTCGATCTCATGGTCGCCGCCGCCTTGCTGCCGAAGGCCTCGGGGCGGCGCATGGCCATCGTCGGCGGGGGAGGCGGCCGCAGCGTGCAATCCGCCGACGCCGCCGAGGAGAACGGCTTCGAGGTCGTGCCGCTGCCGGACGCCGTGCGCGAACAGGTGCGCGCGAAAGCCCCCATGCTCGCGGACTGGGTGGGCAACCCCGTCGACCAGTCCATCCTCGCCGGGAGCGGCCTCTCCTCGAACGGCCTGCTCGAATTGATGCTTGCCGACGACGCCTACGACGTCGCGATCGCGAACGTCGGGGAGGACTGGTTCCTCGGCCGGCCCGGGGGCGGCGACCGCCTGAAGCACGCCTGCAACCGCCTGGCGGCGATCGCCGCGAATTCGCCCAAGCCCGTCGCCGTCGTCCTCGGCGCCACCGAAACGAACGAGCCCGAATACCGCCAAGTCCTGGACGAAGTGCGCGACACCCTGATCGCGCGCGGCCTCGCCGTCTTCCCCAGCGTCGAACGCGCGGCATGGGCGATGGGGTAGCTTCTCGTTCCCAGTTCCCGGTTGCCAGGGATGAACCCCACCGGGACTGAGGTTGCCCCGTTTTGCGGACACGGCGCTGCTGGAAATCAGGCAGGGGGCTTGCGAGCAACGCGGGGGTGGCTCCGCCCCTATAGGGGCCGAACTCCCCGGGAACTGGGAACTGGGAACTCGCCAGCGTAAGCTGGCGCCATGTCCACCCGCGTCATCGTCCTCCGCCACGGCCAGACCTACGGGAACATAGAGCAGCGTTTCTGCGGCCATTCCGAGACCGACCTCACGCCCCTAGGGGTGGAGCAGGCCCGCGCCGCCGGGCGGCGCCTCGCCGCCGAGAGCCTCGATGGCGCCGTCGCGAGCGACCTCTCGCGGGCGCGCAAGACGGCCGAGTACGCCCTCGGGGAGGCACCGGCCGCGCCCGCGCTCGCCATCGACCCGCGCCTGCGCGAGATGCACTACGGCGACTGGGAGGCCCACCCGGCTGGCGTGCTGACCGAGCGGTATCGCGATCACATGCGCGAATTCTTCGCCTGCCGCCAGCACGCGCCCAACGGCGAAAGCTTCGCAGCTATCCGCGAACGCATGGCCGCCGCCTTCCACGATGCGGTCCAGGCCCACCAGGGCGGCACCGTCCTGCTCGTGACGCACGGCAACGCGATCATGGCGCTCGTCGCCGAACTGCTCCGCATGCCCGTCGAATCGACGTGGGCGACGCACTTCGACAACTGCTCGCTCACGCGCTTCACCGTCGCGAAGAGCGGCCGCGTGACGCTCACGGCTTCGAACGAGACGGGGCACCTGGGGTAGTTCCTGGTTCCCAGTGGTCAGTTCCCGGTTCCCAGGGGAGCGACACCGTTGGGGTGAAGCGGTCCCGCTGGCGACGAACGCGCCTCTCCTGCTCGCCACGGGACCTCCCCGGCGAACCTCCGCGCCTGGGGTACCCCCCTGGGAACGGGGAACTGGGAACTCAGAACGGCCTTACGAGGATGACCGGGACCTCGGCGCGGCCGAGGACGCCGAGCGCGGCGCTGCCCGCGAGCACGTGCCGCAGCGCGCTGTGACCGTGCGTCGCCATCCCGATCGCGTTCGCACCCGTCTCGGCGACCGCGCGCTGGATGGCCTGGGCGACGCTTTCGCCCTGCGCGGGCGCGCGCACTTCGGTGGTCAAGGCGAGGCCCGCGAAGGTGGCCGCATCCGCCTGGAGCGCCGCGCGCGCGGGGCCTTCGGCAGCGCCGCCTTCGAGCACGCGCAGCAGCGTCACCGCCGCCGTGGAGCCCGCCAGCAACTCATGGATGGGCCCGAACGCCGCGCGCGACGCCTCCGAACCGTCGGTGGTGACGAGCACGCGATAGGGCGCGGCCGCTTTCGGCGCCGCCGCCTTCCCGCCCGTGGCGATCACCGGGCGGCCGGCCCGGGCCACGACATCGAGCACGGTGCTGCCGCGGAACATGTGCCGCAGCGCGCTGTTGCCCTGCGAATGGAGCGCGATCACGTTCGCTTCGAGGTCATCGGCCGCCGCGGCGATAACGTCCGAGACGTCGCGGCGGCGAGGGAGGCGGCGCACCTCGGCTTCGCCTTCCAGCCCGAAGCGCGCGATCAGTTCACGCAGGCCCTGCAGCCACTGCCCCTCCACGCGGCGCACCGCCGTCTCCAGCTCCGTCGCGAACTCGGCGTGGGCATCGATGAGGGGGTCCAGCACCCGCAGGATGTGCACCGTCGCCCGCGTCGCGGCGGCGAGCGCGGCCACGTGCGGCAGGATGTGATCGGCGCCGCCGCTGCCATCGACCGACACCAGGATCTTCGTCACAGCTCCACCTCCACGCGCGCGCGCCCTCGCAGTCTGCCAGAGAACGGGCTCTGAGGGGACGGCCGGAGGGCTAGAACGTCACCCGGCGCAGCTTCCCGCCGCTGAATACGTAGGCCACGCCGTTGCGCATCGTGAATGCGGACATCGCCTTGAAGTCCGGGTGGCGGTACTGCCGGTCGAACGATCCGTCGCGCCGGAACACGACCACGCGGTCGTTCGCGGCATCGAGGAGGGCGATGTCGTTCTTGCCGGCGAGCACGGGCGTCTCCGGCGCGACCAGCTTCTTGTCGATGCCAGCCTCGCTCATGACCAGCGAAAGCTGCCCCGAGAAGCGCCGCACGGAGCCGTTCGCATCGACGGTGATGGCCTCACCGTCGACCATCAGGCGGCGCGCTCCCGCGAGGTCCGGCGTATCGAGCCACTTGAAGGGCGTCGCGTTGTAGCCGCCGTCCGAGGGACTGAAGCGATAGATGATCGAGGCCGTCGCATCGAGCACGAAGAGGTCGCGCCCGAACATCGTGATGTCCGTGATCTTGAGGTTGGCGGGGGCGGCGAAGGGCACCGCCTTCAGCCCGCCCGCGGCAGTGACCGCCCAGAGCCCGCGGCCGTCATCGGCGACGAGCAGGGCGGGGCCGCCGAGGTCGTTGCCGTCGGTGAAGGTGGTGGCGATGGGCCGGCCGCGCTTCGCGTCCTTGTCCTCGCCGTAGACGACCTTCCGTTCGCCGTCGGCGAGCTTGATGGAGATGACCTGCCCGGAGGCGCTGTCGAGGATGTAGGCGGCGTCGTTCGAAACGGTCAGGCGCGTGGCTGCAACGGGCTTCTCGCCGAACTGCTCCAGGCTCGCGATGGTTTCCACGGCCGCGGGCGTCTTCACCGCATCCATCACGCTCAGCGCCCCGGCGACTTCGGAAATGAGCGACTCCGCTTCCGGGCCGTTAGCCGAAAGATCCCGCGCCTCGAGCAGGAGCGCCTGCGCTTCCGTGAGCACGCGCCGCCGCTCCGCCGGATCCTGTGAGAACGACCGGGCGACGGCGATCTTCTGCTCGGCCTGGTCGATGAGGCTGGCGTAGCGTTCGCCTTCGTCCCTGCTGAGCATGCCGGGAAGGGCGATGAAGCCGACCACGGCGACGAGCACCGTGAGCCCGGCGAGGATGATGAGCCACGTCGGGGGGAGACCCTTGAGCGCCGTGCGCGCGCCGCCTCCGCCCGAGCTCGAGCCCTTCCAGCGGCCGGACGGCTTCGAGCGCACGCGCACGAGCGAGCCACCGCCGTTGATGGTGACCGCGTTCTCGCCGGCGATGGTGTCGCCGGCCACGCTGGCAACGCTGGCACGGGCGCGGACATCCTCGGCAAGCTCGGCCGCGAGCGGGATCTCCTCGTGGTGCGAAGGCGGCGGCGGGGGCACTTCCTCGCGCACGAGGCCGCGCGAGAAGCTCTGCTGGCGGCGGCGATGCTGGCGCCGCTCGGGGAGCGCCGAGGGCACGGGATCATTCGCCAAGGGGCCGTTCGAACCGCCGCCGTTGGTGGCGCCCACGGTGATGGGCCCCGGCAGCGGCTGCGCGACCCGCCACGAGAGCGGGTGCGAGGCCGCCGTGGTCGCCGTGGCGAGCTGCGGGAGCGCGGGAATCGCGGTGCGCGAGACGGC
>JAYRRO010000308.1:0-2547 GCA_041910095.1 Dehalococcoidia bacterium
ACCTCCAGCCCGTCGAGCAGTGGCACGAGGCCCTTCGCCCCCGCCTTTATCAGCTGCAGGGCGAACACGAACAGCAGCACGCCAGCCACCGCCGCGACTGGCTTCATTGCCACCGCGCGCGACACCCGCAGTCCCCGCTCCGGCGACCGTACCGGTTCCGGCGCCGCTTCCACCGAAGGGGGCTCCGCGACCACGAGAGAGGCGGCGCCCTCCTGCTCCATCAGGCTCCGGCCCCGGCCTGCGCGAGCACCTCGCGCACCATCCCCGCCGCCACCGTCTGGTGCGAACTCCCGTCGATCAGGATGAAGCTTCCCGTGTCCCGGCTCACTGCGTACGGGTCCGCGAAGATCGGCTCCAGCGTCTTCAGCGTCACCCGCCCGATGTCGTTCAGTCCGAACGACGCAGGCGCGCCGTTCCGGTCGAGCGTCTCCACATCGAGCAGGTCATCGAGTGAGTCCACCATGCAGCGCACGCGCCGCGTCGTGTGCTTGAGCCAGAGCTGCTGCCGCGGCCGAAGCTGTGTCCCGTCGCTCATCCAGCAGAGGTCCGCCGTGAAGCGCGTTGCCGCGGCAGGCGCCTGTGCCGGGTCCACCAGCATGTGCCCCCGCCCAACATCGATCTCCTCGGACAGCCGGATGGACACGGCGTCGCCATGCGATGCCGTCCCGCACTCCTCCTGGAACCGATCGACGCCCGACACCGTGGTCCGCACTCCCAGCGGCAAGGCCAGCACCTCCTGGCCCGGCTTCACCGTCCCCGATGCCACCGTCCCGGCGTACCCGCGGTAGTCGTGGAACTC
Organism: Dehalococcoidia bacterium; assembly: GCA_041910095.1. Classification (GTDB taxonomy): domain Bacteria; phylum Chloroflexota; class Dehalococcoidia; order Tepidiformales; family Tepidiformaceae; genus Amarobacillus. The sequence goes on from JAYRRO010000308.1 coordinate 800, forward strand.
CGTCGTGTGCGGCCGCAGGACGTACTGCACCGGGAACCGGAGCGCGCCATGGCTCGCGTGGTCCGGCGTTTCCACCGTCTCCAGGAACTCCAGGAGCGTCGGGCCCGTGTACCACGGCATGTGCTCGCCCCGCTCGACGATGTTCTCGCCCGAGACCGCGGCCATCGGGATGACGGTCACATCCCGCACCCCGAGCCGGCTCGCCAGTGCCCGGAAGTCCGCTCCCACATCCTCGAACCGCGTCTGCGACCAATCCGCGAGGTCCATCTTGTTCACGCACAGCACCAGGTGTGTGATCCCGAGCAGCGACGTCAGAGCCGAATGCCGCCGCGTCTGCGAGACCACACCCTTGCGCGCGTCGATCAGGATGAGCGCCAGCGACGCCGTCGAGGCGCCCGTCACCATGTTCCGCGTGTACTGCACATGCCCCGGCGAGTCCGCGATGATGAACTTCCGCCTGGGCGTCGCGAAGTAGCGGTACGCCACGTCGATGGTGATGCCCTGCTCCCGCTCCGCCCGCAGCCCGTCCGTCAGCAGCGCGAGGTTCAGGTCGTCGAGGCCGCGCGCCTCGCTCGCCCGCTGGATGCTGGCGAGCGTGTCCTCGAACACCTGCTTGGAGTCGTACAGCAGCCGCCCGATGAGCGTGCTCTTGCCATCATCGACCGAACCCGCCGTCACAAATCGCAGCAGGTCCATTAGAAGTACCCCTCGCGCTTGCGGTCTTCCATCGCCGCCTCCGAGAACTGGTCGTCGGCCCGGCTCGCTCCCCGCTCCGTGACCCGCGCTACCGCGATCTCGTCAATCACGGACTGGATGTTCGCGGCATCCGACCGCACCGCCGCCGTGCAGGTCATGTCTCCCACCGTGCGGTAGCGCACCGCTGCCCGGAACGTTTTCTCGTGCGGCAGTTGCTGCAGGAACGGGCACACCGACATCAACATCCCGTCCCGCTCGAAGACGTCGCGCTCGTGCGTGAAATAGATGGATGGCACCTCAAGCCGCTCGCGCTCGATGTAGTGCCAGATGTCGAGTTCCGTCCAGTTCGAAAGAGGGAACACGCGCATGTGCTCCCCCTTGACGTGCATGCCGTTGTACAGGCTCCACAGCTCCGGCCGCTGGTTCCTCGGATCCCATTGCCCGAACTCGTCCCGGAACGAGAACACCCGCTCCTTCGCCCGCGCCTTCTCCTCGTCGCGGCGCGCACCGCCCATCGCCGCATCGATCTGGTGTTCCGCGATGGTCCCCAGCAGGACCGGCGTCTGGAGCCGGTTCCGCGATGCCCGGACGCCCCGCTCCTCGGTGAGCATGCCCTCGTCGATCGCCTGCTGCACCGAGCCCACGATCAGCCGCGCGCCGAGCTCCTCCACGCGCCGGTCCCGGAACGCGATCACTTCCGGGAAGTTGTGCCCCGTATCGACGTGCATCACCGGGAACGGGAATTTGGCCGGCCAGAATGCCTTCTCCGCGATGCGCAGGAGGACGATGGAGTCCTTGCCGCCCGAGAACAGCAGCGCCGGCCGTTCGAACTCCGCCGCCACCTCCCGCATGATGAAGATCGCTTCGGCCTCAAGCGTTTCGAGTTCGGTGTGGTGCGCGCTCCGCGTCACCGGTTCCACGGTCATCGTGCTCCCTCCGCCGCCGCCGCAGGCGCCGGCGTAATCAGTCCCCGCCCTTCGAGATACGCAAGGATTCGCTCCAAGCTCACCGCGATGGGCTCGCTCCCGGTCGGCACCGTCACTTCCGGCGAC
>JAYRRO010000309.1:0-3453 GCA_041910095.1 Dehalococcoidia bacterium
ATCGCGAACGCTCCGGTCGGTGCTGCCGGACGACGGGCTGACCCTGCGCGCGTTCCGGGAGAAGGACATCCCCGTGCAGGTGGCGATGGGGAACTACGACCTCGGCATCTGCTCGGACCTGTGGCTGACGGAGATGCAGGTGCGCTTCCCGCTACAGCGCATCGTCCGCATCGGTGGGTTGCCGGGGCCGGCGCGCGAGGTCTGGCTCGCGGCCTCGGCCTCTTCGGGCCTGGCGACGGAGGAGGTGCCGTCGGGCATCCCCGGCGCGCGGATCGCCTCGGAGCTGCCGAACCTGGCGGACCTCGTGGGCACGCATCTCCGGCTGCCGGGATACCGCTTGCTGACGGTCTCGGGGTCGGCGGAGGCGTACCCGCCAGACGACGCGGACTTCGCGCTCCTGCCGGCCGCGGGCGCGGCGGCGGTGGAGGCGATGGGGCTGTGCCCGCTCTGGCGCGTGTTCCGCGGCGGGCTGGCGTTGATTGCAAATGCGGATGCCCTGGCGTCGAGGCCGCTGGGAGAGGTCCTGGCGAAGCTGCGCGGGCTGCTTTCCGGGGACGAACCGGATGCTTCGCTGCCGCACACGCAGCACACCGGCGGGATGCGGCGCGAGCAACGTTCGCGCGATGCCGTGCGCATGGCGGTGCCGGACGGGCACGCCCAGCGCCACACGCCTGCCTGCCTCGCCGCGGCGGGGCTCACCTTCGCGGGGTACGACGAGCAGGGATACGTGCGTCGCCCCGCGAGCGGCATCGCGGGGCTGGAGGTGAAGGTGGTACGGCCCCAGGACATGCCCGCGCTGGTGGCGATGGGCGTGTTCGACATCGGCATCAGCGGGCGCGACCTGCTGTGGGAGCATCTCTGCCGGTTCCCCGGTTCGCCCGTGGAGATGGCCGTGGACCTGGGCCGAAACCGCTACCGCATCGGGCCGGTGGTCGACCAGGCCTTCCCGGCCGAAACCACGGCCGAGGCGCTGCCCATCTGGAAGGCGCTTGGGAGGCGGGTGCGTATCGCGAGCGAATTCCCCGCGACAGCGGAGCGCTTCGCGCGCGACCTGAACCTCGACTTCGCGACCATCATCCCCGTCGCGGGGGCCAGCGAAGGGTTCGTGCCCGAGGACGCGGACCTGCTCGTCGAGGGCACGGAAACGGGCACGAGCATCCGCGCGAACGGCCTGAAGATGCTCGACCCGTTCATGGAGTCGACGAACTGCGTTATCGTTCGAAGCGAAACCGCGACGACGCGCACGGCGCTGTTGGACGACCTGGTGTCGGCGCTGCGGGCATCGGTCGCCGAGGCGGTGCCGTAAGTTGCCTCCGATCACGCTGCACATGGTCCTGGCGCGGGATGTGGCGATCGACCTCGCGCACGACGTGCTCGCCCTGAACCAGGGGCCGTTCCTGCTGGGCGCGACATCGCCGGACATCCGGGTGATCACGAAGCAGGATCGGCTGAGCACGCACTTCTTCGACCTCTCGGGGCCGGATCACCAGGACTCCGTGGGCGGGTTCCTCTCGCAGCACGGGCGGTTCCTCGAACCGGACCTGTTGAACGCGGAGACGCTGGCATGGGTGTGCGGCTACATCAGCCACCTGGTGATGGACGAGCAGTACATCACGGGGGTGTACCGCAGGTTCTTCGCGCAGCACGAGGCGCTCGGCGGCGCCATTCGCGCGAATGTGATGGACCGCCTCCTGCAATTCGACCTTGACCGCGTGTACGGCAACGACCCGGAACTGAAGCGGCATATGTGCGCGGCCCTGAGCGGCACCGTGGAGAACATCCACGCCGGCTTCATCGAGCCCGAGACGCTCGACCGCTGGCGGCAGGTTTCGTACGACGTGGCGGCGCGGACCATGGACTACGAACGCATGCGGGGCATGATTTCGAACCATCTGCGGTTCAGCGGGCTGGAGGAAGGGGAGACGCTGAAGTCGTTCCTGGATTCGCTGCCCGAACTGCTGGATGAGACAATCGCACACATCACGAGCGCCGAGGTGGAGGGGTTCATCGACCGCTCCAGGAGCGCCGTGGCGGCGGCGCTGGAAAGGTACCTGGGATGCGCATAATCCGGAATGCCGAGGAGGGGCGGAAGACGCTGCTCGCCCGGCGGCCGCTGGACACCGACGAACTGCCCATGGAGATGCGGGAGACCATCTTCCGCGCCTTCGGGCAGGAGCTCTCGCCCGAGGAAGTGGTGCGGCGCGTCATCCGCGACGTGCGCGAGGACGGCGACAACGCCGTTCGCTACTACAACACGAAGTTCGACAACGCCCAGACCGGGGAGCTGCGCGTCTCGGTGGACGAGATGCGAGCGGCCTACGATGCCGTGCCCGCGGAGGTCGTGGAGGCGCTCAAATTCGCCGCCGGGCGCATTCGCCAATACCACGAGCAACAGCTGCGAGGGGCGCTCTTCACGTTTAACCAGGGCGGCCTCGGGCAGGTGGTGCGGCCCATCGAGCGGGTGGCGATTTACGGTCCCGGCACGCGGGCGCCGCTGCCCAGCACGGTGCTGATGTGCGCCATCCCGGCGCGAGTGGCGGGCTGCGACGAGGTCTACATCGCGAGCCCCGTGCTGCCCGACGGCACGGTGCCGCCGGTCAAGCTCGTGGCGGCCGACATGGCCGGGGCGGATGGCGTGTTCAAGTGCGGGGGCGCTCAGGGCGTGGCCGCCCTCGCCTATGGCACCGAGAGCGTGACGAAGGTGGACAAGATCTGCGGCCCGGGCGGCCTCTTCGTCACCATCGCCAAGAAGCAGGTCTTCGGCGATGTGGGAATCGACGCCATCTACGGGCCCACGGAGACGATGGTCATCGCGGATGAGAGTGCCGACCCGGAGACGGTGGCGAGCGACCTCATCGCCCAGGCAGAGCACGACCCCCTCGCCAGCCCCATCCTGCTGACCCCGTCGCACTACCTGGCCGACGAGGTCAACGCGGCGTTGGCGCGCCAGCTCCGCACCATCGAGCGGGCGAAGATCGCGACGGCGGCGCTCGATGGGCGGGGCGGCTGCATCCTCGTGAACGACATCGACCACGCCATCGCGCTCGCGAACGAATACGCGCCCGAGCACCTCTGCCTGATCGTGGAGAACCCCGCGGCGTACGCGGCGAAGGTGCGAAACGCGGGCGGGCTCTTCCTCGGCGAGGCATCCCCGGAAGCCATCGGCGACTACACGGCCGGGCCGAGCCATACCATGCCGACGGGCGGGAGCGCGCGCTGGAGTTCGCCGCTGACGGTGCACGACTTCCTCAAGATCACGAGCGTGGTGCACCTGCCGGAGGGCGACACGGAGGAGTTGGCGCGCATGGCCGGCATTCTCGCGCGGGCCGAGGGCCTCTCCGGGCACGCCCACGCCGCCGAACGCCGGATGCAGGGCCGCTGATGCAATCGACGCCCCTGCGCTACCTGCGGGCGGACTTCGACGAGCTCGAAGAGTACACGCCGGTGAAGCCG
>JAYRRO010000310.1:0-5164 GCA_041910095.1 Dehalococcoidia bacterium
CGAGCCAACGTCCCCCTGGAGCAGGCGAAGCATCGGCGCCGGGCCCCGGATGTCGTCGAGGATGTCGTCCAGGCACTCCCGCTGGGTCCTGGTCAGGCGGAAGGGGAGCGATTCGAGGAACGGAGCCAGCCGCGGCCCCAGGGCGAGCGAAGGGGCATCCTCGCCCTGCTGCCACTCGGCGCGACGCGTAAGCACGGCCGCCTGGATGGCGAGGAATTCGCCCAGGGCGAGCCGCCGCCGGGCCTCCTCGGCCTCGCCGAAGGAATTCGGGAAGTGGAGCGCGCGGACGGCCGGCGCGAGCCGGGGGAGATGTTCGCGGTCCCGCAGCCACTCCGGGACGGCATCAACGACGCTCCCTGCCAGCGCATCGACGGCGGCCTTCACGGCGCGGCGGAGGGTTCGCTGGCTCAGTCCCTGGGTGGCCGGGTACACGGGAACCAGCCGCCCCGCGTTCGCGGCTTCGTCATCGACGGGCTCGAACTCCGGGTTCTCCATCTGGAGGCGGCCGCGGAAGGAGCGCACCTTGCCGGAAAAGACGACGCTTGTGCCTTCCTCAAGCTGGCGGACGACGTAGGGCATGTTGAACCAGGCCACGCGCAGCGTGCCCGAGCCATCGGTGACCAGCGCCTCGGCGCCTTTGACGCGGCGGCCAAAGCGCATCTCGCGGATGCTGAAGATGTTGCCCACGACCGTCTGTGCGATGGACGAGGGGGCGAGCTCGGCGATGCGGCGCATGTCGGTGAAGTCGTTGAATCGGCGTGGGAAGAGGAAGACAGCGTCGCCCGCGGTACGCACGCCCAGCTTCTCGAACTTCGCCTCGGCGGCCTTGCCCACCCCGGGCAGGCGGGAAATGGGAGCATCGAGCGAGAGCCCAGGGCCGTGATGCGCGGGCTCGGAATGGCTCTCCGTGGCGCTGTCGCGGGAGGGGAGGGCCCGGGGGCGCGGCTTCGCGGCCGCACGCGACGGCGCCTTGCCACCCGCGCCGGGCTTCCGCAGCGGCACCGGTTCGCGCGCGGGCACGGACACGGGAACGGCGAGCGCACGCAGCGTGCCTTCGAGCCACGACTTCCTCTGTTCCGGCGGCAACCCCCGGTAGCCGCCGGCCGGGAGCATGCCGACGCGCTGGCGCAGGGGCCCGCCGATCTCCAGCAGGCCATCTTCCTGCATCTGAATGAACATGCGGTCCAGACCGCCTTCGACCACGCGGTTGGCGCACTCCTGCTTCAGTTCCAGTTCGAACACGCGCCGGAGGCGTTCGGTGTCGGAGAGGAGGCCCGGCATCTCAGCGGCGCCCCGTGAACGCGACGCCGAGGATGTTCGGACCGCCATGCACCCCCACCGCGGGCCCGACCTGCCCGAGATGGAACTCGGTGTGGGGAAGCATGGGGCGGAGCCGTTCCATGAATGCGCGGGCTTCGTCGTCGTTGCCGCCGCAGCCAACGAACATGCGCCGGACGTTGCGGTCCTCGGTGGCGACGGCGAACAGGCGATCCAGCGCCTTCGACCGTGTGCGCACGCGATCGAAGGGGGCGATTTCGCCGTTTTCGACCTGGATCAGCGGCTTAATGCTGAGCAGCGAGCCGAGCATGGAGGTCGCGCGGCCGATCCGGCCACCGCGGCGGAGGTACTCGAGCGTGTCGAGGCAGGCGACCACGCGGGTGCGGTCCATGGCGCGGCGGGCGGCATCGGCGACCTCGGCGAGGGTGCCGCCCGCCCCGGCGGCGATGGCGGCGTCCATGACGATGCTGCCCAATCCCATCGAGACCTGGTAGGAGTCGATGAGCTCGATATGGGCCTCGTGGGCGAGCTGGTCCCGCGCGATGGAAGCCGAGTTGAGCGTGCCGGAGAGGCGCGACGAGAGGTGGATGGACACGATCTCGGCGCCTTCACCCGCGAGTGCGCGGTAGGCGGTGGCAAAGCGATCGACCGACGGCTGGCTGGTGCGGGGGACGCCGGGGAAAACGCGAAGGCGCTCGTAGAAGGCATTCGCATCGATCTCGACGCCATCGAGGAGCGCCTCGTCGCCGAAGACGACGGTGAGCGGGACGACGGTGATGCCGTGCTCGGCCACGAGAGCGGCCGGGAGGTCGCAGGTGGAATCGGTGACGACGCGTACAGCCATAATTGCTCAGATGCCTACGCGGAAGAGTATAAGCTCTTCCGCCGGAAGCCGTTAGAATTGGTGTCGATGACCAGCGTCAAGCTCGCACCGTCCATTCTCACCGCCGATTTCGGACGGCTCGCGGACGAGGTCCGCGCCGCCGAGTCCGCCGGCGTCGACCTCCTCCACCTGGACGTGATGGATGGCCGGTTTGTCCCGAACATCACGTTCGGACATCAGCTCGTGGAGGCGTTGCGCAAGGTTACCGCTCTCCCCTTCGATCTCCACCTCATGGTCATCGAGCCAGAGCGGCAGGTGCCGCTGTTCGAGGGCATCGCGGACACGATCAATGTCCATGTCGAGGTTTCGCCGCACATCAACCGCACCCTGGACGCGATCCGGAAGCTGGGGGCCAGGTGCGGCGTCTGCCTCAACCCGGGGACACCCGTCGCTGCGATCGAGGAGTCCCTGCCAGAGGCGGACCAGGTGATGGTGATGACGATCAACCCGGGCTGGGGCGGCCAGCAGATGCTGCCGCGGCAGCTCGACAAGGTGGCGCGCATCCGCGGGCTCATCGACGCCGGGGGCTTCGGCGCGGAAATCATGATCGACGGCGGTGTGAAGGCGACAAACGCGGCCGCCTGCGCGGCCTCGGGGGCGAACACGCTGGTATGCGGCAGTTCGGTCTACAACGCGGAGAGGAGCGTCGCGGAGAGTGTCGCGGCGCTCCGGGCGGCGCTCCGGGGAACGTAGCCGCGATGACATCCAGGGACGCGAAAACGCCCGGCCTGGGCCGGGCGTTCGGTGCGATGCGGAAGAGGAGGTCAGGCCTGCTGCTTGAGCAGGGACCGCATCTCGCGGGTGGTCAGGGGGATGCGAACCCACTGCCCGTCAATGAAGACGCGCTTCTTATGCACGTTCTGCTTGAACATGCGGCTCTTGTGGACGGCCTTGCGCTCCCAGCGTCCGCCGTGGGTGTGGCGAATGTGCCGCCCCCAGCCGGGCTTAATCGGTTCGAGGCCGAGTGCCTCGCGAATGGTATCGTCACGGGCCATGTGGAGTCCCTTGTATGAAAAGGTCGTGAAGGTGAATGCTAGCACGCGGCCGGCCTTGCGGCCAAACCCGGCCCTCGAACGGAGCCCGTGAGCAGCGTCGTGCCCACTCCCCCGGCCCCCGGCGGCGAACGTCTGCTTGAGGCGTTTCGCGCGGCATCCATGGCCCTGAGCGCGGCCGCCGCCGCGATTGACGCGATCAACGTCTACCCGGTCCCGGATGGTGACACCGGATCCAACATGGCCGCGACCTTGCGCGAAGCGGTCGCGGCGGCGAGTTCGCTGCCAGAGGGTACCACCGCCGGGGAGGTAGCCCGGGTCGTCGCGCGGGGGGCGCTGTACGGCGCGCGCGGCAATTCCGGGGTCATCCTTTCGCAGGCGCTGAGGGGGCTCGCGGATGGCCTCGCTCGCGTGAACGAGGTCGACGGCCCGGCGCTCGCGACGGCCCTCGCGACCGCGGCGTCGTCGGCCTATCGCGCGGTGGCAAAGCCGGTTGAGGGCACGATGCTGACCGTGCTGCGGGCAGCATCGGAAGCGGCCGCCGCGGGCCTCGCGGCGAACGATGGGCTGTCGCTGGAGGCGACGCTCGCGGCCGCCACCGCGGGAGCGGAACGTGCCGAGGCCGCCACCATCGACCAGCTCGCCGCGCTCCGCGAAGCCGGCGTCCCGGATTCCGGGGGCGAGGGAATCTGCGTGATCCTCGCCGGCATGCTCGCATCGCTGCGCGGCGAAGCACCCCCCGCACCGCTCCTGGCGGCGCCTGCCCGGCCGCTGGCTGCGATCGGCGACGCCCATGGGGCCGATTTCGGGTTCTGCGTGGAGACGGTCATCGAAGCCGGAGGACGCCCCCTTGACCTGGATGCCATCCGGGCCGCCGCGGGGGGCGGCACAAACCGATCGGTGGTGGTGGTGGGCGATGACGCGGCCGCGCACGTGCACCTGCACACGGACGACGCCGCAGCCGCGCTCGCGGCGCTGGGGGCGCTCGGCGTCGTAGTGAAGCGCAAGGTCGATGACATGTCGGCGCAGCACGTGCGGTTCCGGGCGCAGGGTTCGGGGGCGACCGCGCCCCGGGCGCTCCTCGCGCTCAGCCGGGGCGCGGGGTTCGACGCCATCTTCGAAAGCATGGGCGCCCATGTCGCGGACCTCGGCGAGGTGGTGAAACCGCCCGCGGGGGAAATCGCGGCAGCCGCCGAGGCCACGGGTGCCCCGGAGGTGCTCGTGTTGCCGAATCACAAGAACGTCCGGCTCGCCGCCGAGCAGGCCGCCAGCCTCGCCGCGTGCAAACTCACCGTCGTGCCGAGCGCGTCGCTCGTCGAGGGAGTCGCCGCGGCGCTGGCCTTCGATGCCACGCGTCCCGCGGCGGCCAACGCGGAGGCGATGGCCGAGGCGATGGCCGGCGTCGCGACCGTGGAGGTGACCGTCGCGGGAGCGAGCCGAACCGCCGGGGGCGTCGCCGTCACCGCGGGGCAGGCAATCGCGCTCGTGGGCGGGCAGCTGGTGGCGGCTTCGGCGTCGATCGAAGAGGCCCTGCTGGCGGGGCTGCGAACGGCCGGTGCGGGCGACGGCGGGTTGGTGACGCTGTACCCGGGCCGCGAATTCGGCGGCGATGCGGAGGCGCTCCGCACGCGCGTCGCGGAAGCCTTCCCGCTGGCCGAGGTCGAGTGCCTTTCGGGCGGGCAGCCGCTCTACCCGCTCATCGCCTCGTTGGAGCGGTAGCGGCGCTCAGTGCGCATCGATGGGCACGGGCGTGGGCTGGCCCGGCTGGCCACCCTCGGTCGCGGGCCCAAAACCTCGACGCAGCGGGAGCTCTCGCGACAGCACCGTCATGGCCAGCCCGAAGACCGCGATCGCGACCGAGATGAGGAAGAGGCGATGGATGCCCTCGGCGACGGCCACGCGCTGGGCAGCGAGCGCGTTCTCCAGCAGCGCCTCGCCGCCCGGGACGGCGCGGACCTCGTGCTTCACGCGTTCGAAGGTGCGTTTGTCGAGCGACATCGTGGGGTCATCG
>JAYRRO010000311.1:0-11414 GCA_041910095.1 Dehalococcoidia bacterium
ACCTCGGGCTGACCGGGCGAGAGCCGCGCGGGGTAGCCGGGCGCCGTCGTGCCTCCGCGACCGGTCCAGAATCCACGGGCCTTCAGCTGCGGCGATGCAAGCAACTCTGCCGCATCGTTCACCGGCGCGACCCGGATGTCGGACTCCACGGCCCACGCCTGGATCGCGCCCCGCGTCGCCCGTGAGAGGTACGCCTGGGTGACCTGGTACACGGCGAGCAGCGCCTCCTGCCGCACGCCGCCAGCCATCACGCGCTCCTCGAACCGCGACCAATCGACGGATGCGAGCTCGTCGACCGCGAACGGGGTGCCGCTGAGGGCGGCGATCGCACCCGGCATACCGCGGCCGAGCGCCTGCGGCTGCAGCGTCGCCACGACCCAGCCATCGCCACAGGGCGTCGCCGATGTGAACCCGGGGCGGTCGCTGGCCGCCTTGCGGTCGTCCCCCGCGCCGGGCGGGTCACCGCCGGTGAGCGCTGGATAGCCCGTCGCATCCATCAGTGTCCATACCATGGCCGCCTGAGCTGAGACATCGAGGTGCTGGCCGAGGCCGGAGCGTTCGCGCTCGTTGAGGGCGATGATGGCGTCGGCGGCGGCCTGTGCCCCCGCATGGAAGGCGGTCTGCGGAAATCCGATCGGGATGGGCGGCCGGTCGCCGTCGCCCTGGCGGGCCATGCGCCCGCTCGATGCCTCGATGGTGAGCTCGGTGGCGGCCCACGAGGCTTTCGGCCCCTCCTGCCCGTACGGCGTCAGCGACACATACACGAGGCCGGGGTTGATCGCCGAGAGTGCGCTGTAGCCCAGCCCCCACGCCTCCATCACCCCCGGCGCGAACGACTCCACGAGGATGTCGGCGCCGCGCACCAGCTCGCGGATTCGCTCAGCACCCTCGATGGTGGCCGGGTCCGCGAGAAACGCCTGCTTCCCCGCGCCCGCGGTTTCCCAGTACAGCGAGCGCCCATCGCGGCCCGGGCGCGTGTCGAATGGCGGGAACGAACGCGCGGCCGCACCCTCTGGGGGTTCGAGCTTGAACACCGTCGCGCCCAGGTCAGCGAGCAGGCGCCCCGCGTATTCGCCCCACGGCGTGGCCAGGTCGACCACCGTGACGCCAGTGAGCAGCCCCCGGCCGGGTGTGGTCATGCGGTCCCCCTGCGCGCGCCGGGTTGGCGGTGGCGCATTGTAGCGGGACCCCCGGCCGCGCGTCAGTCGCTGTCAAGGCGGCGGCCCAACGCCGCCACCATCTCGCGCACCGTCCCGTCCCAGGCGGCGGCCGCCGCGGCGCGCACGGCTTCGCGTTCGGCCTCGGAGAGACCCCACGCGAGCTCGTTGACAATGGGCAGCTCCGGGAGGTACGAAACCCCCAGCAGGTGGGCGAGTGTCGCGGCCGCTTCCAACGGGGCATCGGCGGTAATAACGCCATCCCAGCCCGCGAGAAAGCCCGCGCCGGGCTCGGCCCCATCGAACGCCGCGGCAGGCCCGGCCGCGAGCAGCGTGCGCGGCGACCCGGGCCCGGGAGCCGGTGGCGGAGGCACCGTTGCTTCGTCGCGGACCGTGAGCCTCGCCGCACCACCGTTGGTGCGTGCAACGGCCGCGACGACATCGTGCAGGCCGGGCCAGCCAGCGATCACGATCTCGACCGGACCCCAGCGCGCGGCGGACGGGGTAGACGCGTGCTGCAGCACCATCGCACCAAGATGGCTGGCCGCTGCTTCGAGCTCGCTCGTGACGGCATCGAGCGCGCCCACCACCGCCCGGAGGTCGCGTTGCACCGGTTCGAAGGCGACGGGTGGGCCGCCCTCGACGCGGGGCGCGGTCCCGGCTGCCGTCTCCGCCGCGGCCCTGGCGAACCAGAGCCGGAAGTTGTATTCGATGCGGTCGATGATGGGGCGGCGAACCGGCCAGGTGCGCTCCCAAAAGGTGGCTGCGAGGCGCGAGAGCGGAGACGTCATGGCCCGGCTCCCGGGGCGCGAATCAGTTCGTGGATGCAACGCGCGACCTCCTCGATCCTGTGGCGCGCTCGCCATGCCGTCGCCTGGTCACGGAACGCGGTGAAGGTTCCAGGATCCGCCAGGCGGGCGAGAATCCCGGCCAGGCTGGGCTGCGAGCCGTCCGTCAGGAGCACCGGGCCCACCAGTTCCGGTCCATAGTGCGTCGTCGCCGCCGCGATGGGGATGGCGCCCCCGGCCAGGTGATCGCGCAGCAGTCCCAGTTCGTCCGCACCCGTAGAGGGGGCGACCAGCACCACGTCCGTCGCGCCTCGCGCGGCCCGCAGCTCGGCGGGCGACATCAGCCCGAGGACCCAGAAGCACGGCCGGGCGGCCGTGTCCCGCATCAGCCCATGCAACGTCTCGCGCAGCGCAGGGCTCAGCGGTTCCTCGGCCAGTACGCGGAACTCGCCCCCGCCCGGGGTCCGGGGCTGTTCCGCGACGGCCTGCACGAGCGCGACCGCGGCCTCGGGGTCTGTCTCCGCCGGCAGGCCGACCACGATGTCCCCGGGGCCGAAGTGGCGGAGCGCCCGTGCAGCGTCACGCTCCTCGCGATTCGGTCCGGGCGGCAGTCCGATCGGAAGGACGTGGATCCGGCCCGCCAGTTCCGGCCGGTCCGCCGCGAGGCGGTCGCGCAGCGTGTGGGAATGGACCAGGACCCGCGCGGGCAACCGGCCGAGCCACCACTCCGGTGGCTCGACGCGTTCGCTTTCCGCGACCAGCGGCACTTCATGCAGGTCGAACCAGAGGCCATCGGACGCGGTCGCCGCCACGGATGGCGGCACCGTGGTCCCGGGCATGTGTTCGTATATCACGGCGCTGATGCCGCCGCCGAACCGGCCGGTGGAGGGCAGCAGAACAGGTTGTGGAGACCAGGCCTCCAACAGCGGGATGGCGGCGCCGGTCTGCCACCAACGGAGGCCCGCGTGAGTTTTGAGCGCGGTCGCGAGGGCCGCGGTGTAACAGCCAACATGTGCCGCCTCCGGTGGCGCCGGCCCGGTGAGCGCGACTTCGACCGCCGCCGAGTGCCCGGCGAGGGGCAGGTCCGGCTCGCTCGCGGGCGGCGTGTCGATCGCTTCGAGCGCCAGCACGAGCCGTCCGGCCACCGCCTCCCAGGTGAACGTCCTCGCTCGCTCGCGTCCCCGCTCGCCATGCGCGGGCAGGTCGACGGTCCCGTCGCAAACGCCTGCAAGCGCCCGCGCGAGTTCGATGGCGGCGCCGCTCGTGGCGGTGATCCCGGCATCGCCGACGACTTCCGGCTGGGAGGAGTTGTGAACCCCCACCACCGGCAGGCCGCCGCTCATCGCCTCCGCCAGCGGCAGCCCGAACCCTTCGTACCCCGAAGGGAAGACAAGACAGACCGCCGCGCGGTACAGCGCCCGCAACTCCTCGTCCGAGACGTCCTGGAGCAGGGTGACGTGTGCCTCGAGCTTGAGCTCGGCTACGGTCGCCATGGTTGCGGCGCGAGCCGCTTCGGAGCCCGACATGACCAGGCGCAGGGGCGGAAACCGGACTCCCCAATCGCCCAGGACCGCGAGCGCGCGGATGAGACCGTCCGCGTTCTTGCGAGGGTCGGGCGCACACATTGCCAGGAGAAAGCGGCCCGCCGCGTCGTGCGTGCCCGGCTCGGCGCCCCAGAACGTGTGATCCGTGCCGGTTCCGATGGCGAGGACGCGGTCCGCCCGGATACCGAGGTAGGCGCGCGCGTCGTCGCGAGCGGAGTCAGAGATTGCGAGGAGGCCGTCGTGGCGCTTCAGCCGCCGCGCGACGGCCGCGAAACGGGTGCGTTCGCCTTCGTCCGCGAGGTATCGCTCCTGGGACCACACCATCGGGATCAGGTCATAGACGACCGACAGGAGCGCCGGAGCGGCAGCCGTCCGCCGCAGCGGGGGGAAGTAGCCGTCCACGGTCTCGAAGGGCGACCCGACGATCAAAGCCTCCAGGCCGTGCGGGTTCGCATCGACGACCGCCTGCAGGCCGGCCGGCCCGCGAGCGGGGAGTTCCACGTGCCGTGCTTCCCGCGCGAACCCCTCGCCGGACCGCTCCATCCCGGGGTGCCAGTACAGCGTCAGCTCCGGACCATCCGGCACCGCCGCCAGCGCCGAGACCAGGCCGCGCAGGTACCGGCCGATCCCGCGGTTGCGGGAGGTCGGGGACTGCGCGCCGAGCATGTCGATGCCGACCCGCCTCGGGGTCCGTCCTCCGGCCCGGTACATCGCGACATAATCCGGCTGGCGACCCGGTGGTTCGCCGGCGACGCGCCAGCGCACCACGGCGGCCGCAACGGGGTGGGGAACGGTCAGCGGAACGCTGGGCCGCTCCCAGCTGCGCAACGTGGCCGCCGCGATCATATCCCCCGTGGTGGCATCGGTGAGTTCGACGTCCGCGGTCAGCGGGCGCGTGGCGAGGATGCCCGCTTCAACCACGCCCGCCGCCAGACCGGCCGCTGCGGTGGCCGCACCGCGATGGTCCTGGCTGCCCGGCGGCAAGCGCAGCCCGGATGCGCGGATGGGAGCCGCGACGGGATCGGGCCGAACACACGTTGCGCTCCGGCGCAGCCAGAGGAAGGCGACGGCGTTCGCGTGCCCTTGGGCGGAGGCATACGGCACCTGGCCCACCGAGGCGGGGTCGACTTCCGTCCAAAGCGAGCCGCCGGATACCGGGCCAACGCGCTTGAGCACGCGCAGATCGACCCCGTCCGCGGGGACATAACCGCCATCGGCAAGCCGCCGGATGACCCCTGGCCCGAAGACGACCTGCCATCCCAGCTCCGCCGCCTGGCCCCACGGGACCGTGATGAGCGCTTCGCCGCCTGGCGCGAGCAGGTCGTGGATGCGTTTGATCGCGAGCAGCGGCGGGCCATGGCCACCCGGCTCCAGCCCCCCTGGTGCGTCGCCGTAAGCCGCCATGGGGTCGAGCCGTTGGCCAACATGTTCGACGGTCGAGACGGAGACGATGGTCGCGAATCGTGCGGCGAAAGGCGGCGCCAGGATGTCCCCCGCGACCACCCCGGGCGCCCGTTCGTACCGGTCCAGCACGGTGCGGGGCAGAACCTCCCCGGTCGCGGCGAGGAACCGGGCAAGCGTGTTGCCCACTTCGAGCGCGGGGCCGGCAGGAGCACGCCGCCTGAGGAAGTCCATCGCGACGGGGACTTCGACCGTACGTTCCGTCAGCCCGTGCGGAGTGCCCGTGCCGCCGTATTCGTACCTGCGCCCACGGAGCTGGAACCCCAATCACGCCTCCCGGCCGCTCACTGACGCCAGCACCGCGCCAGTTCCTGGCGCCCGCACCGGTGCCCAAGCGCGGGGTAGGGTACCATGGCCAACGGCTCGCCGGAGCGCGAGTCTCTTCGCCGGAGGGAGCGCGAGTGAACCGCGGATTCAACAAAACGTGCACCCTCGAGGACTTCTCCGACCCGGACCTGGTCGCCATCATCCGGGACGTGTTCGCCCACGAGGCGGCGGCCTTCCCCGACCTCCCGCAGGGCCGCGAGTTCCGCAAGCACTGGGAGATCGGCATGGCGGTGGCGTCCTTCCGCGAGTTCGGCGCCCTTCGCCCGGACGCAGAGCTCCTCGGAGTCGGCGTCGGCACCGAACCCACGATGTACTGGCTGACGAACCACGTCCGACGCGTCTTCGCGACCGACCTCTACGCGGGCGCCGGTGATTGGAGCCCTGTCGCGCCGACATGGATGCTCACCAACCCGGGGCGGGACTGGCCAAATGTCTGGAACCGCCGCCGTCTCGTCGTCCAGCACATGAACGCGCTCGAACTCGAATACGAAGACAACAGCTTCGACGGCATCTTCTCCTGCAGCTCGCTCGAGCACTTTGGGAGCCGTTCCGACGTGCGGCTCGCACTGGACGAGATGTTCCGCGTGCTGAAACCCGGCGGCGTGCTCGCGATTTCCACCGAGTTCCGCCTCGAAGGGAACCGCAACGGGCTTCCCGGCACGCTCCTGTTTGACGAAGCCGACATCCAGCAGCTTGTGACCGGATCGCGCTCGTGGGACCTCGCGACGCCTCTGCAGTTAGCCGTCTCGGATGAGACGCTCTCCGCCGCGGTCCCCTTTGAAGAGGCCATGGAGGACTCGCGTTCGGGCAACGGTTGGAGCCGCTACCCGCACATCGTGCTGCGGTTCGGCGAACACCTGTGGACCAGCGTCCACCTCACCCTGGTGAAGCGGTAAGGCGGAGGTTCGGCGCCCCATGGTGACGGCGATCGTGACGGGCACCGGCGGCCAGGATGGCTACTTCCTGGTCCAGCGCCTGCTCGCCGAAGGGGCCACCGTCCACGCCTGCCACAGCCCCGCGAACGAGACGCCCACGTGGGACGCGACGGGCGGCACCCTCGCCGTGCACCCGCTCGACATCACGTCCGCCGACTCGGTCCGCGAGCTGGTACGGCGCGCCCGCCCCGACGAGATCTACAACTTCGCCGCCCAGAGCAGCGTCTCCCGTTCGTTCGCGGACCCGGCGCTGACGTGGCAGGTCAACGCGGCGGCCGTCGCCTCAATGCTGGAGACGGTGCGCTGCCACGCCCCGGAGGCGCGCTACTACCAGGCGTCATCCACGGACATCTTCGGTTTCCTGCCGGGCGAGTCGGTCACGCACAACGAGAACTCTGCGCTGTTCCCGCAAAGCCCCTACGCCGCGGCGAAGGCGGCGGCGTTCCTGCTCTGCCGCGTCTACCGGCAGGGCTACGGGATACGCGCCGTGAGCGGTATTTCCTCAAACCACGAGTCGCATCGGCGCCCCGGCGACTTCCTGTCCGCGAAGATCGCGCGCCATGTCGCGGCGCTGCGCAGGGCCGGCGCGGACGCGCGCGACACTGTCCCGCCGCTCGAACTCGGCAATCTGAAGAGCCGCCGCGACTGGGGTTATGCCCCGGACTTCGCCCTCGGGGCGATGCGAATCCTCCGGCAGGTGCCCGTTCGCGGCGAGCTCTCTGGCGAGCCCGAGGAGGATATCGCCGCGAACTACCGCGACTACATTCTCGGCACCGGCGTGATGCATTCGGCCTGGGAGCTGGCCGATTCGGCCTTCCGGCTGGGCGGCTTCGAACTCGACTGGCGGCTTGGCGGCGCCGACCAGGCCCGCTGGGGGGCGTCGTTTCGCGACTCCGGACAGCGCGCGATCGTCGTCAACCCCGACTTGATGCGGCCCACAGACCCGCTCGCCATCGGTGCGGACCCCTCGCGCGCAATCGACGAGCTCGGCTGGAGCCCGACACGCGGCCTGGAGCGGTTCCTGCGCGAGATGATCGACTCCCGTGGCGCCTGACCCCGCGGCCACGGCCGGTCCTCCGCCCTCGGGCATGGCCCCGCTCATCGAAGTCCGGGGTGTCGGAAAGCGGTATACACGCGGCCCCGGCGGTGGCGGCCAGGGCAACCTGAAGGAGGCCGTCTCCGCGCTCTTCGCCCACGGGCACGGGCCGGACTCCCGCGAGTTCTGGGCCCTGCGCGACATCACCTTCTCCGTGCCAGCGGGGGAGTGCATCGGCCTCGTCGGCCGGAACGGGAGCGGCAAGAGCACGCTGCTCAAGGTTCTCGCGCGAGTCACCCCGCCCACCGAGGGCGAAGCCGTGCTTCGTGGACGGGTGGCCGCCCTCCTGGAAGTTGGCACCGGGTTCCACCCGGAGCTGACCGGCCGGGAGAACGTCTACCTCAACGGCGCCATCCTCGGGCTGAGCCGCCGCGACATTACCGATCGCTTCGACGAGATCGTGGGCTTCGCCGATGTCGGTTCCTTCCTCGACACGCCCGTGAAGCATTACTCCAGCGGCATGTACCTGCGGCTCGCGTTCGCCGTGGCGATGTCCGTCACCCCCGAGATCCTTTTCATCGACGAGGTCCTGGCCGTGGGTGACCAGGGCTTCATCACCCGCTGCCTCGAAAAACTGGACGCGATGCGCGCCGCCGGGACCACGATCCTGCTGACGAGCCACAACCCCGCCATCATCGACCGGCTCTGCGACCGCGCCATCTACCTGCGCGCCGGCGCCGTGGCCGCCGACGGCAAGGTCGCGACCGTGATGGAGCGCTATTACACGGACGTCATCGAAGAGGAGCAGGGCCGCAAGCCGGCGGGCGGCTGAGGGTTACTGAGAAGCGGCCGCTTCATACCCGTTCGCGCGGAGCCAATCCCCGCAGCGCTCGTCCAGCACCCGTTGCTGCTCGGGCGTCGCCATCTGCTGCCAGCCCGTCGTCCCGTGGCGGATGTGGTTCCAGTGGAGCTCCGTTTCCGGGTCGCTGAGGAGCGCGTTCGCCGGGTCGGAGAGGTCGATACCACTCGCTTCGAGCCGCGCGCGAAAAGCCTCCGCCTGCGCGGCATGCGCCTCGCGTGACGTCTCGGCGGCAATGCGGTCCCGTGCGGCCGCCGAGCATGCCACGCCGAGGTGATCGGCAATCTCCGCGACTGCGGCGTCGCGGTCGGCCACCAGAGCCTCGTACCGCTGCACCAGCACGTTGGGGAGCGAACGCCAGAACGCATCAGCGGCCTGGATTCGCTCAAGCCAGCCAGCTGCCACCAGTTCCTCGAACGACACGCCCAGCTTGTGCGCCATCGAGAACGCCACGTCGCGCAGGTCGCGGTAGCTGTAGATGCCGAGGGCCCTCCCGTCGCGCAGCCAGGCGGCGTACTGGTCGTCGGGTTCATGCCACTTCGCGAGGATCGCCGGCCCGCCCCGGGCCCAGCGCAGGTCGGCACCATCGACGACGCCGAGCCTCTCGACGGTTCCGCGCTCGCGCAGCACCTGGTACGCGGCGTTGTACTGCCACGTCGATCCGGATCGGTACATCCCGCAGGCGATCACCCGGCGTGTTTCCGGGAGGGTCCGCGCCGGACGGTGTGCCGGAGGGGCCGAGCTGTCCTGCCGCCGGAATGTGGGCAGTTCCAACAGAGACTGTTCCATGACCCGCACCGTCTCGCGCCACGTCCGCCGGTGGAAGCCGTCGCGAACTGCCTTCGTTCGCGCCGCCAGCGTCTCGGGCGAGGCGATCAGCTCTCGCAGCGCGGCGACGTATCCCGGGAGGTCGTCCGGGTCGTGATAGCCGCAGAGTACGCCGCCGGCCTCGGGGACGGACGTCGCGTTCGAGGCGAGGCAGTACTTCCCCGCGGCCATGCTCTCGCGAACCGGCAGCCCCCAGCCTTCGTACCGGCTTGGGTACAACGTGAAAAGGCAGCGCTCGCGCAGCGACGCGACGGCGGCCTCGGAAACGTCGGGAAGGATGCGCGCCTTCCCGCGCAGCTCGGGCCGCGTCGCGGCCGCGCTCACAATCTCGAAGGCGTCCGATCGGGCCCCCGCGAGCACCAGCAGCGGCATCCGGTCCGGCCCCCGCTCGGCCAGCAGAGCCTCCCACGCGTGGACCGCGAGGAGCTGGTTCTTCCGCCGCTCGAAGGCCGAGACCAAAAGCACGAACGGCTCGTCGCCCGGGTCCCCGGCAAGGGCGCCTGCCGCGGCCGCCTGCCCTCCGGAGTCGTCCCCGAGATAGACGACCGAGGCGCGCGGTGTGCGGGCACCGGTCGACGCGGCGAAGCCGATGAAGTCCCGCCGCGAGAACTCCGAGATGGTCCAAACGTGGCTGGCCGCACCGGCGAGGCGCCGCAGGTTCGAGGTGTAGTCGCTGCTCTCATAGCCGGCGAGCCGCACCGGGATGATGTCGTACACGAGGGGCACCCACTCGACCCCTCGCCCGCGAAGGGCCCGCACCTCCGCCATGTACCCGGCGTGGAACCAGGTCAGGCCGAGCGTCACGAGCACATCTCCGGCCCGGATCCCGGCCGGCCGCGACGGTGAATTCGACGTGGCGGGCGCGATCCCGGCGTGGAGCCGTTCCGCCATGTCCCGCGCTTCTTCGCCCGGCACCGTTACGAATCCCCGGAAGCGGTCGAAGCGAACGTACGCCACCGAGAGCAGCGCGGTCGCCTGCGCAAGTTCGCGGACCACGGACGCAACGGTCCGCTGCACGCCTGTCGGGAAAGGGCGGTTCCACTCGGCGAGGTTCGTGATGTCGAACCACGTGCAGGGCGTGCCGGCCGCGCCATCCGGCCGCCGTTGCCGCGCGGCGCGCCGCCACGCCGCCGCCGCGGTCCCGGTGGCCCAGCGGGCCTCCCTGACGGTGCGCAGGGGAGCCGTCAGCCGCCAGCTGAGCGAGCGCTCCATCCATTCGAGGCGCTGTCGCAGTTCGTCGCGTTCCGCCTCGGCCGCCAGCAGCTTTAGCCGCAGCCCGGCCGCGGACGCGGCGGGATCCGCGTCCGGCCGCTCAGGGTTCGTCGATTCGGTCGCCATGGACTCAGCTCTCCGGCGGGCGCTTCGCGGGCCTGTGGGCGATGGCCGTATGGCGATGGTACGACGCTCCGCTCCCCCCGGCCACGTGATGCCCGTGAAAACCTTTGCACAGGCGATCGGTGTGGGGGACTGCCATTCGCCGGGGGTTCCCGGCTGTTCGCGGGAGCATCACGGGACCCTTGACGTGCCGCGTGGCTCCCGTACCATCGCCCGGCCGTGGTTGGTTCTCACCGCCACCTGGAGGCATCGTTGGGCGGGCGCGTTTTCGCTTTCTGGTTGGCGATCGCCGTTCTCCTCGCGCTCGCTGGAGAAGCGCGGGACGGTGCGGCGCAGCCATCGCCCCCAAACCCTGGTCCGAACTTCGTGGCACCCGCCAGGGCGCCACACCGGCGCCTCGACACACAGTTGAACGAAGTTCTCGCCGGTACCCTCCGCCCTGGCACGGCCCCGGCGCCTATGGGCGGCGCCTACCCTCTTGCCATCCATGTGCGCCCTGGCGCGTCGCTGGCGCCGTGGGTCGCGGCCAGCGGCGGACGGCTTGCGAGCGTCAACGGCGACACGATCGAAGCGGAGCTTCCCGCGTCCGCCCTGCTTGGCCTCGCCACCAACCCGGACGTCCTTCGGGTGGAGTCGCTCATTCGGCCCCGGCCCGCCGTGACCTCGCAGGGTGTCGCGGCGCACCACGCGGATGCCGTGCAGGCCTCCGGCACCGACGGCGCGGGCGTGAAAGTCGGCATCATCGACGTCGGTTTCGATGGCCTGGCCGCGCTCATGGGCACCGAGCTCCCGGCGTCCATTAGCGGCCGGTGCTACACGGCCGTGGGCGTCTTCGTGAGCGCCCTGTCTTCGTGCGCCGGTGACCCGCACGGGACGGCCGTCGCCGAGACGGTGCTCGATGTCGCCCCGGGCGTGGCGTTGTTCATCGCGAACCCCTGGACGCCTGGAGACCTGTACGCGACGACCCAGTGGATGGTCAGCCAGGGTGTCCAGGTCATCAACCATTCGGTGGGCTGGACCTGGAACTTCTCCGCGGGCGACGGTGTCCCCGTCGGCTCGACGAGCCCGCTCGCCTCGGTCGAACTCGCGACCGCCAACGGCATCGTCTGGGTCAACGCCGCCGGGAACGATGCGGCGCGCACCT
>JAYRRO010000312.1:0-3131 GCA_041910095.1 Dehalococcoidia bacterium
GCAGGTGACCTGGACGGATACCTCGGCGAACGAGCTCGGGTTCATCATCTTCCGGGCGGCGAGCGGCCCGTGGGAGGTCCTGGAGTGGCTGCCGGCGGGGACGACGTCGTACCTGGACGCGGGCCGCAGCGCAAACACCTTCTACTTCTACTGGGTGTGGTCGTGGGGGTGGAACGGGTTCAGCACCGCGCCGGGCATCACGCTCGCGCTGACATATCCGTGACGGGCGAGCGGCGTCACTCGCGAATGACGAGGCGGTACCCGCCGTCGAAGGAGTCGAGCGGGAGTTCGCGGCCGTGGCGGCGTTCCCATTCGCCGGAGGCGATGTCCGCTTCGAGGCGCCGCAGGCCGTGGTCCAGGGCGGCGGGCGTGAGCGTGTGGAACGTGGAGATCGCGGCCCGGAGCGTGGGATCGAGGTAGGCCTCCGGGCGGCGCCAGTAGGCCGCGAGGAAGCCATCCGTGCAATCGGCCGGCACGGGCACGACTTCCACGCGCCCGCCCACCGCGGCGGCCACGTCGTCCAGGTCGAAGGCTTCCGTTGGCGCGTGGGCCATCGCCGGGAAGTAGTCGCGGACGAGCCAGAACTGGTGCGACTGCGAGGGGTCGAAGGCGAAGATGACGATGCGGCCTCGCGAAACGCGGCGCATCTCGCGCACACCCGCGCGCCAGTCGCTCCAGTGGTGGAGGGTGAGGCTCGCCATCACGGCGTCGAAGCTCGCGTCCGCGAAGGGGAGCCATTCCGCCACGCCACGGACGGCCGGGCTGGCGCCGGAAGGGCGCTGCGCGAGCATCAGCGGCGACGGCTCGAGCGCGACCGTTCCCGGCCCTCGCGGCTCGTACGAGCCCGCACCGGCGCCCACGTTGAGCACGGAGCGTGCCTGCCCCAGGGCGGCCAAGATGCGTGCCGCGATGCGCGAGTCCGGCTTTCGCGCGAGCGCATAGCCGTGGCCGATCACGTCATAGGCCGGGCGCATTGGATGATTCGCCATCGCCGGTCCCCCGCCCCGCGGACTCTTGGGTCACGGGTGCCGCACAGGATACGCGATGGGGCGCCGGCGGGCGCGAGTACACGTTCCGGCCGTCCTCGGGGCGTGGGGGCGGCGCAATCCTTTCGCAACGACAGCGGGGGGTGCGGGGCGTAGGATGCGCGCGTGCTCCCTCGCGCCCTCCTGGCCACGTTCGCGGCCGTTCTCACCGCCGCCATCATCGCGGCGCCCTCGGCCGCCCAGGGGCCGCTAACGCCGCGCGCCTTCCTCCCCATGGTGGCCACCGGCGGCGACGCGGCCGCGGCGCCGGCCCCCCCCGCGACGGGGGGCGTCACGGTGCGCGGGCTCGCGGCCTCAGCGGTGGCGGCGAACGGCGGCGCCGGCGAACTGCGGGCCTACGGCGAAATCGTGAACGGCACCGCGGGTCCCATCGGCGCGGTCGTAGTCGAATTGACGGCCACGGCGCCGGGGGGCAAGGTCCTCGGGCGCGAACGGGCGACGTCGCGGCTGGAGGCGGTCGCGCCCGGGGGCGTTTCGCCCTTCGGCGCGCTCTTTGAAGGCGTGGTGAGCCCGGGCAGCGTGACGGTGACGGCGCAGGTCATCTCGGTGGCGGCGCCCGCGCTGGAGATGCACCCCGCGCTCGTCGTGACGGCGCAGCCTCCCACCAACGTGGTGCTGTCCGAGGACGGCGGCACAACCACCTCGGCGACGCAGCTCTCGGTCGCGGGCGTGGTGCGGAACGCGGGGGAGACGCGGGTGGAGGTGGTGCAGGTCGTGATCGCGATTCGCGACGCGGCCGGCGACGTCGTCTTCGCAGGATTCACGAACGCCTTCTCGATGCCCTTCCTCGACGACGACGACGCGCCCGTGCTCGGGCCCGGGCAGTCCGGTTCGTTCCAGGTGCTGGTTCCGCGCGGGCCGATCATGGCGGCGGGGCCGGGGCTGACGGTGCAGGCGTGGGTGGAGGGCCGCCCGGCGCGCTGAGCCGGCTCCGGAGGCGGCGACTCAGAGGCTCGCGGCGATGGCGGGCAGGACGAGCCCCAGAGGTTCGCGCACCACGGCCGTGGCGTATTCGTCGAAGGGCGTTTCCTGGGCGTTGAGGATGACGAGCGCGGCGCCGTGGCGCAGGGCGGCGATGGGCATGTTCGCCGCCGGGTAGACCCCCAGGGTCGTGCCGATCGCCAGGAAGAGGTCGGCACGCTCGGCCGCGTGCATCGCGCGTTCGAGGTCGTCGGCGACGAGCTGCTGGCCGAAGGAGATGGTGGCGGACTTGAGGATGCCGCCGCAGGTGCGGCAGGGCGGGTCGGCTTCGCCGGCCTCGACCCGCCGCAGGACGCGATGGATGTCGCCCCGTTCGCCGCAGCCCATGCAGACGAACTCGTGCATGGTGCCGTGAATCTCGACGACGCGGTCCGCGGGGAAGCCGCCCTTCTGGTGGAGGCCATCGATGTTCTGGGTGACGAGCAGGTCGAAGTGGGTGCGGGCTGCGATCGCGGCGAGGGCGCGGTGCCCGGCGTTGGCCTCGGCGGCGAACATGGGGCTCGCGAGCCGGTTGTGCCAGGCGTTCGCGCGCGCTTCGGGGTTGGCCATGTAGTGCTGGAGGGTGGCGCGCTTTTCGGCCTCCGGGTCGCGCGTCCAGACGCCCTGGGGGCCGCGGAAGTCCGGGATGCCGGATTCGGTGGAGATGCCCGCGCCGCTGAGGGCGACGATGTGGCGGGCATCGCGAAGGAGGGCGGCGATGGCCACGCAGGCCTCGCGGGCGGCTTCGGGGAGTTCGGACATGCGGGGGATTATAGTTCCCGGTTCCACGTTCCCGGTTCCCGGTGGATCAGCCCCGGCTCGGCGGCGCCGGGGTCGCGCGCAAACGGCACGCGGCTGCGCTAGGATTCGGGTGGATCCTTCCCCGGGGAAAGCTCGCGCCATGGAAAGCTACAAGCTGCTCGTCTTTCTGCACGTCGCCGCGGTCGTTGTTGGGCTCGGCATCACCTTCGCGTTCCCGTTCCTGCAGGCGGCGGCCGAACGATCGGGCGTCGCCGCGACACGGTTCATGTACGAGGCCGCGCGGCGCGTCGAGAACATCGTCATCCTCCCGGCCACATTCATCATCCTGCTCCTGGGCGTGGGGCTCATCTTCGATGACAACAC
>JAYRRO010000313.1:0-28443 GCA_041910095.1 Dehalococcoidia bacterium
CCTGGCGCCCCGGTGTCCGTTCCCAACTCGCGACCACGGAGTGCATGCCATGCTCACCCCGCCCCCACCGGACCTGGTCCTTTCCCCCCTCGAAGCCGCCATGGCGGAGTTCTTCAGGGCCAGCGCCCTCATGGAGCCCCTTCGCCTCCGCATCTGGGATACCGAGGGCCTCACGGTCACTCAGCTGCGCCTCCTCATGCTCGTCTCCGATGCCCCCGGCATTTCCAATGCCGAACTCGCCGACCGCCTCTTCATCACCCGTCCCTCCGTCTCCGCCCTCCTCGAACGGCTCGAGCGTGGCGGCTTCCTCCGCCGCGATATCTCCCCCACCGACCGCCGCGGCATCTGCATCAAGCTCGAAGATCGCGGCCTGCGCGTCTGCAGCCAGGTCTCGAACGAAGTGCGCGACTACGCGGCCGGCCTGATGAAAGACCTCAGCGAAGTCGACCTCTCCGAACTCCAGCGCGCCCTCGCGAAAATGGTCGAAGCGGGCGAGCGCCGCCGCTCCCTCGACCTCCAATCCGAGAACGGCCGGGTGCACGAACTCGCTCACGCCTCCGCGAGGTAATGCGTATCGCGCACCGCGCGCGACAACCGCAATGCCTCCCCGGCGTCGTAGCCGAGCGCCACGAGCGCCTGGCGCATGAGTTCCAACCCGCCCTCATACTCCGGTACCACCACCTCATTCGCACCCAGTTGGCGCATCACCGCCGCCTCTTCCGCGTCGCGGGCCCGCACAATCACCCGCAACCCCGGGTTCAGGCGCCGCGCATTCGCGACCGTCAGCAACGCCGTGCTCTCGTCCGGGACGCACACCACCAGCAACCCCGCCCGTTCGACCCCGGCCCGGTGCAGCACCTCCACGGTCGCCGCGTCGCCCCACGCGGCCGCTATCCCTGCCGCGCCCAGCCGTCGCACCAGTTCGAGGTCCGAGTCCACCGCCACGAACGGCACCGCGAGCTGACCCAGCGCATGCCCCGTCAGCTGCCCCACCCGGCCATAGCCGGCAACGACAGCATGCCCCGCAAGACCCTCCGGCGCCTCCGGCAGTGGACCCTGCCGGTCGGCCCAGCGCCAGAGCATCCCCGCCCGGCGAAAGGCCCGTTCCCATGCCGGGACTCCCGCGAACGTGAGGGGATTGAGCGTGATGGAGAGCACCGCCGCCGCCAGCACCGCGTTGTACGCCGGCGCATGCATCAGCCCGCCCTCGACGCCCTCGCGCGCGATGACGAACGAGAACTCCCCGACCTGCGCGATCCCCGCGCCCGTGAAGAGCGCCGTGCGCGCAGGATACGGAAACGCCGCCGCGACCACAGCCGTGCCGAGCCCCTTCACCAGGAACACGATGCCGCACGCCGTCGCCACGAGGCCCGGGTGGTCGCGGAACACCGCGGGGTCCAGCAGCATCCCCACCGAGACGAAGAACAACACCGCGAAGGCCTCGCGCAGTGGCACAACGTCGGCTGCGGCCTGGTGGCTCGTCTCCTTTTCGCTCACCACCATTCCGCCGACGAACGCTCCCAGCGCCACCGAAAGCCCCGCGGCCGCGGCGCCCGCCGCCACCCCGAGGGCCACGCTCACCACCGCGAGGATGAACAGCTCCCGCGACCCGAGGCGTGCCACTTCCGCCAGCAGCCACGGCACCACCCGCGCCCCCGCCGTCAACGCCACCGCGAGGAACACCGCCGCAACCAGCAGGTCCCGCCCCGCCGATCGCACGAACGCGTCGACGGCTCCTGCTTCGAGTGCGGGCAGCATCGCCAGCATGAACACCGTCGCGATGTCCTGCACGATGAGCCAGCCAATGGCAACCCGCGCGTGTACCGAGCCCATCATCCCGCGCTCTTCCAGCGTCCGGACTACCACCACCGTGCTGGAAATCGCCAGCGCGAACCCCAGCACGATGCCCTCCCGCCCTCCGGCCCCGAGGAAGCCCCCTGCCCAGGCGGTTACCGCCGTTACCAGCGCCATCTGGATGAGCGCCCCCGGTATCGCCACCTTCCGCACCGACCAGAGGTCGCCTACGTTAAAGTGCAGCCCCACGCCGAACATCAGGAAGATGATCCCGATCTCCGCGAGCTGCTCGAGCGTCGCGACATCGCCTTCGTACCCCGGCGTGAACGGCCCGATGACCACTCCCGCCCCCAGGTACCCGACGATCGGCGACAGCCGCGCGAGCTTCGCTCCCAGCCCGCCCGCGAGCCCCACGCCCAGCGCCACCGCGACCTGCTCGATGAGATGGGCGTCGGCCACGGTGTCAGCATATGTGATCGCCTTCGCCGGCGTGGCGCATCTGGCCTCGCCGCGATCGGGCCCGCGTTTCACCGGTGGCCGTCACCCCGTGCGCTTCGTGCGCCATACTTCCGGTGTGCTGAAACCGGTCGCCGCCCTCGCCCTGGCGCTCCTGCTCGCCACCGCCTGCGGGCGGGGCGGCGACACCACGAGCCCGGCCTCGCCCACACCCTCGGAAACACCCGCGGCGTCCCCGTCACCCTCATCCGCACCCGTCGCCTCACCGGCGGCCGCACCGCTCGCGCGCGGCGCCAGCATGCACACCTTCCGGTACGGCGGCCTCGAACGCTCGTATCGCCTCTACCTGCCTTCCTCCGCACCCCGGCCCGGCGCGAGCCTGCCGCTCGTGGTCGCGCTCCACGGGGGGCTCGGCACGCCGGACCAGTTCGCCGCCACCAGCCGGCTCGAAACGCTCGCCGAGTCCGAAGGCTTCATCGCCGTCTTCCCCGCCGGCATTGAACGCACATGGAACGGTGGCGCGTGCTGCCGACCCGCGAGCGCACTTCGCGTCGATGACACCGGCTTTCTCGCCGCCCTCATCCAGGAACTCCAGGCCAGCCTGCCCGTCGATACGAAACGCGTGCTCGTCACCGGTCACTCCAACGGCGCGATCATGGCCTTCCGCCTTGCCTGCGAACGCCCCGATGTCGTCGACGCCGTCGTCCCCGTCGCGGGCTCCCTCGAAATCGACCGCTGCCAGCCCTCCGTGCCAGTCCCCCTGCTCGATATCCACGGAGACGCCGACCGAAACCACCCGCTCGCTGGCGGCCAGGGCGACCGTTCCGTCGCCAACGTCGACTTCCGTTCGACCTCGGACACGATGGCCATGTGGACGGCAGCGATTGGCTGCGCCGCAACACCAAACAGCGCCGCCAGCGGGCCGCTCACCACCACCTCGTGGAGCGGCTGCCGGGGCGGCGTGCGAACGGAGCTCGTTGTCATCGCCGGCGCCGACCACCCATGGCCCGGCAGCCTCGGGCGGCCGGCCGCCGGCGGCGAACCTTCGCAGGCGCTCGATGCTTCGCGCGCCGCGTACCAGTTCCTGCTCGACGTAACGAAGTAACCGTTCGCCCGCGAGTGAACAACTGGTGGACTGGTACCAATGGCCCACCCCGATGGGCCCGGTCGGACCACGCAGCCCGCCCGGGAAGGGGTACAACAGATACATCAACCGGGCGGGAACCGGCCAGCACCGGCAACGGGGACGGCCACCAGGACAGGAGGAAACGAGATGCGCAGCACCATCCACGCCCTGTTCGGAGTACTCCAGGTCGATAGGGAGACCTCCGGGCAATAGCCCACAGGCGGACTGGCTGCCACGAACGCGCCGGATGCACCCTCCCCCATTCGGAGACCCGGCAACCCAACAGCGGCAATAACGAGGCAGGCCGAGACCGCCGAACCCATGGCACACAACGGAGGCCCCGGAGACGGGGCCTTCGCGTTGGTCCAGATACCCTGACCGCGTCTATGCGTCCTTGAACACCCCGGGCACCAGTGCCTTCGTGTCGCGCTCACCACGCAGCCGTGCCACGATGTCGTCCACCGGCGTCGCGCCCAGGTCGCCGCCGCCGCGCACGCGCACCGCCGCCGCCCGCGCCTCGGCTTCGCGGTCGCCCACGACGAGCATGTACGGGATCTTGCGCATCTGCGCGTCGCGAATCTTGCCGTTCATCCGCTCATTCCGGCCGTCCACCTCCACGCGCAGCTTCGCCGCCCGCAGCTCCTTCGCCACTTCTTCGGCGTAGGCCACGTGCCGGTCGGCGATGGGGATCACGACGGCCTGCACCGGCGCCAGCCACAGCGGGAAGTTCCCTTCGTACTCTTCGATGAGCAGCGCCACCATGCGCTCCATCGTCGAGAGCACCCCCCGGTGCACGATGATCGGCCGCTGCCGCGAACCATCCTCGGCGACGTATTCCAGCTCGAACTGGGCGGGCAGGTGGAAGTCCACCTGGATCGTCACGAGGGTCTCATCCTTGCCCGCAGCCGTCTGGAACTGCACATCGATCTTGGGCCCGTAGAACGCCGCTTCGCCCTTCGCCTCATGGAATTCGAGCCCGGACCGCTGCATCACCCGGCGCAGCAGCGCTTCCCCCATCTCCCACATCGGCGGGTTATCGACATACTTCTCCGTGTCCTCCGGGTCCCCCAGCGACAGCCGGTAGCTGTAGTTCCGCAGCCCCAGGGTGCCGTAGACCTCCTCCATCAGTTGCAGCACCCCGGCGATCTCCTGCTCCACCTGCTCGGGGCCGGTGCAGAAGATGTGCGAGTCGTTCAGCGTCATGATGCGGACACGGCTCATCCCCGTGAGCTGCCCGGATTTCTCCCAGCGGTGCATGTTCCCCAGCTCCGCCAGCCGGATCGGCAGCTCCCGGTACGAATGCAACTCCGACTCGTACACCATGATGTGGCTCGGGCAGTTCATCGGCCGCAGGGCGTAGATCTCGCCCTCGCGCTCCATGATCGGGTACATCGCGTCCTGGTAGTGCGACCAGTGCCCCGACCGCACGTACAGCTCCTTCTTGCCGACGTTCGGCGTCACGATGTGCTGGTAGCCCCGCTCGATTTCGAGGTCCTCGATCCAGCGAGTCAGTTCCCGCCGGATCGTCGCGCCCGCGGGCAGCCAGATGACGTGCCCCGGCCCGATGTTCTCGATCAGGTCGAAGAGCTTCAGATCCCGGCCGATGCGCCGGTGGTCCCGGCGGCGCGCCTCCTCCAGCTGCTGTTCGTACGCCGCCAGCTCTTCTTCGGTCTCGAAGAGCGCCCCGTAGACGCGCTGCAGCTGCGGATTCTTCTCGCTCCCCCGCCAGTACGCCCCCGCGATGGACATCAGCTTGAACGCCGGGATTTCGCCCGTGTGGTTTACGTGCCCGCCGCGGCACAGGTCCGTGAACGCCGCGTGCGTGCACTGCGTCACGTTCCCTTCCTCGATGTCCTTCAGCAGGTCGAGTTTGAACGGCTGGTTCGCCCATTTGGCCTCGGCTTCCGCCTTCGTCAGCGAAGCCATCTGGAAGGAGTGCTTGCCCGCCAGCGACCGCCGCATCCGCTCCTCCAGCCACGCGAGATCCTCCGCGTTCAGCGGCCGCGGGAGCCGGAAGTCGTAATAGAAGCCGCTATCGATCGGCGGCCCGATGCCGAGCTCGGCATCGGGCATGAGCTCCACCATCGCCTCGGCGAGGACGTGCGCGGCGGAGTGGCGCATGCGGTTCAGCCGCTCCTCCTTCGGCAGCGAAGCGAGCTCGACGTGGGATTCGATGGGGTTAGCCATGGGGTGTACTCCGTACGGTCGGCGGCCACGGGGCCGCGGGCGAAGCGCGCCTGGGGAGCGGGCTGGCGAAGGCGGCGCGGCCTCAGCCAGCCACGGTAGTCGCCCGCTCCAGGGGCAAAGGTCTGGTGAAGTGCATGCTCGTTCGCGGCATGGCGGTTCCCCTCTGGTGCCTGCGCGAAAGGGCGCGCCACGCTGGCGCCGCCAATCCCGGGACGAGCGCGCGGGCTCGTGGTTCCACCCGGGTTCGCCGCCTTGGAGGCGGCCTCATCTGTGGCCTGTGACGGGGCCAATCCGTGCTCGCTCGGGGCGCCATCGCGCCGTTCGCGGCAGGCTCGCGGGTGGTCTTCGCCGGCCTTCTTGCCGCGCTTTCAGCCCTGGGCGCGGTCTCTCTGGGGCGGACGGCTACTCGTCCCGGTCATCGCCGATGCAGTGAGGATAGCACAGGGCCCGAGCCCCGGCCGCTCAGGCGTGCGCCGCGGGCGGGCCGTGCCAGCGTGCCGCGTGCGCCGCGGCCACGACGCCACCGACGAGCATCGCGGGCGCCACCAACAGCGCCAACAGGAAGAACACGCCCTCTTCCACCCCGATGAGCCCGTAGACGAGGTTGTGCAGCACCACGAAGACCACGAAGAGGGGCAGCGCGAGGCCCGCGACCTGGAGGCAGGTCCCCGCCCTCGCCGTCCAGAGCACGATGGCCACCGCGGCCACGCAGAGCGGGAATCCGGCCGCGAATCCCACGGTCGCGACTCCGTTTCCCGCGCGCTCGGACAGCGTCTCGAAGACCAGCCCGCCCGTCAGCATCAGCAGCGGACCCGCCGCCGCCATCGCTCCTGCCAGGATCCATCGTGTACGCGTCTTCATGGCGCCCTCCACCAGAGGTTCTCCCATGCACGCTGCGCTCGCTCATGTGCCATCGATGCGGCCGGTGGGCGCGATTTCCCGGGCCCTGCGGCACCCGCTGCCCTTACGTCGCGCTACGGCCTGCCGGAACGGTTCAGGCTGTCCGCCGCCGCGAGCACCGGGTCGCGCCGCGCGGCCGCCATGTCGTCCATTTCCAGCTGCACGTTGATCGGGTAGACACCCGTGAAGCACGCGTTGCACAGGTCGTTCGCGCTCTGACCGGTGGCGGCGTTCAGCCCTTCCACGCTCAGGTACCCCAGCGAGTCCGCGCCGATGTGCTGGCAGATCTCGTCGAGCGTCTTGTTCGCGGCAATGAGCTCGGACTTCGTCGCCATGTCCACCCCGAAGAAGCAGGGCGAGATGATCGGCGGCGAGGCAAACCGCATGTGCACCTCGGTCGCGCCCGCGTTCCGCAGCAGCTGGATCACGCGCGGCGTCGTCGTCCCGCGCACGATCGAGTCGTCCACCACGACCACGCGCTTGCCGCGCAGGACGTCGCCGAGCGCGTTGAACTTCAGGCTCACACCCGCCGCGCGAATCCGCTGGTCCGGCTGAATGAACGTCCGCCCGACGTAGCGGTTCTTCACGAGCCCCTCGCGATACGGGATGCCCGCCTCCCGCGCGTACCCGATGGCCGCCGGAATCGCCGAATCCGGCACCCCGATGACCAGGTCCGCCTCCACGTGGTGCTCGCGCGCCAGCTGCGCGCCCATCTCCTCCCGCACCGGGTAGATGAGCTTGCCCATGAACTGGCTGTCCGGCCGCGCGAAATAGATGTACTCGAACGTGCATGCCGCCCGCTTCGCCAGCGGCGCCACCGGTGAGAAGCTGCGCATGCCGCTGCCATCGATCTGCACCACCTCGCCCGCGCGAACTTCCCGCTCCATGCGCACCCCGAGGTGCTCTAGCGCGCACGATTCGGATGCCACCACCCAGCCGCCATTCCCAAGCCGCCCAAAGCAGAGCGGCCGCACGCCCAGCGGGTCGCGCACGCCGAAGAGCACGTCCTTCGTCATGATGACGAGGCTGTAGGCCCCTTCGATCCGCCGCATCACGTAGTGGAACTTCTCTTCCCAGGTCCCCGCCGGCGCCATCGCAAGCAGGTGTGCGATGAGTTCGCTATCCGCCGTCGATTCGAACCGCACGCCCTGCGCTTCGAGGTCCTCGCGGAGCACGTCCGCGTTCGTCAGGTTCCCGTTGTGCGCGAGGGCGATCTGTTCGCCCGTCTCCCGGTCGCGGACCAGGATCGGCTGCGCGTTGCACGCCAGCGACCCGCCGGCCGTGCTGTAGCGCGTATGCCCGATCGCGATCTGGCCCCGGAGGAACGCGAGATCCTCCTCGTCGAACACCTGCGAGACCAGCCCCATCCCCGTCCGCAGACTGAAGCTTTCGCTCCCGTTGCTCGTCGCGATGCCGGCGCTTTCCTGCCCGCGGTGTTGGAGGGCGTACAGCCCGTAGAAGGTCAGCCGGGCGACGTCCTCACCGGGGCCGAACACCCCGAACACGCCGCAGGCTTCTCGCGGATTATCGTCTCCAGGAATCACGCCGTGGCACCCCCTCCAAGCGCGTGACCGCTTCGCACTCTGCCAGTATAGGCGCCGCGCGATCAGGGCGGCAAAGCTGCCGCATAAGAACTTTCACTAGGTGCCAGTCCCAATACCCCCTGCGCGCCCCTTCCCCACAGGCCGACCGCGCGCCCGCGAGGCAAGCCAAAGGCCCGCCAGCACGGCGGGCCTCCGCAGGCGTTTCCAGGACGTCGGCTGATTACGCCGTGATCTTGTCGACCTCGGCCATCTCCTCGCCGGTCAGCCGCCACTCCAGCGCCGCCACGTTCTGCGCGATCTGCTCCGGCGATGTCGCCCCCGCGATCACGCTCGGCACATACCGCTTGCTCGCCAGCCAGCCCATCGCGAGGTCCAGGACGGAATGCCCGCGGGTCTGCGCGAACGTCGAGAGCTTCTCCACCAGGTCGAAGTTCTTGTCGCTCAGCATCCGCCCCGCCCGCGGCCCCCACGCCGCGAGTCGCGTGCCCGCCGGCGGCTCCTGGCCCTGCACGTACTTACCCGTGAGCAACCCGCTCGCCAGCGGGAAGTAGGGCAGCAGGCCGACGTTGTACGCCTCCAGCGCGGGCACGAGGTCACCCTCGATTCGCCGGTTCAGCAGGCTGTATTCATTCTGCGCCGAGACGAACGGCGCCACGCGCTCGTACTTCGCGATCGCCTGCGCCTCCGCCGTCTGCCAGCCCGCGAAGTTTGAATGCCCGAGGTACCGCACCTTGCCCGCGCGCACGAGGTCTTCCAGCGCACGCATCGTCTCGTCCAGCGGCGTGAGCGCGTCCGGCCGGTGGATCTGGTACAGGTCGATGTAGTCGGTGCCCAGCCGCTTCAGGCTCGCCTCGCACGCCGCCATGATGTAGCGCCGCGACCCGCCCGCCTTGTATGGCCCCTCGCCCATCGGGCTGCCGAACTTCGTCGCCACCACCACATCCTGGCGGCGGCCGCCCAGCGCCTTGCCGAGCATCACCTCGGATTGGCCGCCACCATATACGTCCGCGGTGTCGAACAGCGTCACCCCCAGGTCGATCGCCTTATCCACGACAGCCTGCGTCTTCTCCTGGTCGAGCCGCATCCCGAAGTTGTTGCATCCAAGGCCCGCCACGGAAACGCGCAGCCCCGAAAACCCGACGTTCCTGAACTCCATCCCATTCCTCCCGGTTTCGTGCCGAGGAGTATACGAGCGATAAGCGTCTTACCGCTCACCCCGGCCGACGCCCACGAACCCGGCTGGTGGCGCCCCCGGCGGCCCTTCGCCCCACTGCCGCTCGAACCAGTCGAACGTCGCCGCGTCACCCGGGTGCAGATCGATCACCCAGTACGGATCCAGCGCGTTCCAGCCCGCCACCAGCCCATCGAACACGAGCAGGCTGCCGTCGTCGTGCCGCCAGCGAAGCCGGAAGACCACGCGCGCATCCGCCCGGCGCGCGCCGCGCTTTTCCCACGCCGCGATGAGGTCGCGAATCGCCGCCGTCCCGTTCGGGGTTCGCCGCACCGCCGCCACCGCCTGCTCGAACGCCCGCCCCGCGCTCCCCGAGAGCGTCGGGTTCAGGAACGGCTTGAGCGGCGCGGGCACGAGCGTGAGCACCACTTCGTCCCAGTTCTCGACGTGCATCCGGAACGCCTCGGACGTCACCAGCTCCAACAGATGCGGCCCCCGCTCTGTTTCATGAAACGGCGGCAGTGAGAAGGGGTCGAACCGCCGCGCGAAGGTGTTCCCGCCAACCAGCCGGCAGTCCGCGTCGAATACGAACAGTGGCCACGGCAGCCGTTCCGCATCACGCTCCAACTCGGCGATCGAGAGGTAGTGCAGGGGCGCGTTCGGGTGGTAATCGACTTCCAGCCCGGACATCCACCGTGCGATCCACGCCGGCTCCGGGCTCATCTCCAGGTCTTCGAGGATGAAGTTCATCGTTGGGCCGTCCATCTGCAGCGTCCGCACGATGGTCATGATCGTGTCTCGCCGCGGCCGTCTGCGGCCCTTTTCGAGGCTGTACACCGCGTCCGCGGAGAGCCCCACCCGCGCCCCGAACTCCGCCTGCGAGAGGCTCAGCCGCTGGCGAAAGTCCCGCAGCGCGTCGTTCCACCGGATCGGCAGCTCCGGTTCCCAGTGCTCCCGCGAGTGCGCCTCCCGCGTCCGCATGGTCCGGGCAACCCACCGCCACGTCTCGGCGTTCGCCGGGTGCCAGTCGAAAGCGTAGAGCGAGTCAAAGTCACTCCATGCCCGGAACACGGTCTCGAAACGCAGCACCGTTCCGTCCGCGACCTGCCACCGCACCGGGTGGCTGTTCCGGTGCCCTTCGTGCCAGGCCGGCACCGTCTGGTAGAGCGTCAGAAGGTCCCCAAACGCCTCCGGGAAGCGGCTCCCGAGCGCCATCATCATCTGCAAGAGCGGTGCCGCGCCCTGGCCCGCTTCCCCCGTCTCCGAATCCGGCGGCCGCGAAAGGTGCGCCATCTTCCAGAACGACACCTGCCGCCCAATGAGGTCCATCCAGTTGAGCAGGTGCTTGCGGAAATGCGGCGTTGCCGCCAACCACACCACGTTCCGCTCCCCGAGCGTTTCGAAGTGCTCCGCGAAGTTCAGCTCCGCCACCGCTTCCGCCACCGAGTTCCACGCGAGGATGTCGTTGTAGTCGTCAAGGAGCAGGAACGACCAGCCGTATGCCTCCATCTCATCCGCATACGGCCGCAGCCCGATTCGCCGCCGGCGCCGCAGCTCGTCCGCCGGGTCGTTCGGCTCCGGCTCGAACCCCGCGTCGGCCAGCACCGGACGGCGCTCGGCAAGCGACATGTCCATCTGCTCGCAATACCGCAGCAGGCTCTCCCGCTTGGGGTGCCGCCGGCCCGTCTCCCACGCGTCGATGGTTGCCTCGCCGATTCCCGCCGCGTCGGCTGCCTGCTTCCGCGACCACCCTTTCGCCGTGCGCGCCCGCCGGATCGCCTCGCGCCATTCGTCCACGCTCGCCCTCCGTATCCGCCGAACGCTTCCTACAGATGGCGATCTGTCGCGTCAATGCTTTTCGGGGAAGACGACAGGATCTGGCGCCCACTGCCCCCGGGGGCTATTGCACCTCCGGCCTGCCCTTATCCGGGGACTTCCCGCCGTAACCGGCGTCCGCGACGATGCGGCGCCGCGCGGTAGCCGGCACCCCGAGCGTCCGGCAGTAGTCGAGCAGGTTCTCCATCCGCGGGTGCCGCCTCCCCGTCTCCCACGCCTCGATCGTCGCCTCGCCCAGCCCCGAGGCCTCCGCCGCCTGCCTGCGCGACCACTTCCGCGCCCTGCGCGCCTGCTTGATTGCGTCCCGCCAACCGTCCACGCGCTCATTCCTCGGCCGGCCAGCCAGTGCGCCTCGAGGCGACCGCGCTGCCGCGTCAGTCTCTTGCGCCGCCCGGCGATGCCGGCGTCCGCTCCATCGCCGGCATCGCCCGCACGCGAGCAAACCACGTGCCGCCGGGCCCGCCAAGGCCGTTTTTCGTACCGATGTAGGCCTGCGACGCCTCGCCGGCGTGCTTACAGGTGGACCGGTTCGAAGAGGTGGGTCCGCACCCATTCCGCCGTCATCCTCGGCCGCGCGAGCGCCACCTGGTGCCGTCCCGTGGGTGCGACCCTTAACCGCCACCCGTATCGTGCCGCCATCTCGCGCACGGGCCCGACCGGCGCCGCGCCGTCGCGTTCGCCGTGCAGCGCCTCGACCGGGCTCATCACGCACCGGGCCAACCTCTCCACGTGCCCGGCGAAGATGATCGCCTCCAAGCCCTCCGCGTGGCTCTCCAGTGTGTGCTCGAACGCGCCCGATGCCGCCAGCTCCGTGTACTCCCACGGCACCCGCCGCGCCACCGGCAGCCACACCCGCCGCGTGCGATGGATCGCCTCGCAGCCCATGTGCGTGAGTTCGTGCCTCCGCAGGAACAGGTCGCGCACCCGGCTCCGTTTCCGCAGGTGAGCCCGACCCTCCGCCCGCGATCGGTACACCGGCAGGTTGGCCACGCCGACCCGCTCGAACTGCCCCGGCAGACGCGCGGCCAGCCCCAGCGCCACGATCGCCCCCATCGAGTGCCCCAGCACGTGCGTCGGCCGCTCCGTCTCCACCAGCGGCAGCAGCGCCCCGACCACATCGTCGAGCTGGTACGAAGGCATCGCGCGGCCCGTCCGGCCGTAGCCCGGCAGGTCCGGCGCGATGACCGTCGCGTCGTGCGAAAGCTCCTCCGCGAGCGCGTCCCAGACCTGCCGGCGCACGAGAAAGCCATGCACCAACAGCAGCCTCGGCCGTTCCCCGTCGCCGTTCACACCCAGATGGTCGCGCACCCGGCCTCCCGCCGCCAGCCCGTCAGCGCAGCGAGCGCCCGCCATCGATGGTCATCACCGACCCGGTGACATATGCACTCGCCCCGCTCGCCAGGTACAGCGCCGCCCCGGTCACATCATCCGCCGCCGCCACCCGGCCGATTGGCACATCCGCGCGCAGCTTTTCGCCCCAGCGGCTCGCGAAGAGGTCGTTCGTGAAGTCCGTATCCACCCACCCCGGCGCGATGCTATTTACCCGCACCCCGCGGTCCGCCCACTCGAGCGCCAGAGACCGCGTGAGCTGGTCCATCGCCGCCTTCGTCGCGCCGTAGACGCTCAGCCGCTCCAGCGGATGGCTCGCCGCCACCGAGCTGATGTTGATGATCGACCCCGGTAGCCCCGCCGCGAATAGCCGCCGCGCGACCTCCGTCGACCAGAAGAACGTGCCCCGCACATTGATTGCGAATGCCGGGTCCCAGTCCTCCACGGTCACGTATTCCGCCCGCTTGTAAAACGAACTCACCCCGGCGTTGTTCACCAGGACGGTGACCGGCTGGAGCCGCCACGCCTCCTCCGCGGTCCGTGCCACCTGGGCCAGGTCGGCGTTGTCGCACACCTTGCCGATCGCGTTCGGGCCGAGGGCGGCCTCCGCCTCGCGAAGTTGGTCCGCATTGCGCGCGGTGATGACCACACGCGCCCCGGCGCCCACGAAAGCCCGCGCGATCGCGAACCCGATCCCGCGCGAACCGCCCGTCACCACCGCCAGCTGCCCTTCGAGTGAAAACGCTTCGTCCATGCCCGCGTTCTACCACCCGCCCGGCTCACCGTCGCGGGCTCGCGGCCGCCTACTGGAAGATCACCACGTCCGGCTGGGGCGAAAGCGCCGCCACCTTCCACGGCGCGAGCAGGCTCACATCCTCGTCGTAGAACAGCTTCAGGCCACCGTGCGGGGCGCCGTCCTCGCGCACGAACTGGTCATAATGCGCGAGCTTGATCCCCTGCCCGCCGAAGCCGTCCATGTCAATCACGAGGTCCACCCCCGGGTACCACTGCAGCCCGCCCTTGTTCCGGATCATCCCCGGCGTGAACTGGTGCACGATGAGCATCCGGTTCGAAAGCCCGTGCGCCGCGATGTACTCCGACATCAGCCGCTGCGCCTCGTTGATTGCGCTCGCATCCATCCCTCCGATGGCCGTGCCCGGCGCCACTCCCGGCGGCATCGCCCACTCCGGGTCCACCGCGAGATGCACGCGCGGGTTCATGAGGTAGGGCAGCAGCCGCGGGATCTCCTCCGCCACCGTGCTGTGGCCCATCTGCACATCGAGGATCACCACGAGGTCGTTCGCCTCGGCCAGCGCCAGTTGGTGGTCGATGGACTCCCAGGGCATGCGCACCAGCCAGCTGCCATCCGCCGTCGCGTTCGCCTGCGCCACCGCCGCGATGAGGTGCAGCCCCCCGACCGCGTGCCGCCCCCCGTTGGTGTCGTCGTACGCGGCCACCTCGCGGCCGAGCCGGGCCAGCATCTTCGCTTCCGTGCCTTCGCCGAGCACACCGAGCCCGGGGACGCCAGGGTATCCGTAGTACGCGACGACCTGGCAGTTCCGCAGCAGCGAGTCGCCGTCGGCCGGCCGTACATCGAATCCTGTGACGTCGCCCCGCGGTTCAAAGCATCGCGCGGGGGCCGCCGCGATCGCCGGGGGCGGTGGCATGGGCGTCGGCGTCGGGGGCGGAGGTGCTTCCCCGTCCCGCGCCACCATCGGCGCCACGGCCCGAACGGGCGCGGCCTGCTCGGCGCTGCCGCTCTCGCCCAGCGCGCCCACGCCAATGCCCGCCAGCAGGATCAGCATCGCGAGGAAGAGCCCGGCGGGAGTGCTCACGCCGCGAGTCTACCGCGCGGGAGCCATCCGCTCCCCCCGGCGCCGTCTCACTTCGCGGCCGCGAGCGACCCCACGTCCTTCCACACCAGCTGCGCGCCCGAATGCCCGGCCGCGACCATGATCCCCGTCGCCCCAAGGCCTACCACGACCGCCAGCGCGTACGCGGCCGCCGGCGCCCAGGAAGGCAAGTTCCACCGCTTACCGTACTTCGTCACGAGGAAGAGCCCGATCGCCGCGAGCGCGAAGACGACGGCCAGGTTGCGCGCCATCTCGCCGTCCTCCGGGTGGTCGCCGAACCGCGGCCGTTCCAGGCCCTGGGCGCGGGCGGCATCGCGCACGCGGTGTTCCAGCGGTTCACCCGTTCCCGCCGCCATGATTGCGAAGAACGCGCCGCCCGCCGCGAGCAATGCGATCGGCAATGCGTATACCTGCCGCCACGGCGCCCGCCAGCCCGTCGCCATCAGCGCGAGGAAGGCGAGCGGAACCATCACGACGGCCGCGTGCACGATGAGCGCGTGCGCCGGCAACCCGGCCAGCTTGTCAATTTCCATGAACCCTCCGTTTGTGCACCGAAGCTGCGCGCCCACCATCGCACCGCCGAACCATCCCGGGCGATACGTCCGTTCAGCCGCATTTCCCCGGCCCTGCCCGCGCCTTGACCCCGCCCGAACCTCACCGCCCGTTGACGCCCGCGCCCATCCCGTTCGAAGGTGAGCGCCAAACCGTCCCCGGGAGGCGCCCATGTGCCGCAGCATCAAGCCCCTTCGCACCACCACCGGTCCCGCGACCGACGACGAGGTCCTTGCCGCCGCTCTGCAATTCGTTCGCAAAGTCAGCGGCTTCCGCGCACCCTCCAAGGCCAACGAAGAAGCCTTCAACGCCGCCGTCGGAGATATCACCGCCGCCACCGGCCGGCTCCTGCGCGCCCTCCCTCCCAAGAAAGACGCGCCCGCCCGCGGTTAGCGCCGCTCGCGACGAACGGCCGTCCGCTTCGGGCCCTTCGCCCCGCGCGGCGCGTCCAACCCCCGCCTACAGTGCCGCGGGCAGAGCGGCCCGGAGGACGTGTGCCCGGTGAGTTCGCCCGGCCACTGGCGTTCGTGGCGCTCGCCCTCGCCCTGCTCGTCTATTTCCTCGCCGAATCCGGGCGGCATCTGCTCGCCATCGCCCGCGGCGACCGCGCCACCACATTCGATGCGGGTTCGCTTCCCGCGATCGCCGCGGTCTGGTTCCTGGCGGTCATCATCGCGTTTGGCCTGACGTTCACGGCCAGGCGCGTCGACCTCCCGGGTGCCTGGCCCGCGTGGTGGCTGGCCGGGGCCGCCCTGTTCGCCGGCGGGGCCGCGCTTCGCCGGATCGCCCTCCGCGCCCTCGGCGAAGCCTACAGCCCCGCCGTGCACGTCGAACCCGGGCAGCGCGTCGTCACGGGTGGCCCCTACCGCCTCGTGCGCCACCCCGCCTACACGGGCGCCCTCGCGATGCTGACCGGCATGGGCATCGCTGCGGCGAATGGCGCCGCGTTCGCCGTTTGCAGCGGTCTCGCGCTCGCCGTCCTCCTCTACCGTATCCGCGTCGAGGAACGCGCCCTCTTCGCGGCGCTCGGCGAACCCTATGCCGCCTACGCGGCCGGCCGGAAGCGCCTCATCCCCTTCGTCTGGTAGGGCCTTACCGTTCGCGCTTCCATGCCGCGGCCATCGCCAGGCCCTCTTCCTCGCCCCGGCTCCGGTGCGTCATCACCGTGGCGTGGACCAGGTCGCCGAAGAACACCGCCGGATCGTCCCCTTTCGAGTACGGCTCGTCCCGCCCGATGTACTCGACATGCAGCCGTTCACACAGCTCGCGCGTGCGCCGGTGAAGCTGCAAGCGCCGCGCCTCGGCCCATGCCAGCGCCCGCGGCGACATGTCGGCGCTGAGCGCGTTCTGCGGCCCCCGCACGACGAGCACGGTTCCCTCGCGCGCGAGCACACGGCGCGCACTCGCCTCCACCACACTCACGACCTCGTCCACGGTGAAGTTCGCGTCGCCGCCGATCGTCCGCAGGAGTGCGCGCCGGATCCCGTGGTATGGGGGCGTCTCCGCCAGCCACCGCACGCGCGCCGAAGCCGTGCCGATGTCCGACAAGGCCTTGCCCACGCGTCCGGTTCGCCGCTTCAGCCGCAGCGGCACCGAGCGGAACGTCACCCAATACGCCGCAATGCGCAGCATCACCAGGTCCGGCTTCGATTCGTCCAGCCAGCGGTCCAGGTGCGTGGGAAACGCCGGTGTCGGCCACATCACCTTCGAAACCGTGGTCGCGGCCACGCCGGTCTCCGCCGCGAATACACGCTCCGCCACCGCCTGGGCGCGTTCGCCCTCGGGCACCCGCTCGTTGAAGTCATCGCTATTCGTCAGCCGCAGAATGACCGTCACCGCTGCTCTGTGCCCCCTCGTTGTTCTTGCGCGAATTTGCCGCGCCGCACGGCGAGCAGCAGCAGCACCCCGGCCAGCGGCGGCAGCACGAAGGCCACCGCGCTCGCCACGCCGATCACCATCTCCAGGCCGCTGAGGTCCTCGGCCGCGAATTCCATGCCCGCGAGCGGCAAGAGCGGCAGTCCGGCTCCCACCAGCGTCCACCCGGCGAACCGCGGGTACGAGGGCGCGAACACCACCACCGTCAGCAGCGAGATCGCACCGAAGCCGTACGCGAACGACAGGAAGTCGATGGCCCCACGGCTGAGCCCTGCGCCGTCGTCGCCGAAGTCGTCCTTCGCAATCCGGTATCCGAAGGCACACAACAGGAAGAGCGCAGCCGAAAGCGCCACGAGAACGGCCGGTGCCGCGACCGCGCGCAGCCGCGCGCGTCTCTCTTCCGCTTCCTGTATTCCATCTGCCGCCATCACCACTCCCGCGACTCGCGTGGTCCTCTCCACCCTATCCGCCGCACAGCCACTGGGCCACGTTCATCGGCGGGGTGCGGTACCGGCCGGAAGGGCGAACCCCGTGCAACGGGGCCTTCGCGATTGGTGCCATGGCCGCTGGTCCGGGCCTGCCTGCCGCTCCACCGCATCTCCACCCACTCCGCCGGGCGCGCACGCGAAAGGGGCAGCCGTGAGGCTGCCCCTTCCTGTATTTGCCGCCGCTTCGCGGGTTAGCCCAGCTTCTTGATCTCCTCGATCAGCGCCGGGATCACCTTCTTGAAGTCGTCGATGATCGCGAACTTTGAGACCTTCACCATGTTGGCGTCGGGGTCCTTGTTGATCGCGACGATGTTCTTCGAACCCGCCATGCCCGCCATGTGCTGGCTTGCGCCGCTGATCGCGACCGCGATGTACAGGTTCGGCGAAACCGTCTTGCCCGTCAGGCCCACCTGCTGCGAAGGC
The DNA here is from genome assembly GCA_041910095.1 of Dehalococcoidia bacterium. Lineage (GTDB taxonomy): Bacteria > Chloroflexota > Dehalococcoidia > Tepidiformales > Tepidiformaceae > Amarobacillus. Next base: position 17,535 of record JAYRRO010000313.1, read on the forward strand.
GGGTACCAGCCCAGGTCGCACGCCGCGCGCGAAGCGCCGACGGCACCCGCCGGCATCGTGCCCGCGAGCTCTTCGAGCATCTTGAAGGCCGCGCCATCGCCGAGACCACGCCCGCCGGCCACGACCACCGCCGCGTCCTCGAGCTTGATGCCCGTGGATTCCGCCTTCGAAATGCCCAGCACGTTGATGCGCGCCGCACCGGCCGCATCGATCGTCTTCGTCTCGCCGCCGCCGGCACCGGCCTCGGGCGCATCGAACGACTTGCCCTTCACCGTCGCGATCTGCAGCGGGGCCTTCCAGGTGTGCTCGGCCCGCGCGTTGCCGCCGAACGCCGCGCGCGTCACCCGCAGCCGGCCGCCGTTGATCTTGAGCTCGACGCAGTCCATCGCCGCGCCGGTCTTGTTCGCGAACGCGAGCGCGGGCGCGAGGTCACGCCCGAGGCTGCTCTGCGCGAGCAGAACGATGTCCGCGCCGGACTGCTCGATCGCCGCCTGGACGGCCGGCTGGAGCACTTCCGCCATGTTGCTCGCGAGCGCCGCGTTCGTGCCCACGTACACCGTCGCAACGCCGTGCTGGAGCAGCGCATTCGCGCCGGCCTGGCCGGCCACGAACGCCGACACGGCGCCGCCGCCCTGCGAGGAGAGCTGCTGCGCCGCCCCGAGCAGTTCGAGCGAGGACGCCGAAACGCCGTCCCCGGCCGCTTCGGCAACAACCAGAATTCCTGCCATGTTCGTCGGTGCTCCTTAGACCAGCTTCGCCGCGCGAAGCTTCTGCGCGAGAACGGCCGCCTTCTCTTCCGGCGTGTCGCCCTCGATGATCTCGACGTTGCTCTCCACCTTCGGCACGTAGAGCGCTTCCAGCGGCATGGCCCGGTTGGCCGCGCCCACTTCGTCCGCGCCCAGCCCGAGGTCCGCGGCGCTCCACACCTGCACCGTCTTCTTCGCCGCCATCATGATCTGGCGCAGCTGCGGGTACCGCGGCTCGCCAAACTCGTTCGAAACCGAGACCACGGCCGGCAGCGCCACTTCCACGCTCTGGAAGCCGTCGTCCAGCACGCGCTCCACCTTCAGGCCCGCGCCGCCCTTTTCGATCGCCTTCGCGACCGTCACCACGGGTACGTTCAGTGCCTGGCCGACGCCCGTCGGCACCACGCCCATGTCCCAGTCCGCCGAAGCGCGGCCCATGAGCACGAGGTCGGCGCCGCCCAGCTTCTCGATCGCCTTCGCGAGCGCGTTCGCCGTCTGGAAGTTGTCGATGTCGCCAAACGCCGGGTCGTTCAGGAGAACGCCCTCGTCCGCGCCCATCGCCAGCGCGTGCTTGATCGCGTCGCGCGCGCTATCGGGGCCAAGGCTGATGACCGTGACCTTCCCGCCGCCATCCGCTTCCTTCAGGCGGAGCGCCGCCTCCGTGGCCTGCGGGTCGTACGGGTTCACGACGGGCGCGATGCCCTGGGCGGGGATTACCTTCTTCGCCGCTTCGTCCACCTTGAAGGACGCTGCGGGCGTTTCCGGGTCCGGGATTTGCTTGACGCAGACGATGATGTTCACGCGGTAGCCGGCCTCCTGCGGCAGCCGGCGGCACCCTGGCCCCCGGCAGATTTCATACGTTTCGGGTTCGGGAAACCGCCCGGGATGGTATCACAGATGAAGCGTTTGTGAAATCTCGCACAGCCCCGCGCAAACCTCACGCGTACCGCGCGAGGCACTCCGCGATGTACCGCACGTCCTCCGCCGTCAGCGACGGATGGATCGGCAGCGAAAGCACGCTTTGCGAAGCTGCTTCGGCGATTGGCACGTCCGCCTCCGCCCCGACCCCGAGCTCCTTCATGATGGGCTGATCGTTGATGCACAACGGGTAGTGAATCGCCGTCCCCACGCCCGCATCCGCCAGCGCCTTCTGCAGCGCCTCCCGCTTCTCGGGCGCCACCCGGATGGTGAACTGGTGGAACACGTGCCGGTCGCCCGGCCGCACCCGGGGCGTCTCTACACCCACGATTTCCGCCGCGTCGATCGCCGCCACCAGTGCCTCGGCGTTCGCGATGCGCGCCGCATTCCACGTCTCGAGCTTTGCCAGCTGCGCACTGCCAATCGCCGCCGAGAGGTCCGTCATCCGCCAGTTCAGGCCGAAGTGCTCGTGGTAGTACCGCCGCTCCTGCCCATGGTTGCGAATGATGCGCGCCATCCGCGCCACTTCGTCGTCGTTCGTGGTGATGATGCCGCCTTCGCCCGTCGTCATGTTCTTCGTCGGGTAGAAACTGAAGCAGCCCGTGCCGAACGCGCCCACTCGCTTGCCCTGGTGCTCCGCGCCGTGCGCCTGCGCGGCGTCCTCCACCAGCGCCAGCTCATGCTCTTCGCACAGCGTTTCGAACTCCGCGATGCGCGCCGGGTGCCCGTACAGGTGCACCGGCATCACCGCCTTCGTCCGCTCCGTGATCAGCGCTTCCACCTTCTCCGGGTCGAGGTTGAAGTCGAACGGATCGATATCCGCGAACACCGGCGTCGCGCCACAGGCGATGATGCTCGTCGCCGTCGCGATGAAGCTGAACGGTGTCGTAATGACCTCGTCCCCCGGTCCGACTCCGTGCGCCTGCAGCGCCACGATGAGCGCGGCCGTGCCGCTGTTCACCGCCACCCCGTGCTTCGCGCCGGCGTACGCCGCGAACTCCTTCTCGAACGCCTCCGTGCGGCTCCCCTGCGCGAGCTGCCCGCTGTCGAGCACGGCCAGCACCGCCGCCTTCTCTTCCTCCGAAACCAGGGGGCGAGCGATCGAAATGCTGCGAGGCGCGATCGTCATCAGGTTCTTCCTCCCGGCACGCGGCTGCCCCGCGGGCGGCCCACGCGCGCGATATCTGCGTCTATCAGGATTCGAGAATAGCGAGGCCGTCCGCTGTGCGCTGGTACTTCCGGCCGCATTCGGAACAACCGAGTTCGTCGTCCAGCCGGCGCGCGCACTGGCACACCCAGCCCACCTGCCTCGCCGGGTTGCCGATCACCAGCCCGTGCGCGGCTACATCCTTGGTCACGACGCTCCCCGCTCCCACCAGCGCCCACCGCCCGATGCGCACTCCTGGCAGCACCACCGACCGCGACCCCACGGCCGCCCCGTACTGCACCGTCGCGCCCACGCATTCCCAGTCCGAGGCCGACTTCAGGCTTCCGTCTGGATTAATCGCGCGTGGGAAACGGTCGTTCGTGAACACCACCTCTGGCCCCACGAAGACGCCATCCTCAAGCGTCGTGCCTTCGTACACGCAGGAGTAATTCTGTACCTTGCAGTTCGCGCCGACCTGCACATCCGCTCCGATGTACACACCCTTGCCGATGATGCAGCCCGGCCCGATGCCGGCGTTTTCCCGCACCTGCGCCTGGTGCCAGATGCTCGCCCCCTCGCCGATGCGCGCGCGGTCGCTGACCTCGGCGGTGGGATGCACGCGGAAACTCATGGCGCGGTTTGCCCTTCGCGCTTCGTCACCGCGCCCTCCGCTTCCAGTGAATATCGCCGCGAAACCAGGTGGATCCGCCGCCGCAGCTCGTCCGCGTCGTCCCACACCAGCGACGAGATCTCCTCGATCAGCCGCAGGATCTCCGTTTCGGTCACCTCGATTGAGGCGCTCAGCCGCATCACCTTCGGGTGCTCCGTCGGCGACATCTGTTCGAAGTCCGCCACGAGCTCCTCGCGCAGCTTCTCGCCCGGGCGCGTGCCCGTGAACACCACTTCGATGTCCTGCCCCGGGCGGAGCCCTCGCAGCCGGATGATCCGCTCGGCCAGTTCGAGGATGTTGATCTCCTCGCCCATGTCCAGCATGTAGATGTTGCCGTGGCCGCCGAAGGTGCCCGCCTGAATGACCAGCGACACCGCCTCGGGGATGCTGATGAAGTACCGCATCATCTCCGGGTGCACCACCGTCACCGGTCCGCCCCGCTCGATCTGCGACATGAACAGCGGCACCACCGATCCGCGGCTGCCCATCACGTTCCCGAAACGCACCGCCGCGTACTTCGTCTTGGAAGCCTCGCGCGAAAGCGCCAGCACCAGGAGTTCCGCGATCCGTTTCGTCGCGCCCATGATGCTCGTCGGGCGCACTGCCTTGTCTGTTGAGATGAGCACGAACACGCCCGTTTCGAACGTTCGCGCCGCTCGCGCCACGTTCAGCGTCCCGAGTACGTTCACCCGGAACGCCTCCTCGGAATGCTCCTCCATCAGGGGCACATGCTTGTAGGCCGCCGCGTGGTACACGAGGTCCGGCCGCGTCCGTTTGAAGATGCCGTTCACGCGCGGCTCATCCACCACGCTCGCCACCCACATCTTCAGCGTCGTCTCGGGCGAAATCCGCGTCAGCTCGAACGAAAGGTCATACAGCCCCGACTCGTTGTTATCGAGGATGTGCAGCTCCCGCGGCTGGAACGCCATCAGCTGGCGGCACAGCTCTGAACCGATGGAACCCGCCGCGCCCGTCACCAGCACCACGCGCCCCTTCACCGAACCCGAGCACGCCGCGTAGTCCACCTGCACCGGCTCGCGTCCAAGGAGGTCGTCGAGGGTCACGTCGCGAAGCGTGTCGTGGTGCCCGCCGAGCACCCAGTTCTCGACCCCCGGCACGATCCGCACCGGGATGCCCTGCCGCTGGCAGACGCCCACGATCTGGCGAATCATCGAGCCCTTCGCCCGCGCGATCGCGATCGCGACCACATCCACCGCTTCCTTCTGCAGCACCGCGTCGAGCTCCTCCACGGAGCCCAGGACACGGAGGCCGTGGATGCGCGTGTGCACCTTCTTCGGGTCATCATCCACGAAGCCCATGGGCTGGTAGTTCAACGCCGGGTTGTTCTGAAGCTCCCGCGCGAGCAGCTGGCCCGTGTGCCCCGCACCGACAATCAGCAACCGCTGCGAAGCGCTGCCGCTCCACGGCATGCGCAGCAGGAGCCGCGCCCGCATCTTCACCAGCGCCATCCCCGGGAAGATGAGCGCCCCCGCGATCAGGATCACCGAGAGCGGCAGGTCGCGGTCGCGCAGCCAGAAGTTCGCGACGAACGCGATGAGCGTCACCAGCAGGACCGGCCGGAAGAGCGCGATGATGTCGCCCAGGCTGCCGTACGCCCACACCGTCCGGTACACGCCGAGCGCGAGATTCGCGAGCACGTAGCCGCAGGCGATGAACGGCACCACTCGCCAGGCGAATTCGGCGTTCGCGCGCGGCACATCCGCGTCGAAGCGCAGCAGCAGGGCCGCCGCGTAGGCGATGCCCACCACCAGGATGTCCAGCAGCGCCGCCGCCAGCGTGTGCAGCGGGTCGCCCGTGACCATGCGCCGGAAGGCGAAACGGTGCGTGCTCATCGCGCGCCGCTCCCGGCCGCCACCTGGAACGCCGTCTTCATCATGATTGCCAGGTCGCCGCGGATCGAGTGCTCATCCACGTATTGCAGATCGTATCGCATGATATCGTCGTAGGCGAGGTCCGAGCGCCCCATCACCTGGGCAAGCCCTGCGATTCCGGGCAGGACATCGTGCCGCCGCCGGTATTCGGCCGGGTACTGGCGCACGATTTCGGGGATTTCCGGTCGTGGTCCCACGATGCTCATCTCCCCCTTGAGAACGTTGAGCAGGTTCGGAAGTTCGTCGATGGAACTCTTCCGTGCAATCGCGCCCCAGCGCGTCACCCGCGGGTCCACTTCGCCCGCCGGGTTGAACACGAACCGCCCCCAGTCCTCGATCGCGTACGTCTTCTCTTCACCCGCCTTCGCGTGCCGCATCGTCCGCAGCTTGTACATCCGGAACGGCCGCTCGTGAAGCCCCACGCGTGTCTGCACGAAGAACGGGTTCCCCCGCAGTTCCACCGCCAGGATCGCGGCGAACACCCCCACGATCGCCAGCGCGACCGGCGCCACCAGCAGCGTCAGCAGCACGTCCACCAACGACTTCGCCACGGCCGCGAGCGTATCGAACCCGCCCCTAATGCACGATCCGGGGGAGCCCGCAACCGCCCCGCCCTTCACTCGCCACTCCATGGGCACCACCCACCTGCCGACCCCTATGAAGGAGGGGTGCGCTGAGCACCCGCCCGGGAGGATGTCGTGGCGAACGATCTGCTGGTCCCCGTCCTTGGCCCCGGCCGTGGCGAAGGCACCCTCATCGGCTGGTACCGCGAGGACGGCGAGGAAGTCCGCGCTGGCGACCTCGTCTGTTGCTTCGAAGCCGGCGACGTCGCCGTCGATATCGAGGCCCCGGACGATGGCTTCCTCTGGCACGAGGCCGCCGCGGGCATGCCCGCCCGTTGGGGCGAAGCCGTCGGCGTCATCCTCCCGCCCGGCGAAGCCTACGCCCCCCGCGATGACTCCGAGCCCATCGCCCTCTACCCCGCCCAGGCCCACGACCCCGAGTGCATCAGCGAACCACCGCCGCCGCCCGCGGAGCGGCACTACGCCTTCGAGGCCTTTGAGATGCAGCCCCTGGAGGACGAGCCGGAGGCCGCCGCCCCCGTCTCGCCCGCCGAGCTCCCGCTCCTCCGCCGCAACCACACCGAAGAGGAGCCCGCCGCCCTCTGGGGCTCCGCCCCCGGCGACCAGACCGAGTTCGATAGCCCCCTCCTCTGGCGCTCGGCCAGCGAAGCCTGGCCGTGGGGGCGCGACGACGATGGACAGCCCCGCCGCCGCCGCCTGCTTCCCCTGGGCCCGACGGCCGGCAGCCACGATGACGACGCGCCGCCCACCGCCGCCAGCGACGACGGCTGGGAGGACGAATCCCCGGCCGCCGCAGCGGACGAATGGGAGCCGGCCCCCGTCGCCCTATACGAGAACGAAGTGAGCGATGCCAGTGACGAGCCCGCCCGCAGCTGGCTCGCGAACGCCGAAGCGCAGGTTGCCGCCGCGACCGAGGACCGCTGGCACGACACTCCGCCCCCGCCCATGAGCTGGGAGTTCACACCCGCACCGGACGCCTCCGCCTGGAGCGAGCCCGCGCCCGCGCCGGAGCCCCTGTTCGAGGAGGGCGATTGGGCCGTCGTCGCGGAGCCCGCGGAGTGGGATACGCCCGCATCCGAGGCCTGGCCCCCGGCCCCCGCCGCCGCCTTCGCCTGGGATGTACCCGCCGCCGATTCGCTCGCCGCGAGCGCCCCCGCCTGTGTCGCGGAACCCGGCCTCGCGGAGCCCGAGCCGCTTCCTGCCTGGAGCGGCGATGGCGAAGCCCTCGACCCGGCCCCCGAGCCCGCCGCCTTCGAGATGCGCGGCGATGTCGTCGAGCCCTGGGATGACCCCTCGGGCAACATCGACCCGGCTCCGCTCACGCCTGCCCACCCGTCGCGGCCCGCCTCTCTCTGGCTGCGCACCGAACTCCCGGCCGCCGGGCTCGTCGATGTGGAGCACCGTCTCGCGACGGAGTGGGGCGTGCCCGGGCCCTCGGCCGCGGTGCTCGTTGCCGCGGCCATCGCCCGCGCGCTCGCCGAGTCCGGCACCCCGGGCGCGGATGTCCTGCTCGATACGCCCGGCCGCCCGGAGGGCCACCGCGCCATCCTCCGCGCCGCCGGCGAACGCCCTATGCGCGAACTCATCGACGACGCCAACAGCTGCTGCCCGCACGACGCCCTCTTCGAGTGCGCCTTCACCGATTTCGGTCCGTCCGGCATCGATGAAGGCATCCCGCCGCTCGGCGAAGGCCAGGCGTTCGCCCTCGCCGCCGGCGCCCTGCGCGATACCTTCGCCTTCGTCGCCGGTCGTCCGGCGCTCGCGCCCGTCCTCACCCTCACGCTGTCCTACGACCCGGCGCTGGTCTCGCCGGGCGATGCCGCGTGGTTCCTCGCACGCGTCCGAGCGTTCTGCGAGGCCCCGCACGCCCTGCTCGCCGCCTGAGCGGGCTACACTGGCCGTGGAGCGTCCGCGGCCGCATCCCACCGATCGGGGAGGTCCCATGTCCGCCGCCAACCGCACGATTAAGGTCTACGAGCTCGGCCAGACCCGCTACCGCGACGTCCACGTCCTCCAGCAGCGCCTCCAGGCCCAGCGCCGCGAAGGCGCCGGCGTCGACTCCCTGCTGCTCACCGAGCACGTCCCGGTCTTCACCCTTGGGCGCGCCCACCCCGAACCGAAGCTCCGCGTGCCCGAATCGCTCCTCGAATCGCAGCACATCGAGATCATCCAGACCGAGCGCGGCGGCGACATCACCTATCACGGCCCTGGCCAGCTCGTCGCTTACGGCATCGTCGACCTGCGCGGCTGGGAGTGCTCCGTCGTGGATTTCGTGGCCGGGCTCGAAGAGACCGCCGTCAGCGTCCTCGCGGACTGGGGTATCGTCGGCGGCCGCTCCGATATGGGCCGCGGCGTCTGGGTCGAAGGCCGCAAAATCGCATCCATCGGCCTCAACGTGCGCGGCGGCGTGACCATGCATGGCATCGCCCTCAACGTCGACCCGAACATGGAGCACTTCCAGTACATCACCCCCTGCGGCCTCGACGACGTCGTCATGACCTCGCTCTCCTACGAAGCGCACAAGCCGGTGCCCATGCCGCAGGTCATCGAATCGTTCACGTACCACTTCCGCCGCGTCTTCGAATGCCAGGCCGAAGAGGTTCAACTCACCCCCCATCGCGCCGCCAGCTAGCCCGCTGGCCCCGCCGCGGGCCGCCCTTGTAGGCTTCGGTCGCGTCCCGGACGGAAGGGGGTGGCCATGCACCAGGACCGCGAAGCCGCGGCCGCCGTCGCCTCGCTGAGCGAGCGCGAGCGGCAGGTCTGCGCGCTTATCGCCGAAGGCTTCACGAATCCCGAGATCGCGCAGCGGCTCTACCTCTCCGTCGATACGGTGAAGTCGCATGTCCGCAGCATTCTGGCGAAATTTCACGTTGAATCACGCGGCGAAGCAGGACGCATCTTTCGGAGAATCACCCGAAATGGGTGATGTCATCTCGATCAGCCGGGCCTACCTTGCGCTTGCGCCCCTCATCTCTGAGAGGAAGGTAAGCCCGCATGACCCGAACGATTCGGAAACTCACCGGCGGTACGAGGCGCCGGCTGACTGCCACGGTCCTCGCCCTGGCACTCGCGCTGCTGGTACCGGCGTCGGGCCTCGCCGCCTATGTTGCCGATATCTACACCCCATGGGGTTCCTACAGCAGCGGAGCGACCCTCAGCCAGAACAACGTCGTCTGCATGCGCAACGGTATCCCGCACACCTACAGCTGGCAGCATTCGCTGGCGTCCAGCACTACGACATACTCCTCGCCGAAGACACACACGTTCAATTACCTCGATTGGTACGGAGGGTGGTCCAATCTGCCATCGTACGTAGACCTGCGCTTCTGGCGCGCACGCATCATCTCGCAGGTCGACGGTACCACCTACACCGTAGCGGGGCTCTCTTACCAGGACTTCGAGATCTACGACTACACCGCCTGGCTCAGCGTCTCCATGCCATGGGCGAGATTCCTCCCGCCATACGTGGAGACAAACGTTCGTGAATGGGACTCGGGGAGCTGGAACTACAGTTGCGGCCCCCTCAGTTCGGTCCGGTACTGGGCCCCCGGTTCTTATTAAGCCATGGTGGAGGGGAAATCATGCAGAGGCTAACTCACCCCGCGTTCTTCTTGCCGGTGGGCGCGGCGATCCTTCTTGCGGTGGTTGCTCTCGTAGCCATCCAGTTCCGTCAGGCCGGTACCGCGGAGTCAGGCGAACTCACCTCGACTGCGTTCATTCCAGCAGGCAAGACCCGCGCCGAGACCCTCCGGGAGGTGGAACGTCAGACCGGCGTAAGGTTGTCCATCCCCTGGCTTCCCGACGGGATGGAGGTGACGGGCGTACGCGTGAACGTCGGCCTCGAGCCCTCCCGCATCGTGACCGCGGAAGTCTCTGTGGCGGGGCAGGGTAAGGGTTTCGGGATGGACCAAACCGATCGCCGCGGCGTGCTGCTTGGCGGCCACGATTTGCCGGGCGCACCCGCTGGCTTCACGTTCAGTCGCGGCGACGCGCTCGTCACAACCTGGGAACTCTCATCGGACAAGGCCAGCTGGACCCTTTCCGATTCGCCCAATTACACGATGGACGACGCCACCGTCCTCCGCATCCTCCTCGGCCTGGCCGGCCGCGCCCCCTGACCTTTGCCGGTCACGGCCTGGGAACTGGGAACTGGCAACCGGGAACTTCGTTCCATCGCACGCCAGGCGCGATGGAACGATTTTTCTACCCACACTTGAAAACCACTGGCACGACGCCACCGCGATCCGTATGCTTCGGCGCACCCCCATCCGCCATCCATTTACGCGAAGGAGTGCGTCCATGCGTTTCGCCTACGATTCCGATGTCGAAGCCTTCCGCGAGGAAGTCCGCCAGTTCATCAAGGCCGAACTCCCCCCCGAGGAAATCCGCGCCCGCCGCGGCTACGAAGGCGGCTTCTCCACCTATAAGGAAGAGTACGACTACACGATGAACTTCCAGAAGAAGCTCGTCGAAAAAGGCTGGCTCGCGATGGCCTGGCCCAAGGAGTTCGGCGGCAGCGGCGCCTCCCACATGCGCCAGCTCGTCTACAACGAGGAGATGGCCTACCACGGCGCACCCGTCGGCAATATGGGCATCCAGTGGGTCGGCCCCGCACTCATGCTCTACGGCACCCCCGAACAGAAGGAAAAGTTCATCCCCCGCATCACCGGCGCCGACGACTGGTGGTGCACACTCTATAGCGAGCCCGGCGCCGGCTCCGACCTGGCCTCCCTCCAGACCCGCGCCGTCCGCGACGGCGACGAGTGGGTCCTGAACGGCCAGAAGATCTGGACCTCCGGCGGCCACCTCGCCGACTGGGGCTGGCTCGCCGCGCGCAGCGACCCCGACGCCCCCAAGCACCGCGGCATCACCATGTTCGTCGTCGATATGAAGTCGCCCGGCATCACCGTCCGGCCGCTCATCAACATGGCGAACCGCCACGGCTTCAACGA